>JBAXKQ010000070.1:0-14673 GCA_037135275.1 bacterium
TGGCAAGCAGAAGGCTATCACGGCCTGCATACGTGTTGCCGTCGATGACAAACTGCCGCTCGTCCAGTGGATCTATGATCGAGTAGATTGCCGCGCCGTGAGGCGTCGATCCGAACTTATTGCCACGGATATAGACGCGGCCGGGCTGCGTACCCGGTTCGATGCGCCAGATGAACACGTGATGCCCCATCGGGTGCGGGTGGATCTCCGACTGGCGAGGTGGCGCTTCGCCCTGAAGCCCGAACCCACCACCTGTAATGACGCAGGTGTTATGCTCGAAATAGACCTCCTCCGACGGCTCCCGGCACTCGTAGGCCGCCATGCCGCAATCGGTGAAGCTGTTATCGCGGAAACACAGCCGCGCCGGGATGTTGCGGGTTTCCCCGCCCTGGTGGGTGACGCCAGAGTCGTATATGGTGTCAAAGACACACCGCTCAACCGTGACGTCCCAGGCACCATCCCATAGTTCTATGGCATTGCCGAAGCGGATGCGGCGCTGCCGATGCCAGACTGCGCCGCCGATGTGGCGGAAGTCGCAGTCGCGGATCGTCACGTTGCGGACGTCGGCATCCTGGAAGCCATGCACACCGCTGTTGCGGAAGCACAGGCCCTCGAGGACGAGATGCCGCCTGCCGCCGACCAGTTTGCGATGGCCCCAGAGCACGACTTCGATGTCCCGGTAAGCAACGCCGGGATTCTTCGCAGCACGGAGATACAGGACGCCGGCAACGGCGTCCTTAATGCCAGAGCTTTCCCCGCCGCTGGTGGCACCGATGCCGGTGTAGTGCCAGTCTCCATGGTCACGCAGGTCCTCGATTACCCAGCGGAGGGTGCCGCAGGCTTCTCCACCGTTGAAGACCAGGTTGCAGACTTCGCTGGTGAAAGGCCCGGAATGGCGCCAGATCTGCGGCCTAACCTCCGTCCAGGCTGCCGGATCGCCTGCGGCGACCGAGCCCAGGAAGGTTGGCTTCTCGCCGTCGCCGTAAGCGCCGTAGGTGACCGGCGCTCCGTCGGCACCGTCGCGCGTCTGGAGAAATCCGCGGATCACACTGCCACGCTTGAACAGCACCGTGTCGCCCGGTCGGACATCACAATTGGCATGATTCTTGACAGGCCGCGCCGGCGACAGCCCATCGTTGGCGGCGTCGCCGTGCGCCGGGTCGATGTAGTAGATATGGGTGGGCATGGTGTTACCTTTCGATTCTCGTCGAATCCTATCGAAGCCCATCGAGACCTGTTGACAGGTTTAGACAGGTCTCCTAAACCCCAACATAAAGTGCATACACGCGCGGCTGGTTCTCGCCAACTCGTTTCAGGTTCACCTGCACCCTCACGTGCTTGCCGGCCAGTTCGGCGGGCGAGTGCCCTTGCCAGACCACCGGACAGTCGAGCCCATCAGGGCTGGTCACCACTCCGCCCGTGAAGCCGGGGATCGGGCCAAAGCGCTCGTCGAGCAGATCCACCGTCAAGCCGGCCACGCCGTCGGCGTTGATGCGCAATCCGCAGCCGCCCTTCGGAATCGTGACAGGCGCGGAGCAGATCGCTCCCTCGTTCACCCCGGGATTGAGCCCCAGCGCACCCCAGCGATCGCGCGGAAGCGTGGCCAGCGCCACCTCGGCCGAGTAGTGAGCTGCAATATCCTCGGCCTTCTGGCCGGCATTGAGCCAGCGGCCATGATAGATGCGGGTCTCGTCACCAACATTCAGGATGCCGTTCCCCTGGCAGAGGATGGTCTTGAAGGCGAGGCCCGGGACGGGCGTCGCCAGCGAATCGTTGCGGTGAATGAACACCTGCCCCGGCGTGACGCCCACTTCGCGGAAGTGGATGCCGTCGTTGGACACTACCAACCCGAGGTCGCAGTCGATCTCACCGAAATCCTCACGATCATGCCACAGGCCGTAAACCCCGACGCATACGTTGCCGAGGCTGGCGGCGCCGATGCCGAGATGCACCTGGTCGTAGGGTTTCGGCGCGCCGCGCAAGGCCGGATCAGCCGGCTCCGGCAAGGCGAACGCCCATGACCACAGGTCGGGCCAGCGGTTGAAATCATACGTTGCGTGCGCGACACCAATGCGCCCGCCGGCCGCACCGCCCTCGGTGTAAGAACCCATCCACTCGCTGCCGGGAAATGTCTGCGAGTGCACAATGTACTGCCCGTTGTGCCTGATGAACGAGCAATGCTCGACGAACTGGTTCACGTACGGCAGGGCGATGACGGTCCACTTCAGCCCGTCGGGCGACACGGCGCAGGCGATGCTGGGCAGGCCGCCGTACTCCGGGATGACCGGCTCGGTCTGATCGGGAAAGAACTGGTAAACCATCTTGTAGCGCCGTGCCGGATCCGGATCTGCGTCGTCGCGGATCACCGCCGCGCCGCTGACAATCGTGTGCGGCAGGTCGAGTGCGTTGTTGTCCCGGCTACCCTTGAACAGTAGCTGGCCAAGCGCCGGCTTGGTCCAGACGATGCCGTCGTCGCTCTCGGCGTAGCACAGGGGTCCCTGGACGATCTCGTACCCCTCCTGCACGCCTTTGAGCCAGCTCGGCGCCCTTGCGACTTGCTGCTTCTTGCGCGGCGACCAGTCGGGGTTCATGCCGCGATGGCAGGCGTAGTACCACATCCGGAACTTGCCCCCGTCCTGCATGACCGTACCGTAGAAATGTGCCGCCAGGTTATCCGGCGCATTGCTCTCATGCGGACTCGGCGCCAGCACCGGCTCCGGCCGCACAGTCGGCTTGCTCAGGTACAGGCAGACAGTCTTGCGTAACGGCACGGACACATCGTCGATGGCTAACAGGATCTGCTTCATGATCACGTATTCCTTCACCTTGTTTCTTCACCTTAATCGCCAACCCTATTCGTTCAAGTTCGTCGAGCAAAGGCACCTCACGACACACTCACACGGCACTAAGGGCACATATGTGCCTCGACTTGAAATACTGTCACCGGATCGCCGCCCGTCGCCAGTCGTATGCGATCCCACACGTCGCTGCGATAGTTCGTGAGCCGGGCGTTCGTGTTGCAGAAGAGCTCCGTGATCCCCGCGCCGGCCAGCACGTCAATGTAGCGATCAATGGTCTCCCCCGCGTCATCGCCGCCCACGCATAGGCGGAGTCGGCACCGACGCTCTGGGGATCCTTGTCTCACACCGGCATCCTCCATCGCGACCACAGCAACGAGCACTTCTCGCCCGCCGCAGCTTTCTGGTAACAAACGGTGAACAGACTGCCGTCGCCCATTTCCACGGTCGAGGGATAGCCCAGATCCCAATCCGGGCTGTCATCGCGGATGATCCAGTCGTGCTCCCACGTCGCGCCATCATCACGGCTGAACGCGACGCGCTGGCCGCCCGCCGGCTGGCGATAGCCGTAGGTGAGCACCAGCACGCCCGAGGAATGGCGCAGGAGGTGCGGCGGCCCGCCGTGGAAGTTGAGCGGGCTCGGGGCTGACCACGTCAGGCCCCCGTCTCCGGACTCGGTCATCATGATCGACATTCCGCCCCGGACGCCGGCGTCCCGTTCGAGATCCACGCCGCCGCCGTTCTCCACGCGAATGGCCCCGATGAGTTTCCCGGAGGGCAACTCGACCGCGTGCGGCTCGTGATAGTTGTCGCCAACGGTCTTGGGGTAGAACGGCACCTGTCCCATCACCTTCCATGTGCGGCCGCCATCGGCACTCCGTGCCGCGGTGATCCCGGCGTCGAGCATGTCCGACCACTTGCCGTAGAGCTTGCCGAGATACAGCAGGTCTCCGGACCTCAACCGGATAGGACCATGCGGCGCGGAGACCGGCGCGCGGACTGGCTCGCCCTAGGTTGCCCCGCCGTCCTCACTGAGCATCACCCACGAGCCCAGCAGGGCGTTGACACGGTCATCGGTCCATGTCGCCAACACCTGCGGCCAGGTGTTGCGCTCGGCCTCGGGAATCCAGCTCTCGTTCGCATAGCCCCGGGTATCACTGCGGAACCAGGAGGCCAGCACCTTGCCGCCGCCCAGGTTGACGATCCCCGCGTCACGGTCGTCGATCAGAGAATCCTGGATCACGCGCGGCGGCGACCAGGTGCGGCCGTCGTCCTTGCTGACGTTCAGCACGGTCTTGCCGTAGGGGCAAACGTGCTCGGAGCGCAGGCCCGAGCTGGCGACGAGCAGCGTGCCGTCATCTAGCCTGGCCACCGTCGGCCAGCCGAAGTAACTGAACCGCTCGCCGGGGAGCCGGCAGACGATGCCGTGGGTTGCATTGAGTTTCTTGGATGTCATGGTTGGTGTGCTTTCCTGCTTGTTGGTCATTCGCGGTTCTCCCTACCTGAACCGCATCGCGAACAAATCGGCGTCCTTGAGCTCGATCACCATGCGCACGGGCCGCCCGCGCAGGGCGCCAACGTTGGATTGTCCGTTCCAGGAAACGATCCGCTCCAGTTCATCGCCGTACTGGAGGTCGCAATCGTCCAGGGCGAACCCAGGAATATCGACGCCGTCGACATCCTGCAGTCCGATGCGCAACCGGCCTCCGCCGGAGGTGGAGAAGTTGATGTTCAGGCGGTCGCCGTCGAACGTGAACGGCCGGGTGACGGCCAGCCCGCCGGTCAGCGGGGCGTTGAGCGACCCGAAGCCGTCCATGCGGAAGGTGTGCCGCCGCAGGCGTCCGGAACCGTCCGGCGCGAACTGTTCCTGAATGTAGACAGAGAGCTCATCCGGCGCGCCCGGGAAGGCAGACGGGGTACGCAGCATGCCCCAGGTGAACCACGCGCCACCGTAGTACCAGCTCCCCGGCCGCTGGATGCCGGGGCGCACCACCGCCTCCGGCCAGACGTGAAACGCGACGCCGTCACGGCTGGCCATAAAGAGCACATCCGTGACCACGGTGCCGCCGCGCGTCGGCCGGCCGCCACCCCCGCTCTCGCTGGCCCGAAGCCGCCGGTGGTCAGGATCAGGCAGAAGACCGGTCGAAACCAGCCAGCCGCGATCACAGTAGCGCTGGGGGAACCCGAGGAGAACGTGTGGCGCGCGTGGATACGGCAACACTCCGCTTGTATAGAATTGGTGGTGGTCGCCGGAGGGGTCGTCGGTCTGGTCCAGCTCCGGGGAGCCACTTCGGTTCGGGTCGTACGCCAGCCAGCGCGGCTCGCTCCATGTGGTCAAGTCCGGTGACACGGCGGTGCGGACATCGCGGCCTTTCGGCACTTTCGGGTCGTCGATCCTGTGGTCCCGCCAGTAGGCGCGGTAGCAGCCAGCCGCCGCATCCCAGAAAATCAGGTTCTGCGAGTCGAAATTGCCGGGAAAAGCGATGGGCGCCTTGTCCCTCTTGCGCCAGTGGATACCGTCCGCGCTGACCAGCAACCAGAGCCCCCTACCCCCCCATTCTAGCTTCGTGCCGCCGACTGCCTTGTAGCGCTCCGCCGGAGGGCAGGCGGGATTGGCGTCGAGGAACGGCGTGAAGTTATGCGATGTAATGCCGCGCCAGATAACGTTGTTGGCGGTGGAACCATCCACCTCGAAGAGGCCCAACGCGGGCTTCGCCCAGTGGATGCCGTCCGCGCTCTCGGCATAGGCGGTCATCTGCCGCGGATCGCAGTCCTCACACCCTCCGGGCGGCGGCACCCGGTAGTACATGCGCAAGCGCGTCTCGTCCTGCAGGATGGTGCAGTATCCCGGCGCCCCAGCCTCCCAGGGCTCATCGAAGGAAACGGCAATCTCCCGCGACTGCGGCGGATGCAGACGCAGCGACGCGGCCTCGAAGCGGTCGATCAGATACGGGTCGACGAAGAGCTCGCGGCGAGAGCCGATGTTCAATGGGTTCATTTCACAATTCTTTCCTTGAATGACACTCCACTCATAACACGCCGTCCCCGGTCCGGACCAGATATTCTTGTCCGTGCTGCCGAAGAGCAGGTAGCGCCCTTCCGCCGGGAGCGGCAGTACAAACGGGTCACGCATCTGGATCGCGTCCTTCTTCATGCCCAGCAGTCCTCCCACCGCCCACGCCAGCAGGCGGCGAGAAAGGACGCGCCCATCTCGCTGCTCAGGCACCGGCCACAGTAAGAGCCTATCCGAAAACCTATTGAGCCCATGATGGCAGACTTTCTCGCGTTGGGCAAGGCGTTCGCGCCGGTGCAATGCCTGGATGGCCTTGCCCGGCGCGAAGAACGCAGCCTAACGCGGGAAAGCCGCCACCCACACGGGCGCGGCGGCTTTTGCGGCCCCGCGGCGTTGCACGCGCTCTTCCAGATGGGGTCAAGTCATCCGCTCGCGCAGACCGCCTTGTCTCATAACGACCCTTCTCCGCCCGCCAGCCAGATACCTCACCCCAGGACGGTCGGCATCCCCCAGGTCCCAGGTCCGGCCTTTACCGCTGCCCGGGAGAGCCCCAGGCGCTCGATCCGCAGAAAGATACCCCAGGCAGCGTCGTGGTTCGTGCCCAGCGCCACGAGAACTTCATGCCTTCCCGCCGTGGCCTGGTAGGCGATCGGATGGGCATCCGCAATCGCCGGATTGGTACCGTGCGGGTCGTGATAGACCGGCCGGCCGTCAATCCAGACACGAACCGGTCCGTCATAGCCGAGGAGGACGGACAACTTCATGGCCTCCCGGCAGTCAAAAGCGCATGCGTAGTACAACACCAGGTCCTCGCCTTTTCGCGCCATGATGTCCGTATGCATATTGCAGAAGTCCTCGCCAAAGCTCCGCGCCCCAAGGTTCAGGGCCGCGGGATTTGCCGGATACTCGAGCCGGTCCAGCTTGCCCGCTCCGGGCTGGAAATCGCTCACGCGCAGCGTGCGGATGAACGGCGTCAAGGCGCGCGGCACGCCGATGACAACGGGCCCGAACGCCGGCAGGGAGCGGCCGGCTTCGTCGCCTATGTTGCAGTATGGGTTGAGGCCGAAACCGTGGTAGAGGAAGAACTGGCAGACCTGCGCGAGGCCCTGCGTGGTGCGCACAATGGCCTTGTTTCCGGAAAGCCGGACGTCATAGACGTGACCGGTGTTGCCGGAGACGTCGGCGAGGATGAAGCCGTTCGGGCGGCCGGTTGCGATGAGGCGTCCGGCGACGTGGTCGAATTCGACCACGACGTCGGCAGTTCCGCGGTCCCGGTCAGGCGCGATGGTCACCGCCTTCAGCGTTATCGGCGGCCGCCCGCCTCTCCTGCCGCGGATGAGCACATCCATGGCCTCGGCCAGGCGCCGGCCCAGGATCGCCTGCCCCTCGCCGCCGATGTGGACCAAATCATCCATGGGAAGGTCGATGGCCGGGACGGTCAGGCAGCGCTTGATGCTTCGCGGCAGGCACCGCTGCTGCTCCCGGACGGAGTTCCATGGGTGCAACCCCTCCGGCCCCCAGCCGACGAAACGGGAAATCTGAACCAGCACGAATGGCATCTCCTTGAACCCGAAATCATGGCGGCAGGCCGCCACGAACTCCTTCATGCGCGCGGTGTAAACCGAGGCGGCTTCAAGAGTCGTTTCATTGCACCCCTGGTACCAGAGCATGCCGGCAACCTTGCCGCCGTTGCGGTGAAACCGGCGCAGCATCGCGCCGTAGAGACTCTTGCCGCCGAGGGTCCTGAGCTTCGGGTCCCACTGGGCCATGCTCGTGCCGCCGTGGGCGCAAGCGATGACGCCCTGCGGCACGCCGAACCGCTTCCTCATCTCCTGGCCGAAGGAAAGCCCGGGGCAGGCGCAGTAGCGCCCGGGCTTCCCCGGCGCGCCGCCGCAGAGGTCCGCATGCACCGGGTCCACCGCGGCGGACAAGTCGTGAATCGGCTCCGCAGCCACGCCCCAGTGGTCATCCATAAAAAAGGCGCGGACTTCCGGATGCTTCTTTATGCCGTTGAACTTGTCGCCCACACCCTGCATGTTGGACTGGCCGGCCAGAATCCAGACATCGCCCACGAGGACGTCCCTGACTGTGGTCCGGTCCCGCACCGCGCCGCCGTCATCCATGACCGCCAGCGCGATCGTGTAAGGTCCGCCCGCGGGCAGGCCCCGCAGCACAGCGGAAAACTTGCCAGCCCTGACACGGCCGAGCGCGACGCCGGTCAGGTCCTTGAGCTTCTTCCCGCCGCGCGAGACCGACGCAACGAGCGTGCCGCTCGCCGCCTTGCTGACGCCGGAGAAGCGCGCATCGCTGACATTGCTCTCATTGCGCTGCAGAACCATGTGATCGAACAAACCGGCAAGACTTTTCATGTTCACTTCCTCCCCATTCATGGCCTTCTCAGTTTCGTGAGAGGCTCTTTCCGTATTCCCGCAGCCTTGTTCATGCCCAGCAGCCATCCCTCCGCCCGCGCCAGTAGGCGGCGAGAAAGGACGCACCCATCTCACTGCTCAGGCACCGGCCATAGCACGCAATCTCACGGGGGAGCTGCTTTCCATCGGGGTCCACCATCCAGTGCAGGCGCGTCTCGTCCATGGCGCCGATGATGCGCCGCGCCAGGGCGCAGGGATGCAGCACGCCGGCTCGCTCCAGGTATCCCCCTCGTCCGCGGAGGTCCGCATCCAGAGACGGCAATCGCAAAGGCTGTTCTTGCGAAGGCAGAAGAGCGCGATGCGGCCGTCCTGCAGACGCAGAAGCGACGCGCTCATGACATTGCAGGCAACCTCGTTGGAGACGAGGATGCGCTCCTCGGGCGACCAAGTCTTTCCTCCGTCGGATGAGAAGCGAGCGGCGATATCGGCCCGGGCCTCATCCGCCCAGCTTTCGCCCCGGTAGCGTGACCATGCGAACAGGATCCGCCCGTCCGTCAGGGTGACGAACGCCCCTTCGGAATTGCGAGGGTTACCCGCGGCAGCATTCAGAGCCAAAACAATTGCAGATTTCAACGGCGCTTGCGCTTTCATGCTCAGCTTCATTTCGGTCTACGAGAGCGGCGACGAGATTGGTGGACGATTACGAGGCTCTGTACTCGTAATCCGCTCTCGTCGCCGTTCTCGCCAACCGGTTCCCCTCTCTTCATAGAGCTCTTGTCACTCCCGTGAGTTATGGAAGTTTCCATCTCGACCAGAGCAGCGAGCATTTCTCGCCGGCCGCGGCTTTCTGGTAGCAGACGGTGAACAGGCTGCCGTCGCCCAGTTCGACGGTCGACGGATACCCGAGGTCCCCATCCGGCCCGTCGTCGCGGATGATCCAGTCGTGATCCCACGTCGCGCCGTTGTCGCGGCTGATGGCCGCGCGCTGGCCGTAGGGCGCCTCGCGATAACCATAGGTCAGGACCAGAAGGCCGGAGGAATGGCTCAGCAGATGCGGCGGCGAACCATGGAATCCGAGCGGCCTGGGCTTGGACCATGTCCGCCCGCCGTCGTCCGACTCCGTCTGCACCATGCTGAAGTGAACAATGCCGGACTTGTCGAGCGGCTTATCCCCGCTACCCTCGATGCGGATGATGCCGAGCAACCGGCCCGAGGGCAGTTCGACAACGTGCGGTTCGTGGTAGTTGGCCGGGTCTGTCAGATCGCACAACGGAACTGTTCCGATCAATTCCCACGAACGGCCGCCGTCATGACTCCGTGCCGCGGTAATCCTGGCATCGAGCATGTCCGGCCACTTGCCGAATGGTTTACCCAGGTACAGCAGGTCGCCGGACTTCAGGCGGATCGGACCGTGGGGCGCCGAGACCGGCGCACGGACCGGCGCACCCCAGGTTGCCCCGTTGTCCTCGCTGAGCATGGTCCATGAACCGATCAGCTCGTTGACCTGCTGGTCCGTCCATGTCGCAAAAATCCCGGACCACGACTTGCGCTCGGCCTCGGGAACCCAACTTTCGTTGGCATACGTGCGGGTGTCCGAACGGAACCAGGTTGCCAGCACCTTGCCGCCGCCCAGGTTGACGATCCCGGCATCGCGGTCGTCAATCATCGAGTCCTGGATCACCCGCGGCGGCGACCAGGTGCGGCCGTTGTCCTTGCTCACATTCAGCACCGTCTTGCCGAACGGGCACACGTGCTCGCTGCGCAGGCCGGAACTTGCGACCATCAGCGTGCCGTCATCGAGGCGCGCCACCGTGGGCCAGCCGAAGTAGCTGAACCGCTCGCTTGTCGGCAGGCGGCAGACGATCCCGTGTTCGGCATTGAGCTTGCGGGGTGAGGGTGAGGTCATCGTTGTTGTCTCCTTGCGTTCATCTGCAGTTCTTTGTTGTGCTCGTGCTGGACGCAGGACCCAGTACTCACGACTCCCTGGTCCGGCGTCCCAAGTCCTGCGTCCTGCGCGCACTTCTCGTTCCCTTCCACGCTGGTCGGGAATCGAATGATCCTGTCGTGGTCAGACATGGGAAGCCTCTACTAGTAGCATGCATTGGGGACGTACTCGCCGGCGAGACTGGTCTCTGGCACAAAGCCATAGACCAGGTCTGCGTCGACGCGCAGGGCGTAAAGCCGCGCCTGCTCGAGCTCGAGATAGATCTTGAAGGGTTGGCCGTTCAGCGGATCGAGCGTGTCGCGCACTGCGCCGCCGTCCTGCCAGCGTAGCGGCATGAAATGCCCGTCGCCAGTCACAGCCACGCTCTTGTCCAATTCATAGCCCGGCAGAGGCTTGTTCTGCAGGTCGCGCAGCTCGGCACGGATGCGGCCGAACCGGCCGGTGGTGGCGTTGAGCAGGATCCGTCCCCCGCGCGGCAGCAGGCCGCGCAGCAGGACCGAGCCCGTGTCGCTGTGCGACTCCAGCGCGCAGAATCCGTCCCGCCGCCAGCGGGAGACGGTGACGTGCGCAATGACTTCGTCCTTCGCGAACTTGTTCCAGTCGTTGTGCTCGCCGACACAGGACGTGGTGTAGATGCGCAGCCATCCGTCGCCATCCTGCACCATGGCGCTGGGATACTCGCTACCGAAGCTGTCCTTGCCCCAGCCGCGGTCGGGCAGGAAGGATTGCCGGTTGGTGCGGTTCCAGGCCAGGCCGTTGATGCTGTAGGCCAGTTCAGCATCCACCCGGCCCATGAACCGCGTCGAGCCCGCGAGATCATTCGGCGAGCCCCACATCCGCCACAGAAAGCCGATGAAGTAGCCCTCGTAGAAGAACTGCGGCATGCCGTAGAACTCAACTCCCGGACTATCCATCGGGTCGGGGTGCACAATCACCTGCGGCTTGTCGAAGTGCTTCCAGTCGGCCGTCTGATCCAGCGCCACGCGCCTGTCTCCGAGGATCGGCCGGCCCGTCCACTGGTATTTGCCGGTGTAAGGATTGAAAAGCACCGTGAACAATGTGTCGGTATGCTGACGCCGCCAGACCGCGCCCTTGTCGATGGTCCAGTGGATGCCATCAGGCGAAACAGCGACCCGGCAGGTGCCGTAGGAGGAGTCCACTGGATTCTTCGACAGGTCGGAATACGGCATCTTGTAGCGCCGCGCCGGATCGGACTCGCGTTCATCCAGGAAGGGCGCGCCGTGCGCGGCAAATTCGCCTCTGAAGACGATGTGCGAAGCCTTGGCCGTGGCGTTCTTGTCCACGGTCGGGCTCTGACTCAGCGGCCGCCAGTCAAGGCCATCGGTCGAGGCATATGCAGTCAGGCCGAAGCCCTCGTCGCTCTTGCTACGGTCAGTGCTGCCCCCGCCCCACATGCGCCAACCGCCGGTGCGCGGATCGCGCATGACAGAGGTGACGCTGGAGTAGTCCAGCAACGGGTCGCGCCAGGGCTTAAGCTCCGGCCACGGTTCCGCCGCAAACCAGCGGCGGTTAATACCCTGCCGCGCCAGGATCGGCCAGTCGTCGAGGAACAGTATCGTGCGCGTATTCATCGTCATCGCTCCTCCTTTTGTACAAGTCATCCGTGCCTTTTCCCGCTCGCATTCCCAGTCCGCCCTTGAATGCTGAGCTGACGCGTCGCCCCTGCCGGCACTTTGTACGTCGGCCAGCGCACGGCGGCGGCCTGGCCGAGAATTCCCCCGGCGGCGGTGGAGTTTTCAGAAAACACCCGGACCTCGGCATCGAAGGCAGTCGGGTTGCGGCATTCCAGCGTCACCGTGTCACCCTCTGTTTTCAACACCCGGACATCCAGGTGGTCGAAGACGCAGAGCGTTCCCGTATCGGGCTGCACGTAAATGCCGGGCAGTTCGGCGGCGGTCAGGAAAAGCGACACCTCGGGCCAGCAGGATCCGAAGAGACTGCCGCCGATGTTGCCGCGCCCCTCCCAATCGCTGAAATTGACCCGCTCGCACATGTAGCCTGGCCGCATGGCCGGCGGCTCACCCACCGGTCGATCTGTGCGCGAGAGGTACTGCGGCAGGTTGTGGGCGGTCTCCTGGATCTGGTCGAGCCAGAGCCGGTTGCCGGTGTAGCGGAAAAGCTTGAACAACGAATCACCGGAAATGGTGCAGATGCCTGGTGCGCTGTGCTTGTTCTGCACATTGGCCCAGACAGAACCGGCCGCCCGCATGTCGAGCCGGCCAAACGGCGAGTCGGGTGGAAACACGTGGTCGTAGGAGGCGCACCAGGTCAGGCACTGCGCCGCCATCGCCTCGGCGCGTTCGAGCCAGTGAGTCTTTCCGGTGACCTCGTAGAGCGCCACAAATGATTCGAGCATGGCGAAGGCTGATTCACTGTCAGCGCACTTGAGAATCTCGCCCGGTCCGCCGGTTGTGATGCCCGCCTGCACGTCGCGCTCGTCCAACTGTCTGGCGATGGCTTCGGCGACCTCGATGTACTCCTGCTTGGCGAAGAACTGCCCTGCCAGGGCCAGTGCGCCAGGGGCCATGGCGGCCGCGGTCGAACCGCCGACGACCACGTCACCGGTCTCGCAATCCAGGTACTGGCCGAGCTGGCCGAAACGGCGGAAGGTGTCCACAAAGCGGTCCGCCAGGCGTAGCGTGCCAGCCTTCCAACTCGCGGGCAGTCGCCATGCCGCATCCTGCCCCTGGAGCACGTTAAAGGCCTTGATCACGAAATAGAGGGCATCCGCCTGCTTTCGCACCATGTACCAGCGTTCGGTGCCGGGCAGGTCAAAACCGTCGGCGGAAACTTCGCCATTGTGATACACGGCATAGAACAGGCCGCTACTGTGTTGGGCGCGCTCGAACATCCAGTCGAGGTTGCGACTGGCGCGTTGCCGTGACTCCGGTTGCCCGGCAATGAGGAAAGCGGCCGGGACGATGCCACCCCCTACCCAGCCAACCTGCCAATCCTGGTACTTGCAGGTGGAGGCTGCACCATGAGTACCCACCCGATAGTAGCCCTCGTCGCACCAGTTATCGCGCTGATACTTTTCTTCGGCAATGGCAAACGCAGCCGACAATGGCAGTTGGTGCTGAAGCCGGACTGGACCGGTCAGATCCTTGCGGACCTGGGCAAAGCGGTCGTACAGCGCCTGCACATTGGCGGACGGGAAGCGGTAGAGGCGGAAGCGCAAGGTGACAGCATCGCCGGCATTCCAGTCCGCGCCGCGGTCCCAGGATTGCGTGGCGGTATTGACCATGGTGTAGAGCGTGTCCCGCCGCACGCCAGGGGCTTCGAGCCTCAGGACAGCCCTGGTGCGGTCAGAGTTTTCCTCGACGGTCAGGCCATGGCTTCCGAACGAGCTTCCCTGCCCGGTCAGGAGGATCGCGGCCTCACCGGCCCGCGGGTTGTGAAAGCAGAGAGCGGGCGTGGTGAGGTCGCCGGTCAGCAGTTGAATTCTGGACGGCGCGCCGTCCTCACTGCTCAGGCGCGGCACGTCGGTTACCAGATCCGGCGCATCCAGGCCAATATCGGCCGTTTCATGAACCATCGGCGGGTACGTGTACGGGCGGCTTGGGTAGCGGTTGCCGTTGTAGGCGGCGGCCGGCAGCATGACGAAGACCTCGCGCGACCAGGATTCGACCGGCCACTCCACCGCCACCGCGACCTCGCGGGCGGCGCCACTGGCCACGCGAAAGGTGATCTGCACGTCCAGGGCATCCGGCCGATCAGCTACAGACTTAAAGGCTGCGGCGATATCCCACGTTGCGCCGGCAAAGTCGGCAGAGCGATGCTTTGTCCCCGAATCAGCGAAGTCATGACCGGCATGGCTCAGCTCATGGGAACCGGAAAACTGCGTCAAGCGCGCCCGGAGCAGAACGGGCTTCCGAAGGCAATCGGCCTGATTCTCCATCTCACTGCCTCCCTGACAACGAACCGGTCTTCATTCCGACCGGCCTCCTGTCTCATTCTCAGCACCTTGAATGAATCGAGGGAATCAGCATGCCATCCCATGCCCGGGGCTTCGTGCTACAAGTCTCCGAAGACATGGCAATCGCGTAATGGCTCCTTCTTAACACCAACAAGGGCCTGGATACTCTCATTTTGCCTGAAGCGGGTCTAGTGCCATTTTTTGCCCCTTCCCTTCCGCGCTGCGCGACCGCCTCAACTTCAACCTGTTCGTCGTAATGCGAGAACAGGAGCGGCCGGGCCGGGGCTGACTTGTCTTGCGAACCACCGGCCGGCGATGCTTGGCACATCCGCCTTTTCTTTGCACTCCACGGTGCTGCACTGCTCCAACAAGTGTGCATTTGCCTTCACAAGCAGGTGTGGAAATGTCCCTGGATACAACCAGTCCACTGAATCTGCCGGTACTGAAGTACCTTGGTCGTGGTTGAAGTCACTGTCCCCATTCAAGTCTAAGACAGATACAGGCTAATCCGATACGTCTCGACGCTTTCGGCCAGGCGCGCAAGAAAGCCTTATTCGTTACTTGTAGGTTTGACCCCAATCAGCCCAGGAGTTGCAGCGTAACGTGTTTAC
>JBAXKQ010000071.1:0-14321 GCA_037135275.1 bacterium
GAAGAGTCGTGCAGGATCTGCTTATAGATAATCCCGGACGCGTTGATTGGGAAGAGGCGTTGGAAGTGCTCTGTGAGCTGGTCCTAAGTGGTGGTATTGCGGCGAGTCGCAAGACAGCCGCTGGCGGCAGGCTGCAGCCTGTTGAACGACTACCTGCGTGGCTTGCTGTCGGTCTGTCTCACCACATTGATCCGGCGCTCAAGGCTCGTGACAGGCGGATATTCCTGAATTGCCACAAGACAGGACGGGTTCCGGCGATTGCCGACATACTGAAGAAATTCTCGCTCCCATCGGGGCGCTCCACCGAAAAGGCTGTGTGTACCATGGCTGTGGCATGGTTGCTCGGACTTCCGGATTCGGCGGGCAGGTGGGAGAGGATCCGTGACCGCCTTGCGGCGGGTGAAACGATTTCCTGCGATTGGCTGTTGAAAGAGGTTCCAGGGTGTACGACAGTGGAGGACTTGGAGCGGAAATGGCAGGGTCGGCCTGAGGATGAGCGTTTCGTCATTTCCGACCCGGGTTTGCTGTTTCCTGATGCGCTGGATGCGGTAAAGGAGCAGCTTGTGATCCGGCAGGGGGAGTATGGAGTTCCTGCAGACACTAACATGCCTGCGGTGCTTGCCCTGAAGGATCTCATTGCTATGAAACGACAGGAATGGATCCAGCCCTTCTGCAGGGCAAAGGCTGTCGGCATCGGAATCGCTGCAGTTGGAGGTTCCAGCGAAGTCCGCGACGTTGCGTCTGCCTACTGCGGTTTTCTTGAACTGCTGGGTGGGGCCGAGTCCGATTCGAGCCTCAATTCTTCGCTGGTTGCCGCAGATGCGAAGCTCAACAAGCTGGCGACGCTTGTGCGGGAAAGAGAAGACTATGTCGACGGCGTTGAACGAAGGCTGGCAGGGACAAATGTTACTGTGTCCGCCGTGCCCAACGAGTCCATCGATTCGCTTGATCGCACACCGCTTCAGAAGTATATTGACGCCGTGGAGCAACGGCTTGGGGTACAACATGGTGAGGCTGCCGGAGCAGTGCCGGCTTCCGAAGGAGCCAATGTCAGATGAGCAAGCTACGCAAGATACTTACGACCACCGTTGGGGACGTTGACTCGGAGATCCTCTCGTTTACCGTCGGCAAAGATACTGAATACGATCTATTGCTGGTTGAGGCTGATTGTGTTGGGACGGCTGCACACGTAACTATGCTGTCCAAAATGCCATGCCGGCCTCCCCTGATCACCGGCGCTGAACGGGCGAAAGTGATTGCTGAACTGGTGAAGATAATCAATGAAGCCAGACGCGGGACATTCCGCATCACAACCTCGGACCAGGATGTCCACATGGCGGTGGAGCGGAGATTGACGAAACGGCTCGGGGCGATTGGCCGGAAGATTCACACCTGTAGGAGCCGCAACGACCAGGTTGCGGTGGATCTTCGCCTGTATGGGAGGACGCAGCTGACGGCCTGCGCTGACGAGGCTGTGACCCTGGCGTTGGTACTGGTGGACTTCGCGTTTCGCAACAGGCACGTTCCGATGGTAGGGAGGACGCACATGCAGCCTGCCATGCCCAGTTCAGTCGGTCTGTGGGCGTCAGCCTATGCCGAGAGTCTGCTTGATGATGCCAGTCTTCTGATGAGTATTTACGAGCAGAATGACCGATGCCCCCTGGGCTCCGCCGCCGGCTACGGTGTGCCGCTTCAGATCGACAGGCAATTGACGGCATCTCTTCTGGGTTTCTCCGGTCCCGTCCACAATGTTCTTCACGCCGGCAACACGCGAGGCAAGATGGAGTCGCTCGTGCTGTCGGGCTGCGGGCAGGTCATGCTGTCGCTCTCCAGGCTGGCACAGGATCTGATACTCTTTTCGATGCCTGAGTTCGGCTACTTCGGACTGCCAGCCGAATACTGCACCGGCAGCAGCATCATGCCGCAAAAGAACAATCCCGATGTGCTCGAACTGGTGAGGGCAAGGGCTGCTTCGGTCCTCTCGTGCGGTCACTGCGTTTCCGAAATAGTACGCGCCCTGCCTTCGGGCTACAATCGTGACCTTCAGGAAACCAAGGGGCCGTTCATTGACGGCGTATTGTCTACGTTGTCCAGTCTCCGGGCCATGGGTCGCATCATGAATGGGGTTACGGTGGATGAGCGCCGTCTGACTGCGGCCTTTACTCCCGCGGTGCACGCGGCAGACCGTGCGCTGGAGATGGCGGCTGCCGGCATGCCTTTCCGCGATGCATACCGGTTTGTTAAGGAGCATCTTGGCGATCTTGCGGGCATAGACGCGGCCAAAGCGGTTGCCGCGCGTAAGCACCTTGGTGCGCCTGGCGGGCTGGACTTCAAGGCCATGAAGAGCCGCTGTTCGTCCATCGGGAAGACGATCGAATCCCGGCGGCAGACTGCCGACCGGGCAATAAGCAGCCTGCTCCGGGCTGGATCGAGCCGGTAGTGCCGGTGTGTGGAACCGTTGTGGCTGTGTGGGACGTGTTCGGTGGTTAACTATTTTGCGTCTCGTGAATTGCGTATGTCTGCATTGTGAATCAAGAACAGGGAGAATGACATGACAACAAGGAGCAGGACCGGACTGGTGGCGTTGGGCCTCATGATGTTCTGGAGCGTGGTCGCATGTGCTGCGGCACCCATTGAATCAGATGTGAAGCAATTGACCCTCGGATACGTGTTCGAACGTGGTGGCAAGATGATGTACGTGCTGGGAGCCATGTCGGTCCTCGGCGTGGCGTTTGTGATCTACTGTTTCTACATGATGCGCGAGGCGCAGGTTGCGCCGAGGGCATTTCTACGGAAAGTCCTGGGCAAGATAGCCAGTCGATCATGGAGCGAGGCCCGTGAGATCTGCATCGAACAGTCATGCCCGCTTTCTGAAGTTGTACTGGCCGGAGTCGACTACGTCGAGAAGGTTCCCCAACATGACAGTATGATGCTGAAGTCGATCCTTGAATCGGAAGGCTCCCGCCAGGGTGTTGAGATACAGATTCAACCGCAGTTCCTGCTGGATTTGGCCATTCTGTCGCCCATGGTCGGTCTGCTTGGTTCGGTGTTCGGCATGTTCACGGCATTCAATGCTGTTGCGCTTGATGCCGCAAAGGCAAAGCCACTGCTGCTTGCATCCGGTGTGGCCGAAGCCCTGTTTGCAACAGCCGGCGGCCTGGTCATCGGCATACCGGCAATGGCATTCTACGGTTTCTTCCGCAGCCGGGCCTCGCGGCTGGTCTCCAGGCTTGAGTCGTCGTCAAGTGAGGTCATGACGGCGTTCTTGAAGGGGAAATGATCATGAATTTCCGCGGAAAGTTTAAACCGGACACCGTTGGTTTTCAGATAGCCCCGCTGGTCGACATCATGTTGTTTCTGCTCTGTTTCTTCATCACGCTGCAGATCTACATGCAGTGGGAGACGGAGATCGACATCAAGTTGCCGACTGCGGAGAACACTAATGTCGAGTCGCGGCGTCTGCCTGGAGAGATCATACTCAATCTCAAGAAGACAGGAGAGGTGGCGGTCAACGGGCGCGTTCACAACGACGCTGAACTGCTTGTTCTGCTCAAACAGCTTGTCAACAAGGATACTGGCTTCCCGGGCCAGCCTGTGCTGATCAGGGCGGATAGGGACACCTCGTACCAGAAGCTGATTCATGTGCTCGATCTCTGCCGTGGAAGTGACATATGGAATATTTCTTTTGCGATCAGCGCCGAGGAAAAGGTTGTCAAGTGAACCGCAGGATCGCGATAGGCGTGATTCTCGCTGGTCTTGCTGTGCCAATCTGCCTTCACGGTGCGCTTGGGATTGAGGACCAGCTGCACCTTGCCGACGGCCTGTTTGACAGGGGAATGTACGATCTCGCCGCCCTTGAATACGTCGCCGTCCTTGGAGCTGTGACGAACCATCCGAGGGAAGCTGAGGTCACCTACCGCATAGGCGAGAGCTATCGGCAGACTAAGAGCGTGGCGAAGGCGGTTGAGTTCTTCTACAAGGTCGAAGCCGCGTTCCCGGCCTCATCGTATCGCTTCAAGGCTGCATTGCGGCGCGCCGAGATACTGGATGGGGCGAACAAGACACAGGATGTACTTGCCATTCTCGACTCAACCCTTGCGGCCAATCCTCCGGGAGACATTGCGGCTTCAGCATTGCACATGAAGGGCTCAACTCTGGCTAAAGCCGGCAGGAAGGATGAGGCTGCGGCCGCCTACGAGATGATTATCAAGGACCATGCTGGGACGGCTACCTACTCATATGCATTGCTGGCGCTCGGCGGTTTGAGGGCTGGTGAAACAACCGGTGGTGTTGCCAGGGCAATCGAACTGTACCGGTTGGCGGCCGAGAAACCCGCGACATCAAGGGTCGGCGCGGAGGCATGGTTCCAGATTGCCAGCCTGTTCTTTAACGACAAGGTCTACGACAGGAGTGCTGAGGCGTTTGCAAAGCTCTTTGAGCTCTATCCAGGCGACACACGCATTGCCGAGGCACGACTGCCGAGGGCGTGGGCATTGTTCCATGCGCGGATGCCGGCGGATTCTCTGCGTCAGGTGGAAGCTGCCATGGCGACAATGCCAGGTGACGCCGGTTCGGGCTACGACGAGTGGCTCTACCTCAAAGCCAACTGCCTGCGACAGTTGATGAGGCCTGGCGACGCCGCTGTGACCTATGCCCTGCTGATCGAAAAGGCTCCTGCCAGCAGGTTTGCTGAGCCTGCTGCACAGGAAAGAGTCGTATCGCTGTTCAAGGCCAACAAGTATGAGGAAACGATCAAGGAGGCAAAGACGCTCATTCAGGTGTCGAGCGCTCCGGAGGAATTGTACTGGCTCCTGGCCGAGTCATGTGTTGCCGTGAAAGATGAAGAGAGCGCAATACAATACTACCGGTTGATCCTTGAGAAGTGTCCGGAATCGCAGCTGGCACCGGATTCTGGCTACCGGCTCGGTCATATCCTGCAGAAACGAGAGGAGTTTCGCCAGGCCGCCGATGTGTTTGGACGGGTAGCGGCTCGCTATCAGACGAATGCCGTTGCTGCGCAGGCTCTATTCGCGTCAGCGGCCTGCCTCGGCCGGGCGGGAATGCAGGAGGAGGCCGTTCGCGACTGGAGCATTCTGCTTCAGCGCTATCCCTCGAGCGTGCTTGCAGAAGAAGCACGCTACCAGAAAGCGATGGGCGAGATCTTCCTGCGGCGCGACGACCAGGCAATTGTTTCCCTTCGTGAACTCCTTGAGAAGCATGGATCCTCGCGGTTTGCCGTTGAGGCAAGGTACTGGTTGGGCGTGCTGCTTGACAGCAGCGGAAAGTCGCGTGACTCGGAGGCTGAGCTCCGGCGGGCACTTGCGTCCGGGCCTGACCCGGAGATTGACAGGCGTATCCGGCTGCAACTGGCGATTGTGCTGCAGAAGACTGACAAACCTGACGAGTCGGCCGAACTCTTGTCGGCGCTTGTGGGGTCCCCCCTGTCCGGCAAGATCCCGCCATCCCTTCTTGCGTGGCTTGCCGAGCATTACCTGGCGAAGCGCAATTTCGAACGTGCCGCGAATGCGGCAGCGGCGCTTTCTGCCAGGGACGCGAACGCGTCATGGCAGCAGACAGGCTTCTGCCTGGTCGGTCGCGCGCTCATAGAGCAGGGCAAGATTGCTGACGCGCGTGTCGCCCTTGAGAACGCGCTGCGAATTTCCGGCGAGTTTGAAAGTCGCGCGGAGGCCGCCTGGCGCCTTGGTGAGATTGAGCTTGGTGAGAAGGACTACACCGGGGCCAGGAAGCACCTCGAAGAGGCCGCAAAGCTTGCCACAGACGACCGGGTGTTCGGGATAAGAATGAGAGCGTATTCCGGCATAGGCAAGATACTGAAAGCTGAGGGGATGAATGAGGAAGCCGTGAAGTACTTCATGAGCGTCGGTGTCCTGTTTGATGATCCTGCGGTGGTTCCGGAATGCTTGTACGAAGCCGGTACGTTGTTCAAGCTGACGGGCCGCGTGGACGAAAGTGCGAAGGCGTTCAAGGAGCTGGCCGATCGCTATCCTGAGAGTGTCTGGGCAAGGGAAAAGGCGCGTTGATGCGGGGCCGATTCAGGCCAGTGCGCCAGGGAAGGTGACAAATGTCGAAGCTATCGGCAGCGGATCGGCGGGGGATGTACGAGGAACTTGATGAAATGTTCCTGAACATCCGCCGCCGGCGTGTTCAGGTTGGATTGGTCGCCCTGGTTGTATCATGCGGGGTTCATGTCATTCTCGCGGTGTTGTTTCCAGACCTGGTCTACGTACGTTTTTTGCGGACACCAAAAGAGCCCAAGCGCGCATTTGTTGTTGGCGATATCAAGCCTCTCGTACCGGAGCAGCGTGTTGTGACGACAAAGGAAAAGGCGTCACCGGCCGTCGATCTTCCACTCGATGCCTCGAAGGCTCCAGGGAAGGTGGACCGCGCTCTGCTCGAGCCGCGTGTGGCTCCTGCCGCAACTGGAGAACCCGGTGCGCAGGGTATTGGCAAAGAGAAAGAGTCTTCGTTGGCGGAACCTTCCTGGAGGCCTCAGCCCGATGCGTTGATGGTCACCAGGACTGTTGTTGATGAGTCCCAGGCGAGGCTCCGGCCTAGGCGCTACGTTCCCACTTCGCCCAGAGTACCTGATGCAGGTGACTACACTGCCGATCGAGCTGACGCCGTAATGTCGGGCGCAGCTGCGGGAAGCATGGGGGGGGGCTTCGGCTTCAACCAGGTTGATTTGGGCAGGCCGCCGGTCGGCGACGGTGTCGGCTCCTTGCTTGTGCCGGTGTCGGTTGAGCCCGAAGGGGGTGTCGCTGGTGGTGGAGGGGGCGAGAGCATACAGAAGCGTCTGGAAAGATTGCTGACGGTTGAAGCAAGAAAGTATGTACCGGCCAGCGGGCAATACGCATATTGCGTCATCAACGTGAGGCGGATCGGCGAAGAGATGCTTCCACTTCTTCCCAAGGATATTTTGCTCGTCCAGGATTGTTCGGCCAGCATGACGGAGCAACGACTGTATTTCTGCAGGGAAGGATGGACGAACTCGCTTTCACTACTAAGGCCGGGCGACAGGTTCAATGTGGTGAGATTTAGGGATCATACTGAGAGATGTTTTCCGGACTGGACGACACCGGCACCCGAGACTCTTGCCCGTGCAATGGAGTTCATAGACGGCATGAAGGCGGAGGGTGACACAGACGTCTACGCGTCTCTCCGGGCGTTGCTTGACGAGAAGCGGACGGCGGGGAGGCCGACCGTAGCCCTCGTGGTAAGCGATGGGCTTCCTACCGTGGGCGAGAGAGACAGTTCAAATATCATTGAGGAGTTCAGCCGGGCCAATGATGGGGCCGTGTCCGTGTTTGCCATGGGTACCACCAGGGAAGCCAATGCATTTCTGCTCGATCTTCTTGGATACCGCAACAGGGGCGATGCGTACGTCGTGAGCGGGGGTCGATGGGAAATCCCGATCGCGATAGAGGGTAGGATGCGCGGCATATCGCGGCCAGTTCTGACCGATGTGAGGGTGGCGTTTTCGGCAGCCTCTCGGTGCGAGGCCTTTCCTGAACTGTCCGGAAACCTGTATCTCGACAGGGCTCTTGTAATCTTCTGCCGGTTCCCGAAGAATCTTGACCAGCTCGTGTTCCAGGTTACAGGACGCGCCGGTGAGACGGAGTGCGACATGGTCTTCAAGGTCAACCTGGCTGCGACGGAATCCGAGCGCGAGATTCTGCGAACCAGGTGGGGTCTTCAGAAGATATACAACCTGATGGGGGAATACACGCGAACCAGGGATCCGAAGCTTTTGAAGGAACGCCAGTCACTTGCTCGCGAGTATGGCCTCAAGGTTCCGTATCCAGTCGACCTGTCAGAGTAGATGAAGGTTCGTTGTATACGGCGAGACGGCTGGAGACTATCAGCATGACTTCACACGGTGGTGAGATCGACGGAATCATATTTGACATGGACGGCGTGCTGTGCGATTCCGAGTCGTTCATTTGTGAGGCTGCGGTCAGGCTGTTTGAGGTGAAGTATGGAATCACGGTCAAGCCGGCCGACTTCATTCCGTTTGTTGGCACCGGCGAGAACAGATATCTGGGTGGAGTTGCGGAGAAGTACGGTGTTACGCTGGATCTCAGGGCCGACAAGCAGTTCACGTACGATACCTATCTTGACCTGATCAGGGGCCGGCTGCGCCCGCTGGCCGGCGTGGAATCTTTCACGGCGGCCGCGCGCAGGAGTGGGATGAAACTGGCGGTTGCGTCGAGTGCCGACAAGGTCAAAGTGGAGGGCAACCTCAGGGAGATTGGGATGCTTTCTGCGACGTTTGACGCGATCGTTGACGGGCTTGAGGTGGAGAACAAGAAGCCTGCTCCAGATATCTTTCAACTGGCGGCGCGCCGGATAGGCCTTGACTGTGAAGCGTGCCTTGTCGTTGAAGATGCACCAAACGGACTACAAGCTGGCAAGTCTGCTGGTTGTCGATGTCTGGGCATCACAAGCAGTTTCAGCCATGGCGTTCTGGCTGGGGCAGGGGCTGATTGGATCTGCGCGAACCTTGCAGAAGTGCCCGATGAGCTTCGTCGCCTGCTATTCGGGGCTGGCGCCGGTACGGCGACATGAGGAAAGCGCGGTGCGGTGGTGCAGGGGGCAGCCCCTAGTGGCCGCTCATGTTGAGTTCGAGCAGGGGAAGGGCGCTTTCCCAATTATCGAGGAGCTTCAGGTCTGTTGTGAACTGCGCATAACGCATCTGAAGCGTCTCGTCGGGTTTGCCGGTTGCGGAACGCAGTTGCGGCTCGATGGCGGCTCTTCTCTTTCTGTAATCGGTCCGCATGATCTTCAGAATCAGGTCTTTCACTGCGTCTTCCCTCTTGAAGTCAGTGCCAACGGTCCGCACTGGCGCCATTTGAAGTTCCGCGGCAAGCATGGAAAGAGTGCCATCCGAATCGTCGCGTTCGCTGATTACTGACATCACGTTGGCGCCGGAATTGACAGCATCCGCAGCAGCCCTGATTAGAGCGGCGCACTGCTTGTCTGTGATAATGTCGAGCGGAAGGTACTTTGTCACCAGCCCGGCGATTGACGGTTCAGCGATTACGTGCTCGGCAAGACGCAGTTCCTCCGGCAGTCGCACAGCTTTGATGGCTGCGGGCTTTTCCGCCTGGGCAACCTGCGCATGCACTGGTTTTCGCAAAGTTTGCTGGAGCTCCTGCTCCAGCGCTGATTGAGGCAGTCCGAGGAGACCGGCGGCCTCTTTCATCAGCGCGGCCCTCTGGACGGAGTTAGGCGATTCCGTTATGGTTTGGAGGATCGCCTTTGCGGCCCTCATCAGGCCAACCTCTGAATGGATATCTTCGCGCGATTCGAGGACCCACACCTGGAACTCAATAGCCGACAGAGCAGAGTCAAGGAGAGTCTGGAAGGCGGCTGGCCCCTTCGTGCGGATGAAGGAGTCAGGGTCGTCACCAGACGGAAGCCTCACCACCCGTGCTGCGAGTCCTGCCTGCATGAAGATGCGGGCCGCTTTGATTGCCGCGTCCTGACCGGCAGTATCTGAGTCAAACACCAGCAGAACCGAATCCACAAAACGCTTGATGATGCGAGCATGCTGCTCCGTGAAAGCGGTGCCCTGCGCCGCTACGGCGTTCCTGAAACCGCCCACGTGGCAGCGCAGGACATCTATCTGGCCTTCGCATATGATGGCAACACGCTTGTCGACGAGGTCATGTCTCGCCCTGTGAAGTGCATAGAGAACCTGGCTCTTGTGGAACAATATGGTGTCGGGGGTATTGACATACTTCGCGGCTTCCTTTTCCCCGGTGATGATGATACGGCCGCTGAAGCCGATGATCCGGCCTTGCGAGTCCTGAATCGGGAACATGAGTCGCCCCCGGAATCGGTCGTAGTACCTGCTGCGAGCATCTGGTCGTGATGACTTGACAATCAGGCCAGCGGCCTCCATCTGGGCGGTTGTGTACTTGTGCTTTTCGCCCCAGAGAAGAATCTCGCTCCAGGAGTCCGGTGCATATCCTATCAGGAAGTCCTTGATGAAGGCGCCGGGGATTTCCCGACTCTCCAGGTAGGAGCGGGCAGGCTGCCCGGTGTCGGTCTCACTCAGGAGACTCTGGTAGTGTTTTGCAGCAGCCTCAAGAAGCGCGAACAGTGACGCCTTGTCGTTGTCGTCCCTGTCTCCACCGTCTTCGTATTCGATCTTTATGCCGGCCCGGGATGCGAGCAGGCGGGCCGCTGCGACGAAATCAACACCCTCGTACTGCATTACAAATCGAAACACGTCACCACCTGCTCCGCATCCGAAACAGTGAAAGATCTGCCGCTCGGGGTTGACGTGAAACGATGGTGTCTTCTCTTTGTGGAACGGGCAGTTAGTCTTGAACGCGGACCCGCTGCGCTGCAGAGGGATATATGCTCCGACGACGTCAACAACGTTGTTGCGCAGACGAATCTCTTCGATCACCCGCTTTGAGATGATTCCCGGCATATTATCTGGGCGCTGTCGCCCTGCGAGTTGTCGGAGCCTTGCCGGTAGGTTTTCGCGGAGCCGCGCCTTCGTCGATCTTCTTCAAGATCGCTCTGGCCCTCGTTGCCCGGACAGTGTCCTCGGAAACGGCCAGATATCTCCTGTAGAAGGAAGAGGCATCAGTGTTGTTGTGGCTTCGGTAATAGCTGGCCCATGCCAGGTTATACAACGCCGGAGGATAGTTGGTTTGGAGCCTGATGGCCTCCCTGAAATACGATTGCGCCGCGTCAACATTGTTGGTAGCAAGCTTCACCATTGCCAGTGCAGTCCACGCCCTTGGGTTCTTGGGAGCTGATCGGAGTGAGCGGACAAGTGCCGACTCGGCATTGAGCCAGCGCTTACGCTGCATTTCAACCCGGCCCAGATACTCGGCGGGCCGCGGGTCGGCAGGCAACAGTCGCAGCGCAGACTCGAAACACTCCGCCGCTTTGTCAGGCTGTCCCAGCTTCCAGAACGTCAGGCCAAGCCATTGAACGAGCTCTGCATCGGCCGGTGCTTTGATTACCTCGGCTTGGATGATCGGCAAAGCCTCCTTGTATCGACCGGCTGCCAGTGCGACCTCAGCGCGGTCAAGGGGCCCCGCCGCCGCGCGCCTATGGCAGGCCGCGAAACTGAGACACAACACCGTTACCGCGAGGAAACGCGCGGCTGCTGCAATTGATCCCGGCAAAATGTTGTGGCTGGACATTCCTGTTCCAATCTTCAAATACTCCCGTACAGTCAGACAATATCGGCGGGCCTACTCTGAGTCAAGATATACGGCGCGTCCACGCCATACTGGGGCAAGGTCCAGCTTTGCGGAGCTCCCCGCGTCGGCAGGACTCCCTGCTAAACTAGCAATTGACAGAATGGAATCGTAGGCGCCAGAATGGCTGCCTTGACGATGAGACTGGATGGGAGTCGATCCCTTGACCGGTGATCCGGGAGCGCGTGGACCTTCTTGATGATGAATAGTAGTAGGACAAATGCATCCGGGGTGGAGTGATCCGTTGAATCAATTTGAAGAGAAACTAAGGGCTAACGATACTGACGGGGTTCTGGTTGTTGCGCGCACGCTGGTGCAGACCTGTGTTCAGGATGTTGCGCGGGTGGCTGAACTTGCTGAAAAGGCAAGATATGCGCAGCTTCTGGCAGGCAGGTTGCGACTCCCTGTGGTCGAAACGCACAAGGTGGCTCTTGCTGCATGGCTTACCGGGCTTGCGGACTCGAAGGAGCTTGTTGACGGCTGGGTCAAGGAGCACGACCTCGGCGCTATCCTGGGAACCGCCGATGTCGGATCTGCAGACGTACAGCAGGCGACCGGGCGAGAGATTCTGGAGGTGATTGATTCCTACCAGAGCCTGAGGCGCGATAATCCGCAGGCCGCGGACCCGAACGTGGCGAGGCGTGAACTCAGGAAGCTGTGGGCCACGAATCCCCGGCGCCAGTCCATTTTGTCCAAGTTTATCCTGGTGTTGAATGATGAGGTGTTTCTGAAGGGGCTCGAGGCTCCGGTTGCGAAGGTGCTGGTTGTTGATCCGTCGGAAGTTGTCTCATCGATGCTTTCGCTCCCACTGAAGAAGAAGGGTTACAATGTGACGGTCGCAGGCAATGCGCAGGAAGGAACAACAGCCTTGTTACAGGAGATTCCTGATGCCGTGATTGCTGAGATGGATATGCCAATTGAGAGCGGCCTCGACCTTTGCACGAAGATCAAAGGGGATCAGAGAACCCGGCATGTGCCGGTCATCCTTCTAACGTCGAGCAAAAGTCAGCGTGTCTTCAGGGAATGCATGAAGGCCGGTGCTGAGGATGTCTTGGGAAGGCCGGTGGACATTGAACTTGTATTCATCAAACTGCAGAAGATCCTTGGGGCACGGGCTTCCAAGCCCCAGCAGTCGGGAATAGCCGGGTCTCTCAAAGACATTGTGCTCAGTGACCTTGTTCAGATTCTGTGTGCAGGCGGCAAGAGTGCAAAGATTGAGTTCGCCAACGATGGAGACAGGGGGATTCTCCACATAAGGGAAGGGGAAGTAATTGAGGCTGAGACAGGCGAACTCAGGGCGGAGAATGCCTTCTACGAGCTCATGACCTGGAAAGAGGGTACGTTTTCTGCCACGCCTTGCGACCAGGATCAGACGAAGACCATCCAGCTTTCGGTTATGTCCCTGCTGATGGAAGCGGCACGCCGCAACGACGAGGGAATGGCGGGATAGCAAGGTGCTTCAGGGCGTGAGGAGCGTCTTCAGGTTTAGCGACATTCTGATGCTCTAAGGTGAACGATAAATGTAGTTCCGCGGCCCAGCTCCGAGTCGACTTCAATGCGGCCCCCGTGATCCTTGACAATCAGTGCTGCAAGTGCAAGGCCGAGCCCCGTCCCGTCTTTCTTGGTCGTAAAGAATGGCTCGAACAAGTGGTCAAGGTGCTCAGGAAGTATCCCGACTCCTTCGTCCTTTACAGTTATACGAACGTGTCTGGCGGCTGCGAGGCCAGCGGCAAGTGAATCCTGCTCGGTCACATTCTCCGCTGCAACGCGTATTGCCCCGCCGGTGCTCTTGACGGCATGCAACGCGTTGATGAGAAGATTACTGATCAACTGCCTCATTTGCTCCTGGTTCGCCTCGATTGGCCATATGCTGTCCTGTATCAGCACCTCAGGCTTCACGCTGTGGGATCCGAGCAGTGAGAACGCCATCGCCTTCTGGATAGAGTCTGAAATCATGACGGTAGACTTGCCAGGTGTCTCACCCCGGCAGAAGCCGACAAGGTGCGAAGCCAATGCTGCTCCCTGTTCACCGGCAGTCTGGATGTCGCTAAGCAGCGGATCGTTGCTGAGGCCTGCTGGGTCTTCCTCGGCCTTGAACTTCAGAAGTGAAAGGCCGCCGCAGATGCGCGTGAATATGTTGTTCAGATCATGCACGATTCCACTGGCAGCCTGGGCAGTAGCCTCCAGCCTGTGCAGTTTCGTCAGGTCCAGTCCGTCCAACTGTGGCCGGAGAGCGAAGGATATCATGATTGCGGACAGTTCCCCGTTTGCATCGAAAAGCGGATCCGCCACCTCCTCGAACCGCTTCGTTCCGCGGAGGAACACCCCGGATTCGCGTTTTCTGGTGCGAAGAACCTTTGTAAGTACGCATCCGTTGGATGAAGGGTGGGCGCAGCCCATTACATCGCTGCACTGCCTGCCGGCGACAGGCTCGCCGGCATGTCCGCAACGCCGCAGCGCAGCAGCGTTGCACGATAGTATGGCGCCCGTCGTCGTTATGACCATCCCGGGCAACTGCTGCCTGCCCGGCAAAGCATGAAGTTGCCCGGCCGTCCTGCTCTTCTCGAATGGTGTTACTGTTTGTTCCATGGTGCAGCAATCTTCCTGAATGCGAAAGCACATACGAGTACCGACACCATCCGCTCCTTATGTACGGTGACAAAGGGCGCCGCAAACGTCTACGTGGCTGTAGTACTTACATAGTGCGTATGCGGATGTACGCAGTGTATTCAAGGCCCAAGACAACCGCAGGCCAGATATCTCGAGCTGTGTCGTCATCGGCTGTCGGAGTGTGAATGCCGGGGCGATGTTCTCATGGCGTAGCTCTTTGCTCCCTGCAGTGTGGCGCTGGCACGCAGTCTGGCCTTCAGCGCCTCAATCCTAACAGCGTCTCCGGATTCGAGGTCGGCAAGCACCTCGCGCTGAAGGCGAAAGGATTGTTCCGCCATTTCGACAAGAGCCGTTTCAACGACCACGTGGGTGTTAGTCGCGTCCACGGCGACAAGTACTGCGAGGAGTGTGTGCCGGGGGAAAAGCAAAAGCGGAAGGTGGGAGCGAGCAAAAGCGGAAAGCGCG
>JBAXKQ010000072.1:0-14294 GCA_037135275.1 bacterium
CTGGTCGTAGCCGGGCCCGGGGTAGTATTTGCCGTAACGCCTCAGCTCGGCGTTGCGGTCCACGACCTGCACGCCGTTATTACGGGCGAGCGCGGTCATCTCTGCGGGACTCAGGTCAAAGAGTTTCTGAAACTCGCCAAGTACGGATGCAACATCAAAAGTCGGTATTGTTCTGGCATCCTCGCTCCGCGACGAGGCCTCTACAAGGACGGTTGGCAGGGCCGTTTCGTCGCCGATCAGCACGATGCGCTCCGGCAATGTTGCCAGGAAATCCTCTAACGTGATCCGCGTCCAGTCCTTGCCGTTCCACTTGTGCAATACCGGATCAACGGTGGCGGCCTTGCCCTGGTAAGAGACCACCTGAAGCGTGCGCGTGCGGAACATATCCTGCACCAGCTGGACTACCCTGATGCGTGACGGCGTGACAATCACGGTTGCCGGCGCCTTCGCTGCGAGCAAAGAACCACCGGTACAGGCGACCAGCGCCACAATGCAGGCCAATCGGGAACCAATAGCCATCTTGTACATATCCACCCCCACTTGTTGCATGATCCCAGAAAAGATAACAGGGTTTCAAAAGCTCGTTGCCACTGTAGCTGAACAGCTGTTGCGAACACAAGATATTTCTGCTTAGCGAACGCGCCTGAGAAGGAGTCGCCGAACTATGCTGACAAGGAAGACGCTAACCACGCTCGGAAACTTGAGCGGGCTGTTCGACGAAACCGGTGGTTGCGGGCGACTAAAGATGCCGATATGATCCTGACATGAGTATCGGCGATGAAAAGGACACTATTGCAGGAATTGCCACAGCACAGGGCGAGGGCGGAATCAGCATTGTCCGCGTGTCCGGCCCTGCGGCCCTGGCCATCGCAGACAGCGTCTTCGCGTGCCACAGTCCCCCGCCCTCACGGCGCGACGGCGGCACATTTGTCCATGGTCAGGTCACCGCCGGGGACAACCCGCCGGCAGGCGGGCCCGGCGCCACGGTTGTGGACGAGGCGGTGCTCCTCATTTTCAGGGCGCCACGCAGTTATACCCGCGAGGATGTCGTCGAAATCCAGGGGCATGGCGGAGTGGTTTCTGCCCAGCGGGTCTTGCGCAGAGTCCTTGACGCAGGCGCGCGGCTCGCAGAACCGGGCGAATTCACAAAGCGCGCGTTCATCAATGGACGGATCGACCTCACGCAGGCAGAAGCCGTGCTGGATCTCATTCGTGCCGGATCCGATCGTGCGGCCGCCGCAGCCATCGAGCAGCTCGGTGGAGCCCTAACTAGTTGGGTCACAACGACTTATGACGACCTCCTGTCGTTGGTAGGCGGTTTGGAGGTCGGACTGGATTTCCCTGATGACGAAATGCCGCCGCTGCTTATCGAGGAGAGTTGCCGCATGGCTGATGCTGTCGGCCGGCAGCTGGATCGCCTGCTGGGGACCTGGGATGAGGGGCATGTGGTCCGCGACGGTGTTCTGACTGTCATATCTGGGAAGCCAAATGTTGGGAAGTCCACCCTCTTCAATGCACTCCTTGGCACGGATCGGGCAATTGTCGCAGATCATCCCGGAACGACGCGCGATACGCTCGAGGAGCGTCTGATCATTGATGGGATACTCTTGCGCCTGGTTGATACGGCTGGATTGCGTGACACAGACTGCGTTATCGAGCACCAAGGAGTGCTTCGGGCAAAGCAGCAGATGCAAAAAGCCGATCTCCACATACATATCCTTGATGCATCACAACCTCTTGATCGGACGGATAGGGAGTCCCTGAGTTTGATGCCGCCGGATAGGACTATAGTTGTTCTCAACAAGGTAGATCTCGGGGTGACGATAGAACCCTCAAGTATTGCAGAATACCCAGTAATATCAGCCTGTTTTTTGAAGCCGGGGGCTGTTGATAACTTGAAGACAACTCTCGCATCCAGGATCGCCAGGTATTCCGGTGGGCCTGCCAGAGTGACCATATCTGAGCGTCATAGGCAGGCAATTCTGGCGGCTTCAGTTGATACCAGAGAGGCTATGAGTCTTCTTGCACATGGTCGGGAGGAGGCCATTGCGCCAGCAGTATCATTGCTGCGCTCGGCCGCAGAAGAATTGGCCATGATTACCGGTAGAGTGTATCATGACGACCTCCTTGATCGAGTCTTCTCACGATTTTGTATAGGAAAATGACCTGTGACCGTCTCTTGTGATGTAGTTGTAGTTGGTGGAGGACATGCCGGCTGTGAGGCCGCACTGGCATCGGCAAGACTGGGCGTTGATACCGTCTTGGTGACAATGGAGCAGGCCGCCATCGGACGAATGTCGTGTAATCCTTCCATCGGTGGCATAGCCAAGTCTCATATAGTGTTTGAACTCGACGCCCTCGGCGGCGAAATGGCAAAGAACGCCGACTACACAGGACTCCAGTTCCGCATACTCAATACCCGGAAAGGTCCTGCAGTCCGATCCAATCGCGCCCAGTGCGACAAATATGCATATTCCGGGCGCATGCTGGCGGTTCTCCAGCAGACAGAAGGACTTAGAATCATTGAAGGTTCTGTCTCGCGACTGATATTGACAAATGGGCGGCTACTTGGTGTCGAAACTATCGATGGGTCGCATATTAGAGCCAATTGCGTTGTGATTACTGCAGGGACTTTCCTCAGGGGCACTATCCATATCGGGGATAAGTCGTATCCTGGCGGCAGAAATGGAGAGCCAGCGGCATCCGGACTCAGCGATTCGCTTGAAGCTCTCGGAATCAGGATCGCGAGGCTCAAGACGGGAACACCACCCCGACTGCACGCTGATTCGCTCAACTACGCCGCAATGCAAATCCAGCCGGGACTTGTGCCACCACCGTTCTTTTCGCATGCTGCGCGCACTGAATGGCAAATGTTCCACGTGGAACATCGACAGGGTTCTGATTCAGTGTTCCACGTGGAACATCCGCCGTCCATGCTTCGGCCATGGCCGCTGGTTGAGCCGCAGCTGCCTTGCTATCTGACGCATACTACAGCCAGAACTCATGAAATAGTCCGGAGCAATCTTGGCCGTAGTTCCCTATACGGAGGGTTCATTGCTGGTACCGGCGTGCGGTATTGTCCATCGCTTGAAGATAAGATTGTCAAGTTTGCGGACAGAGAGCAGCACCACGTCTTTATTGAGCCTGAAGGGCGCAATACGCCGTCAATATATCCTAATGGCATATCCAATAGTCTCCCTGAAGATGTGCAATTGGAGATGGTTCGCTCAATTCCTGGGCTTGAAAATGCACGAATTCTCGACTGGGCCTACGCTATAGAGTATGACTTTGCGGATCCCACACAACTAATGCCATCTTTAGAGTCAAAACTCTGTGAGCACTTGTATCTGGCCGGTCAAATCAATGGAACCACAGGATACGAAGAGGCGGCCGGGCAGGGGTTCATTGCGGGAGTGAATGCCGCTCGAAACTGTCTCGGGAGGCCTCCGGTCGTCATGCCGCGCCAGGAGTCATACATTGGAGTGATGATTGACGACCTGGTGACGAAGGGCACATCAGAGCCATATCGGATGTTTACGTCGCGAGCGGAGCACAGGCTGGCCCTGCGGCAGGACAATGCCCGGTTCAGACTGCACGCAAGGGCGAAGGATATCGGTTTGCTGTCCGATGCGCATCTTGCGGAAACAGAGCGCAAGGTTGGCGAGATCAATGGGGAGATCGAGAGGCTCTCTACCAAGTGGGATGAGGATGGTATCAGTTTGATCCAGATGTTGCGGCGTCCAGATGTGGGCTACCGTTCGCTTTCAGGGGCTTTGGCGGGGCTTTCTGATGATGTTGTCGAGCAGATAGAGATTACCACCAAGTACGCAGGCTACATTGTGCGCGAGGAGCAGCAGATTGCGCGGTCCCGGCACTTGGAGGAGCAAGCGATACCCGCGTGGATTGACTATAAGGCTATTACGAGCCTGCGAAAGGAATCGATCGAGAAGCTGTCGCGAATTCGGCCGCTAAACCTCGGGCAGGCGTCCCGGATAGCGGGTGTGAATCCAACTGACATATCGTTGCTGGCTCTTGTAATCAGACGTGGCAAGCCATGGACGGAAGGAGCCGGTTGTTGAAGACCCAATCAAGAGATCGTCTTTCGATCCCACCAGGCTGTCTCTTCGCTGAATAGGTACGGCTGTAGTGTTCGTAAGTACTTGTATCACAAAGACTTACAACAAGCAGTGATGCCGCCTTACTCAAACGCATTTTGACTCCACCGGATGGACGGCTATCTATCGGACGCCACATTGGCCATGTGCACGCAGGTGGCCAATTGTGGCCGTAAGTGATTGATGGCAAACGCTTTATGGATAAAAGGTGGCGCGATGTACCGAATGTACATCAATAGAGCCCGAATGCGTTAGAACCAGAAGTATTTCAGGGCCACTGTGCCGCCCCAGCCGTCCGCGTAGTCCCGGTCGGCGTCATCGGAGGAGCCCATTGAGTTGGTGAAAAAGACCTCAAATACAAGCGTCACATCGTCATTCATGATCATGTCGCAGCCGACGCCGCCGCGGAGCAGCAGGCTCGTGAATTCCTTACTGCCTGTTTCCAGTGGGTCTATTTTCACGCTCTGGACTGATGCGTCGGCTTTGACAAAAGGAGAGAGGGCAGCCTGCCGCGATGTTATCCGCTGTTCAATACCGACCGTGCCGCCGGCCACCCGGAATCCTTTTCCCGAGCCAAGCCATTCGTAGGAACCGAGGAGGTGAAGGCTCGTTGTTGGCAGCGCGTACCATTTTGTACCGAGGGCGGCAAACCAGAGGAGCGGATTGCTGTCGTCCTCGGATTCCCTGAATTTTCCGACCGCCACGCTGGAAAGTACCGCCCAGTCACGCTCGTAGCCAAGGGCTGTCTCGTCCCAGGCGATTATCCGCATTGTATCAAGGTCTTTGCAGGACCGCACGTCGACACCCAGTTGGCCAATGACGCGCGCGTCGCGATCAAGAGCCTGTGCAGCAGTCACAAACCCCATAACGAGAACTGCAGCCGTAAGTATCACTCTAGCCTTCATGCAGGTTCCTCCGAAGATATGTCCGCAAGGGCAGGCGTGCAGCCCGCGACCCATACTTGGGTCCAGAGTAACAGAACGGACGCTGGTGTCAAATCCGTATTACCGGGTTTGTGTCCTTTGGGACGCATGTTTGATCCGGGGAAGCGGACGGATGGAAGACCATGGCTGGAGCGATTGAGCACAAGCATGCGACAGGATATGGAGGAGCGGGAGCCGCAGTTGGGTGGCGGGCATTCCCGCCGCCCCGGGACATCGCCTTTTGGTGACATTCGCCCCATGGAGCGGGACTTCCGGTGAGCCCGGCGCAGGAAAGCCACTCCATGACGCAAGCCAAATGAATCGGTCCTGCCTGAACATTGGACCAGTGTCCATTAGCAGGTAAGGCGACCCATGGGAGCTGACACGAGTGAGATCTTTTGTTGTCTGATCTTTTTGCTGTTGACCTCTCCGAGCCAAAGAGTATATGTGGTCCTCCTTGGTGGTTGCTCGTCCGTCGTCGATGGATGCTCTCGCGACCCCGCACTGACTGCGCCATTGTTTGCACGCATGAAACGGCCTCAACCGGCAGAAGGAGAACTATGGGCGGCTTCTTTGGTGTTGCCTCGAAGACGGATTGCATCACCGACCTGTTCTACGGTACCGACTATCACTCGCACCTCGGCACAATGCGTGGCGGCCTGGTTGTCAGGAACGACAATGGCTTTGTCCGCTACATTCACGACATCACCAACGCGCAGTTCCGCGCCAAATTCGAGCAGGACGTCAGGACGATGCACGGCACGAGCGGCATCGGCAGCATCAGCGACTACGAGGACCAGCCCCTCATCATTGGCTCGCATCTGGGCACCTACGCGATCGTCACCGTTGGCGTGGTCCAGAACCTGAAGAAGCTCTGCGAGCTGGCGTACCGCAGGAAGTCGACACACTTCTCGGAGATGGCCCGGGGCGAGGTGAATCCCACCGAGCTGATAGCCACATTGATCAACCAGGAGCCAAGCTTCGCCGAAGGCATCCAGGCGGCCCAGAATGCGATCGAGGGCTCCTGCTCCCTCCTTCTCCTGACTGAGGAGGGAATCTACGTTGCGAGGGACAAGTACGGCCGAACCCCGGTCATCCTCGGCAGGAAGTCCGGGGCGTACGCGGCCACGCTTGAGACGAGCGCGTTTCCCAACCGCGACTATGAAATTGACCGCTACCTGGGACCCGGCGAAGTGGTGCTCATGACCGCCGACGGCATCGAGTGCAAGGTGCCGCCGGGAAAGAGGATGCAGGTGTGCTCCTTCCTCTGGGTCTACTACGGATATCCTTCATCATCATATGAAGGCGCCAACGTCGAGGTGGTGCGGAACAAGTGCGGCGCCCTGCTGGCCCGCCGCGACACCGTGAAAGCGGACAGCGTTGCGGGCATTCCCGATTCCGGTGTCGCGCATGCGATCGGGTACGCCACCGAGGCCGGCATCCCGTTCAGGCGGCCCTTTGTGAAGTACACCCCGACCTGGCCGCGAAGCTTCATGCCGCAGGATCAGGCCACACGCAACCTTGTGGCGCAGATGAAGCTGTTGCCCATACGCGAACTCATCGACGGGCAGCGGCTCGTCTTCTGCGAGGACTCCATTGTCCGCGGCACACAACTCCAGGACATCATCGCGAGGTTGTTCGAGTACGGCGCCAGGGAGGTGCACATGCGGCCCGCGTGCCCGCCGCTTGTCTACGGGTGCAAGTACCTGAACTTCTCCAGGTCCAAGTCCGAGCTGGATCTCGCGGCGCGCAAGGCCATTATTGAACTCGAAGGCCCCGACTCAAATCCGGCGCTGGCCGAGTACGCGGATCCATCCACGGAGAAGTACTGCAGGATGACGGAAAAGATCTGCTCAAAACTGAACCTGACAACGCTTCAGTACCAGCATCTCGGTGACCTCGTGACAGCCATCGGGTTGCCCAAGGAGAAACTCTGCACCTACTGCTGGGATGGCGCAGAGTAAGCGATTCGAGCGTAACAACCATGTCAACACTGGGCAACATAGGAAGACACCTTCGAAGCCGGCTCATCTCCGGCCTGTTTGTGCTCGTACCGATCGGCATTACGGTCTTCACCCTCAATTTTGTCTTCAGTGCTACCGCATCGGTCGTTGAACCGCTCGTGCGTTTTGGCCTTGGCTGGTTCCTCGGCGTCGGCCAGGTAAGCGACACGGTGATAAGGGCGTTCTCGTTCGTGCTCTTTGTCATCCTGATGTACATCGTGGGTGTGATCGCCACGCACATCCTCGGCGTGAGATTCATCGCGCTCGCGGAGGGATTGATTCTCCGCATTCCCGTGATCAAGAGTATATACTCGGTTTCAAAGCAGATGGTGGATGCGATCTCGTCCACAAACCGCAACGCTTTCAAGTCCGTTGTGCTTGTGGAGTTTCCGCGCCCCGGGGTGAGGACGCTCGGGTTTGTCACGGGAACGGTTGACGACAGGGCGGGCGGGCGGATGTTCAAGGTCTTTGTGCCTACCGCGCCGAACCCGACGACTGGTTTCCTTCTCTTTGTTGCGGCGGCCGAGATCCAGGAGACGGGAATGAGCGTCGAAGAAGCCTTCAAGATGCTCATATCTGGCGGTGTGATCTCGGGCGACAAGCTCGAGATCTAACCCCGGGTATCGCGCGGGCCGGCGCACAGAATGGAATGCCGGATGGCGCCGACGCTCAGCGCCCGAAGTCGCGCAGGTGGCCGGCGATCCTGAAGAAGCCGCGCCAGTAGTACCTGAAATCGTCGATCAGCCGGTCGGCGTGAACCAACCTGTACCACAAAGACGACGGGTGGAAGTACGATCGGTAGACCTTGCGTATTGCAGCCTTGATGTCCTCCTCGCCTGCTCCGCTCCGCATCACGGCCCTGCGCATGTCGTAGTCGTTCCAGTCAAGGGTCGTCAGCAACCCCTGTTGTTCGCAGTCCTTGAACAGTGGCGTGCCCGGGTAGGGGATTACCAGCGTGACCTGCAGCGAGTGGGCATACCCCTTGAGCATCAACTCCCTGGCGAGCTTCACTGTCTGCTCAATCTCGGCGGGACCTTCCCATGGATACCCGAACATCACGGTGACGTGGACCGCCAGTCCGGCGCGTGAGGCGTCCCTCGCGCCGCGAAGAATGTCCCCGACCTTCAGCCCCTTGTTGAGCCTGTCCAGGGTGGCCTGGTTGGCCGACTCAAGCCCGAAGAGCACAAAACGGAATCCCGCCTTCTTCATCAGCCTGTATTCATCGATTCCCAGACTGCCGAATCGCATATTACAGTCGATATTGATGCGCTTGTTGTACCCGCGCGCTATCAGCGCGTCGCAGAAGGTCTTCAGCCAGTTGCCGACGGGGAGGGTGCCGGTGTCGTCCATGATCTCCCGCACGCCGTGCCGCTCGATCAGATCGCCGATTTCATCCACGACTTCGATGGGGTCCCGCGTCCTGAAGGTGGGATACAAGGTGGTCCACGAGCAGAACGTGCACTTCCCGTGCCAGCAATCCCTCCCGCTCATTATGTAGGTCCCGGGCGTCTTTCGGAAATTCCCGTTCTTGACGCTGTAGAGCTCCCAGTTCACGAGCTTGCGGTCGATCCGCGGGAGCTGGCGCAGGCTGTGCCCGCAGACGAACTTGCCGGAGTTTGCGACTCCGGTCCCGCTGCGGTACCAGATGCCGGGCTCCAGCGCCGCGCCATCCCGCAGGTGTGCCAGGAGGTTCACGAGCAGGAAGTCATAGTCGCCACCAGTGAGCACGTAGTCCACGGGACACATGCCGAAGCTCTCCTCGGGCATAGCGGTGACGTGGTCGCCGGTCAGCGCGAACTTCGTCGCCGGAAGCTTCTCCTTGAGCCTCGCTATCCATGCCCAGTGGGCCTTCACCACCGGTGTCTTGGTCTCGATCAACATCAAGTCGGGCTGCGCCTCGACAGATCTCCGCACGAACTCGTCTCCGGTCCATTCCGAGGCTATACCGTCGAGCCAGGCGATGTCATGCCCGGCATTCCTCGCCATTGTGGCCGCGCAGGCCGGCACCACAGGGAATATGTAGGTGGCCTCGTTGAACCACTGGAACTGGCGGTTCTGGGAGAGCAGGGGAACGCCCTTCTCCGAGGGGAGCGGTGGATATGCAATTGCAACTTTCATCGTTTCTCCAGAAAAGCCGCGCCAGCCGGCGTGTCGCCGGGGCCGCCCGGATTCTTTCTTCAAGCCGGGCATTCTATCCGAACAGCCGCCGGGCCAACAGCTAATTGGCCCTGTTATTTGCCTCCGAAGGGTGATCGAACTTTCTCACATCGCTCGGCAGTCGCTTCACCAGCAGTCCCGCCATGAACCGGACGCCGTACCAGAGATGTGTCGACATAACACCCAGCCACACGAGCACCCATGCCGCCGGATTGCGCCGCGCACATGACAGGAACGTCAGCGCCGCATAGAACGCCACAACACCCACATATAGATATGTGCACAGCTGGCACACGGCCGCCGCCATTCCGCCAAAAAGCAGCCCGAGGACAAACAGTGACGGCAGGGCGTAGGACACCTTGCGAGACGTTTCCGGGAAATGCCGCGCAAAATAGCCGCGATGGAGGGCGTACCTGCCTATCTGCCTGAGATGCGGGAGAAATAATTTGCGACGGTGATGAAGCACTTCCACCCGGGGATCGTAAATGATCTTCTTCCGCAGCGTCTTCACTATCTCGAGGCAGAGGTATGTGTCCTCGCCGGGCCAGAAATCGGTCCTGAATCCGCCCAGTGCCGTAATGGCGTCTTTTCTTACGAAGAGGTTGCAGCTCGGGAAATCATCAACCTCACACACGCGGACGGGGACGTAGCGGCGGCGATGCTGTCCTGACACCAGCCGGTTTGCGAACACTTCGCCGCTGAGCCTGGCCATGTATGGGTCGTTGTTGGGCGTGGCCGCCGGCCCGCCGACGGCCGCCGTGCCGGCGGCCGAGAAGTGAACGATCGCCCGCCTTATCCAATCCTCCACTGGCACGACATCGTCGTCGATGAAGGCAATGATATCGCCCTTTGCCGCCGCGAGGCCCATGTTTCTCTTCTCGGCGGGACGGCACTTGCCCGTTGGATGCTCCCGGATCTTCTCCGGCCACGCCCGGCCGGATGGTTCGTCGGGGAGCAGGATGACTTCGTATTTCTGCCACGTCTGCCGTTGTACGGCGGCGAGGCATTCGTCCAGGTAGCCTGACGGCGCGGGAAGGGCGATGACGATCGAGACCAGCGGTGGCGGTTCGGGCACGCTTGTGTCCGGTATGGACTGGTAGTACTTCAGAAGGTGCAGTCGGTAGAAGACAGCGAGTGTGTCCTTTGCCGTCTTGCGGACCATGGCCGGGGAGAAGCAGCCCCATGTTCCCTGGAACCGGATGGTCACCGGCGCCTCGGCGATGCGGAAGCCTTTGGAGTGGGCGATCGCAAGCAACTCAAGGTCGAAAGCGAACTGCTTGACGAGCATGCGGGGAACAGTCCACTGCAACACCTCCCGCTTGAACAATTTCATCCCGGTCTGGGTGTCGTGCACCGGGAGGCCGACCAGGATCTTCACCATCGCGTAGTAGGCGGCTGTCGTCAGCCTCCGGTGCCAGGGGTATGATCGGATTGTGGATCCGGAAAGCAGTTTGGAGCCTATGACAACCTCCACCCGTTCGCTCTCCATTATCTCAAAAAAGTGGAACGCCTGGGCAGGCGGCAGGTCCAGGTCGGCGTCGAGAAAGAGAACATGTGACCCGTGCGAGGCCTCGAAGCCGCGCATGACTGCGATCCCCTTGCCGGCGTTCTTCGGCAGGCTTACGGAAATCAGCTCGGGCACCTCGGCGGCGACCTTCCTTAGCTCCTCACCGGAGCCGTCGGTGCTGCCGTCGTCCACCACGATGATTTCGAACGGCACCCGGTTCTTGAAGACGGACTGGACGGTCCGGACGTTGTCAGCGATTTTAGGCCCGAGATTGTAGGCGGGCATGACGATGCTGAGGGAGCCGCCACCGACCAGGCGCCTGGCGCTCTCAATTGCGGCGGCGGTCGGATTGTCCCCCGAAGATGTGTTTCCTGCGTCGGTCACAATTCAGATGCCTCCAGCGATGGACCATATCCCCGGCGCCCAATCACGGAGACAATACCGCGCCGGACAATTGCCGTTGGGAGGAGCCGGAGATCAACCGCTCTTTGCCGCGCCGCCCTGTTGCGCACTCCTGTCCGGCCGGGCTTCTTCAACCAGCATGATCGGAATGCCGTTTCTTACGGGGTAGGCCAGTCCGCAGGCTGGATTTGAGCACAAAAGCGAATCGGCACCCTCGCGAACCGCGGCCTTGCACGCGGGACAAGCCAGGATTTCGAGAAGCCTGGGATCAATTCTGTTCATAGCATTGTCGTCAGAACTCTGCCGCCGGCGCGCCGCCAGCGGCCTCTTCCGGGGCCGGCGCCGCTCCGCCGTCGGTGGGCGAAGATGCCCCCTGGTCGGTGGCGGTCCAAGGCGCCGCTGCACCCGCCGGCCGGTCGGGCATCGGGTAATCCACTTCAAGCAGCAGCTCGCCCTTTGCGTCCCATTCCCTGCACAGCCCGACGCGTTGTCCCCTTGAATACATCCCCTCGGCCCGTTTTTGCCCGTTGTTCCACCACGCGGTGTAGGGCCCCTCAAGCATATCATCGAAGTATGTGTAGTCCAGTTGGGGCTGGCCCTTCTGGTTCCATTCTTTGAGCGAGCCGTTCTTCTTGCCGGCTTTGTAAGTGCACTCGCTCATTTTCCGGCCAGTCTCCCACCACATTATCTCGAGCCCGTCCTTTTCGCCGTGCTCGAGGTTGATCTCGCTCCGCTTCTGGCCGCTGACAAACCAGGTCGTGGACGTTCCCGTCGGCACACCAAACAGGAGGGTCCGCTCAGCTTTCTTGATGCCGTTGGTGTAGAAGACGGTGTCGATCACGGTTCCGCTTGCGGCTGGATACTCGGCCTTGAAATCGGCCGATGAAGAAGCGCAGCCGGCGCAGACCAGTGCAGCCGGGACAACTATAAGCAGGCAATACACCAGATATCTTTTCACGCCACCCCCTTGGGGAACCCACAGGCCCACACCGTCAATATAGATAGTCATGCCAATCTGCTGCAAATCCGACGCGATGTCAAGAAGCTGGTGACAGGGCAACGGGCCGCGAACGCCCGCGTATTTCCTTGAGCCACCCGCCGCGGGGGCGAATAGAGAAACGCGTGGTTCGCCCATATTCCTATTTCGGTTCCACTAAAGCTTGCCGGAGGCGACCAGCCGCGACGAAGGTGTCTCCCGTTGCCACCGTGCGATTGTACTCCGCGACGGCACTCTCAACCAATCCGGTGTTACCCGCCTTCAGATTCCGTTCTACCTCCTGCATCGCCATCCGTTGGAATCCGCGCTCGTATGCCGGCTTGATGCGCAAGACGTTGACCCGGCAGGGGTAACGGTACGGTTGAGAACATGGTGTGCGCCCAGCATGGGCGCGCTGTAAATGGGGGTGTAAGTCCCCTGTATGAGGACCACACGCGAATACGTGAAAGAACTACTACTCGAAGCCCACTCTGGAAGGGTAACCAACTGGTGGAAGGGAGGCTAGATGGAACCGGCGGGCCGATGAATGTGGACGCCGTGAAAACTCCCGATGTCAGAATATCGAATCATGACCTCCGAATGTAGAGGGTCACCGTTGGGTGTGGCGGTCTTTCCTACGTGATTCTGCGGTTCGATTACCTGTCGTATATTTCCCGTCTGTGGCCTATTCGCAGCACGAGGACTTGCTCGCCGAGGATGGCGAAGACGACACGGTAGTCGCCGACACGCAGTTTCCTCAGGCCTGCGAACTGCCCCTTCAAGACGGGATACGCGTCCGCTCGAATGGCGAGATCCCTCTCGATCTTATCGAGTACCCGCCTGGCCTCGGCTTTGCCGAGGTTGGCAAGGTCCTTTTGGACGCTCTTCTTGTAGGCGATGTCAAAGGCCAAGGGATCTTCTCATTTCGCGGCTGGACACGACTGGATCCTTCTGGTCGCGAAGCCGATCCAGGGCGATCTGGACGTCGGCGAAGTCCTCGATGTAGGACTCCAAGGCCCTTTGAATGTGGAAAGACCGGGGCCGTTCCGTTTCGTCCGCGATCTGCTCAAGTTCTTTTGCAAGAACGTCGGGTAATCGAATCGACACTGCGGTGCTCATGTCTTCTCCTTCTGTATTGCTCTGTCATACAGTGTACACATTGCATACGCCAGTGTCAATTGCCTTGTTACCTTGTTGCCCCCAGATCGAACGTCCGGCGTGTGCCGCTCGGTGCCCGCCGCGGGCGCCGAGACACTGTATGGTCCGAGGTGTGGTTGGCAGTTCTATCGGGTTCTGTTGCGTTCCTCGATGAGCCATCTCCTGAGCAGACTCTCTGCCCGCATCACGTGCAGTAGAAACACGTCATCTCCCTCAAACCGGTAGAAGATTCGACAGGGTGTGACGACGATTTCGCGGCAGGACATACGCGTCATTTCGGGCGGACGCTTGCCGGAGGACGGAAAGCGCTCCAGCCGCTCTACGCTCTCGAATACCCTCTGGACGAGTCGGCTCGCAGCCGCCGGGTTGTCCATGGCAATGTAGTCAGCGATCGCTTCGAGATCTGCGAGGGCTGGCTCAGTCCAGACTAGGCGAGCCACTTCTTCATTCTCCCTCTGGCGTCCGCATGAGTAAACGTCCGGTTCTCCAGGATCGCCCGTTCTCCGCGGGCAATTCCCTCCAGGATCGTCATCCGGTCCTGCATCATCTCGAACGCCGTCACATCCACGAGATAGGCTGACGGGGCGCCGTGTTCGGTGATCAGAACGGGATCCTTGGACTCATGCAGGTCGGCCAGTATCCGCGTCGCATGCCGCTTCAACGTCGTAACAAGTTCAGTTCTCATGATGTGATACTATAGTGCTACTCGCCGCGGAGGCAAGCCTTCCTTGGTCTTTGTCTCGTTTCTGCCAACGGCCGGCGGTGGACCTCGCCGCGCTTAGCGGCGCAGAGTGCCACCGCCTTGTGGGCGCCGTGTTGTCCTGCTCATGTTTGTCAGTGCACGGTGATCAGACTGCGGCCTTCTCAGGCCTGTGGTCCGGGCAGCGTTGCACTTCGATCGTGACGTGAACAAGCTCTTCATGGATGCAGCACATGTCGCGATAGGCGGCGGTTGTCTTTGGGTCGTGAGCGACTATGGAGACGATGGCCGCGAATTGGCCTGCGCCAACCTGCCAGACATGAAGGTCAGTGATGCGCGAGTCGCCATCACTT
>JBAXKQ010000073.1:0-14102 GCA_037135275.1 bacterium
TCGCAACCTTCTTCAACCCCATGGTGTAGAACGCCTGGAGGAGAACATAGATGATGATCACACACGCAAGGTACGGGGATAGCGCGGTCGATCCGGCGATCCCGGCGGCCAGAAGGATAGCGGCGAGAATGCGCGCATGCAATCGTGGTACGGCCCCAGCGGCAATAGGCCTGAGCTTCTTCTGCGGGTGCGCACGGTCGAGCTCGAAATCCTTGATGTCGTTCAGCAGGTAGATCGCGCTGGAAACTATGCAGAACAGTGCCATTGCACCAACTGCCTTGGAAAAAGACGCCCAGAGGGGGAGCAGGCCGGGATACTGGTTGTTGTCACCAAGCGCAAACAGGAATGCGGCAAGAACAACAAGGTTCTTGATCCAGTGTTCGGGCCGCATCGCCCTGAAATATGCCATCAGGCTTTTCGTGCCGCTGGTTTGTGAAACCTGCTCCGCGGTGCCAGTTTCCATACTATCCAGACCCCTTCGCTGCAGATAGAAGACGCCATTTTTGAATAACCCGAACGCCGGTCCACGAAGGTGATCGGCACCTCGGCAATCCGGAAACCCTTCATCCATGCGGTATGCGTCATCTCAATCTGGAACGCATAGCCGTTGGACATGATCATATCGAAGTCTATCGCCTCCAGCACCTCGCGCCGGAAACACTTGAATCCGCCGGTCGGGTCGGTCACCGGCATTCCTGTGGCGATACGGACGTACGTCGCGGCACCCTTGCTCAGGATCAGGCGGCTGAGCGGCCAGTTGGTGATGCGTATGCCGTTGACATATCGCGAGCCGAGCACCAAGTCGGCCTTTTCCGCAGCCTTTAGGAAGTTGGGAATCTCCTTTGGGTCGTGCGAGAAATCCGCATCCATCTCGAAGATGAACTTGTAGTTCCGCTGGAGTGCCCAGCGGAATCCGGCAATGTAGGCGCGGCCCAGTCCACCCTTCTTCTCGTTGTGGAGCACGTGAATGCGTGGGTCCGCCGCCGCCATCTCGTCAATCACCCGGCCCGTGCCGTCCGGCGAGTTGTCGTCCACGAAAAGGATGTGCGCATCAGGCTTCACCGCAAACACGGCCCCGGAGATCGGTCGCACATTTTCCTTCTCGTCGTAGGTAGGAATTATGGCAAGCATGTCATCCATGGCGTTGAATATAGATGAATTGCCCGGGCTCGGCAAGTGTATGCTGCCGATAATCAGCCGGCAGATGTTAGGACGGTCTTTTCTTGTTTTAGCGTTTATGGCGACGGCGATTGGGGCTCTCTCCCGTGTCCAATGAGCAGGATCGTGTCAACAAAAAGACCCGGGGATATCTAGTGGGGCATGGCAAGTCCCGGTTGATGGCGACTGTCGCCCCATCCATGCTCAGCACATGAGCATATGCGTCTGGCTACGCTGGATCCATGCAGAGGGTGCCCAACGGAACTGACTGCGCACATATCGCGGCTGAACGATGTTGCGTGCTTGACGGATTGAATATGACTTGCTAGCGTGAGATCCGAGTTTGAGAACAGCAACCCAGCCTGTGGAGTAGCACAGTGAATTATGGAATAATCGTCGCGGCCGGCAAGAGCGAGAGAATGGGTGCTGATGTGGACAAGGCGTTTCTGAGCCTTGGGGGGCAACCGGTGCTTTCCTTCTCCCTGCGCGCTTTTGAGAAATGCCACGATATCGATCACATTATTCTGGTCGTCCGCAAGGACCGGCTTGATACGGCGCGCGGAATGCTGCAGATCTACGGATGCGCAAAGGCCCGGAAGGTTGTCGCGGGCGGCGCGCAGAGGCAGATATCGGTCTGCAACGGGCTTGCCGAGGTTGATGATGATTGCGGCATCGTCGTGGTTCACGATGGGGCGCGTCCATGCGTAACCCCGCAGCTCATCTCGGAGACGATCAAGGCCGCCAAGCGATATGGCGCAGGAGTGGCGGCAGTGAAGATCGCGGACACGGTCAAGGAATTGCAGACGGGCGGCCTGTCGGGGACACGGACGATCGACCGCACAAAACTGTGGGCCGTCCAGACACCCCAGGCTTTCAAGAAGGACCTCCTTGTAGAGGGCTACAAGCAGGTGGCAAAGAAGCACCTGAATGTCACCGATGAATCTTCGGCGGTTGAACTGGTCCACAAGGAGATCAGGCTGGTTCCGTCGACCTGGTCCAACATCAAGATCACTACACCTGAGGATCTGGCGATTGCCGCGACACTACTGAAGGTGTGAGTTCCAGGGCCAATTCATGTCCAACGCCAGATACGCCGTCCTCGGAGATATTCACAGCAATTGGGAAGCCCTTTCTGCCGTGCTCAAGGATGCCTCGGAACAGCGTGTCACCTCGTATGTCTGCGTCGGCGATATCGTGGGGTACAACGCCAGTCCGATCGAGTGCCTGGAGAAGATTCGTGAATTGAAATGCGTCTGCGTCCGAGGCAATCACGATCACTATTGTTCGCATGACGAGCACCTTGGCAGTTTTCATCCGCTCGCGGCCGTGGTGATCAACTGGACGCGTGGCCAGCTTTCTGCCGAACAGTGCAATTGGCTCAAGCACCTGCCGTACCTGAAGAGTGTCGAGAATTTTACAATCGTGCACGCAACGTTGGATATGCCCGAGAAGTGGGCGTACATGTTTGACGATCTGGATGCCATAACCAACTTTGCCTACCAGATCACACCGGTATGTTTTCACGGCCACACGCACGTTCCGATAGTCTTCAGGAACTCCAGCAAGGTTGTGGCCATGCCGTTCACAAAGATGAAAATTGAGCGTGGCCACAAGTACTTCGTGAATGTCGGCAGTGTCGGCCAGCCCCGCGACGGCGATCCTCGCGCCGCGTATGCCATTTACGACATGGAAACCAGGGAAATAGAGCTTCGGCGCGTGGACTACGATGTCGAAACAACTCAGTCCAGAATCATCGATGTAGGCCTGCCGAAGTGGCTTGCCGAGCGTCTGCCCATAGGCCGGTAGCGGCCGGATAGGTAAAATACAATGGAATGGATCATAAAGAAGATTATTGGCACCCGGAACGAACGGACCATCAAGTCCATCCGCCATATTGTCCGCCGGATCAACGAGCTCGAAGCGGAATACCAGAAGCTTTCCGATGATCAGGTGCGTGCCAAGACGGCTGAATTCAAGGATAGGATAGCGGCGCAGTATGCGTCCGGACTTACGAAGAAGCAGGACGAACTCCTCAACGCGCTGTCGAATGCAATCGATGAGCGTGAGAGGACAAACGTCAAGCGCATGCTGAAGGCGCTGAACGCCGAGGTCCTTGATCCGATCCTCCCCGAGGCTTTCGCTGTGGCAAAGAACGCATGCAGACGCCTGGTAGGGCTGAATTACCAGGTGTGCAACCATGACGCTTCATGGAATATGGTGCCCTTTGATGTCCAGCTCATCGGCGGCATCCTCCTTCATCAGGGCAAAATCGCCGAAATGGCCACTGGCGAAGGGAAGACGCTGGTTGCAACGCTGCCGGTGTATCTCAACGCGCTGGCTGGCCGTGGCGTCCATATGGTCACCGTCAACGATTACCTCGCCCGCCGGGATGCGCAGTGGATGGCCCCTCTCTATGACTTCCTCGGAATTACGGTTGGATGCATCCAGAATCACATGGAGCCGGAGGACCGGAGGGAGCAGTACAGCCGTGACGTGACCTACGGCACCAACAGCGAGTTCGGTTTCGACTACCTGCGTGACAACGGCCTTGCGCGCCAGCCTGTCGAACAGGTTCAACGCGGCTACAATTTCGCCATCATCGACGAGGCTGACAATATCCTGATCGATGAGGCACGCACACCGCTGATCATATCGGGTGCCGTCAGCGGCCCCGGGTCCGAGACGTCGCAAGTGTACATGGAGCTCAAGCCGCGCGTCGAACGCCTTGTCAGGATGCAGCGTGATATCTGCAACGGCCTGATGTCGAAGGCAAAGGAACTGATTGAGAAGGGTAATGCGAAAGAAGCGGAGCCCTACCTGTACCAAGTCCGCCACGGCATGCCCAAGCACAAGCAGTTCATGCACATGCTGGAGGAGCCGTCAACTCGCAAGCTTCTTGAGCACATCGAGAACATGATGCTCACCGATATGCACAAGGAGGAGGCGCGCGAACTCAGGGAAGAGCTCTATTTTACGATCGACGAAAAGGGCCATGATGCGAGCCTGACAGAAAAGGGATGCGAGGCCTTGAATCCGTCGGACCCGGACACGTTTGTGCTGCCGGATCTCGGCACGGAAATGGCGGAAATAGACGGAAACACTTCCATGACGGAGGCGGAGAAGTCCCACAAGCGGCTCGAAGTCCAGACTATCTTTGCCGACAAGAGCGACAAGGTCCACATTGTCGATCAGCTCATCCGGGCCTACTGCATCTACGAAAGGGATGTGGAGTACGTCGTCCAGGACAACCGGGTCCTGATTGTTGATGAGTTCACGGGTCGAATCCTGCCCGGGCGCAGGTGGTCGGACGGGCTCCATCAGGCCGTGGAAGCCAAGGAAGGGGTCAAGATCGAGCGGGAAAGCCAGACCCTGGCCACCATTACTATCCAGAACTACTTCAGGATGTACCAGAAGCTTGGCGGCATGACAGGAACAGCCGAGACCGAGGCCTCGGAACTGCACCAGACATACGGCCTTGACGTGGTTGTCGTGCCGACGAACCGGCCCGTGCGGCGGATAGACAACCACGACCAGATCTTCAAGACGCAGAGGGAGAAGTTCAAAGCCGTTATCTCCGACATTGCCGACTGCCACGGCAGGGGACAGCCGGTCCTTGTCGGTACGGTATCTGTGGATACTTCTGAGTTGCTCAGCCGGATGCTGCGCCGGGAGAAGATCCCGCACAACGTCCTGAACGCGAAACAGCACGAGATGGAGGCCGAGATCGTGGCAAGGGCCGGCCAGCCCGGTTCAGTGACCATTGCCACCAACATGGCCGGCCGCGGCACCGATATCAAGCTTGGCGAGGGCGTGGTGTATGTGGATCGCGCGACCATCACGTCCGGGGCTAGCCTGGATAGTCCCTATCAGGGCACGACACTTCGCAAGATGCTGGTCGAAAAGCCTTGTGGCCTGTACGTGATCGGATCCGAGCGCCACGAGGCACGGCGTATTGACCGGCAGTTGCGCGGCAGATGCGCGCGGCAGGGCGATCCGGGTGCATCCAGGTTTTACGTCTCGCTGGAAGACGACCTCATGAGGTTGTTCGGTTCTGACAGGATCGCCGGCATACTCGGCCGCCTCGGGCTGGAGGAAGGTCAGGTTCTCGAGCACAGGTGGCTGAATAGGTCGATCGAGACTGCCCAGAAGCGCGTCGAACAGCAGAATTTCTCGATACGCAAACGCACGCTTGAGTATGACGATGTCATGAACAAGCAGCGCGAAATCGTCTACAGGCTCCGCGGCGACATTGTACGGAGCCCGGTCGTCAGGGAAAGCCTGTACGACATGATCTACGACGCGATTTCAGCCAGGGCGGAGGGAATCAGCGCCGACGACAGCTCGACCGTTGACAAGTTCATTGAGTGGGTTCGCATAGCTTTTCCTATCGCCGTCCAGACGAAGGAGTTCGCCGCGGCTACCATGACGGTGGACGCCATCGCCGACAGGGTGTTCGACCAGGTGAAGGCGGCCTATGAACTGAAGATGAAGTCCGAGGATCCTGGGTCCATCAACGACGTGGAGCGGCATGTCATGCTGAGGGCGATCGACGTCCGCTGGCAGGACTTCCTGCGGAGCATGGATTCGCTGAGGGAAGGGGTGGGGTTACGGGCGTACGGCCAGCGTGATCCCCTGGTGGAGTACAAGCGCGAGGCCTATGACATGTTCGAGACACTGATGAACGACATCAAGGACGATGTCGCCAGCCAGGTGTTCCGCACGTCAACCAGCGCGGAGGCCTTTGGAAAGTTCATATCGGCCCTGCCTCAAACCCTTATCCACGACGAGGTCTCCATACTGGGCAGCCGCGGACTTGCGCGCACCCAGAAGCCACCACAAGGCGAAGAGTCGGCGCCGGCCAGCGACCGTGGCGAGGACGAGGTTATGAGGGCACTTGAACCGGTGAGAAGAGACGTGCCCAAAGTTGGCCGCAACGATGCGTGCCCGTGCGGTAGCGGCAGGAAATACAAGAAATGCTGCGGAGAGTGAGACGCATGAGCTGGCCTGCTGTCCCGGCGTTTTCGCTGCGCCTTCTCGGCGCGCTGTTGAGCGGACTACTTCTCGCATCCTGTTTTGCCCCGATGGAGTGGCATTTTGCGGCGTGGTTTGCGCTTGTGCCCATCCTCCTGGTTGCACGGTACTCTGCTCCGTGGAGCGCATTCAGGTGGGGCATGGTGTGCGGGCTCGCATTCTGGATTCCAGCCCTGGGCTGGTTGAGGATTCTCGCGCACAAGGGAGTTCCGGCGCCTGTCGCCTATGCCGGCTGGTTCGTCCTCGCCGCATACTGCGCAGTGTACATTGCCGTGTTCGCTATGATCGTCTCCGCATGGTTCGCGGCATGCGGCACGGAGGATTGGCGCAAGAACATCGCCGCGACAGTTGTCATTCCGCTCCTGTGGGCCGGCCTTGAATACCTGAGGTCGCATTTTGCGTCCGGGTTCCCATGGAATACGCTGGGCGTCAGCCAGGCGCTCGCCGGGAACCAGTACAGCACATCTGTCTGTCAGGTTGCTGCACTGGGCGGGGTCTACGCGGTCTCGGCGCTGATCGTGCTGATCAATGCGGGCCTGGCAGTGACAGTCATCAGGCATCGCGGCGTGTCGGTTGGCAAATCGTATCGGGCACACCCGGAACTCACACTAGCCCTCCTTTGTGCGGGAGGAGCCGTGTTGTGGGGCGCGTCCGTCATTGCAAGGCAGCCGAGGTCCGACCGGCCCAACATGGTGATTGCCGTTGTACAGCCCAACATTCCGCAACTGGAGAAGTGGGACGAGGATTTCGCCAGGCCGATATACGACAGCCTTGATCGGTTGACCAGCCTTGCGGTGCGGGCGCCACGGCCCGATCTGGTGGTCTGGCCGGAGACATCGGTTCCTTTCCCGATATTCTGGAACGAGAGCCTCGGGTTCATGGCCGACATGCTCACAAATGGCGTTCCAATACTTGCAGGGTCCACGGACGACCGGCTTGCGGACAAGGGTATCATCTACAACAGCTCAATCCTTATGGATGCATCGGGCCGGCCGCTGCAGGTATATCATAAACAACATCTTGCGCCGTTCGGGGAATACGCGCCTTTCAGCAGCCTGTTCTCCAGGGTCGTGGCTTGTGTAGCGCCGGATGGGTGGACAGGTCTTACTCCCGGCACAAATACGGTTGTCTTCCGCCTGGAGAAACGTGCGCAATACGGGTTCTCCGCGCTGATATGCTTTGAAGACGCCTTTCCCGGCCTGGCGCGTGGCGCAGTTCTGGCCGGAGCAAGGCTGCTGATCGACCAGACCAACGACGCATGGTTCGATGTCTCCAGCGGAGCACGGCAGCATCTCGCTCATTGTGTGTTGCGCTGCATTGAAAACCGGGTCCCGGCAATCCGGGCGGCCAATACAGGTGTATCCTGCTACATCGACGCGGTCGGAAGGATCCCGGTAGACGGCATGTTGGCACCCCTCTCGGCCGAGTATCTCACTGTGCCGGTCGAAGTGCCGCCCGCAGACATGCGTCTTACCTTGTACACTAAGTACGGCGATCGCCTGTTCGCCTTGCCGTGCGCAGCTCTCGCTGTTCTGTCTTTTCTGCTTGCGATTGTGCCAATCGGCCGGCTAACTTCACGGCGCCTGGCATGCAAGCGTGTGGCTACGGAAACGGATCACACCGGTGACACGGACGGGCGTGGGTAGCGTATCCGGCACCTGTGTTGTTTGCGATTGGCTGTCCGATCCCGGCCGTCAGTCTAACGAGGGGAAACCGCAACGATGGCAGACGATGTAAGTACGCGTATCGAGACTCTTCGCGGGCGCATCGCAGAAATGCGAGGTTATCTTTGACGTCGCTAATCGCGAGAGGATGCTTGCCGAGCTTCAGAGAAAACAGGCCGAACCGGGTTTCTGGTCCAACCAGGACAGCGCGAGATCCGTCATAGATGAGGCCAATCGCCAGAGCGCGATTCTAGCGCCGTTCAACGCCATCGAGAAGGGTCAGCAGGATGCTGAACTCCTGCTCCAGCTCGCCCAGGAGGAGTCCGACCCACGGCATCGGGAACAGTCGATGGCCGACGTGTCGGCAGAAGTCGCACGATTGGAATCATCATTCCAGACTATTGAGATGAGATCGCTTCTGAGCGGGAAACTGGACGGAAGCGACGCATTCATGTCCCTTCACTCCGGGGCTGGTGGCACGGAGTCATGCGATTGGGTTGAGATGCTCTTCCGCATGTACAGGCGCTACTGTGAAGCAGTCGGCTTCAAGGTTGAGGTTCTGGATGTCCAGGCGGGCGAAGAGGCCGGCCTGAAGAGCGTGGCGTTTTCCGTCTGCGGCCCGAATGCGTACGGCTTTCTCAAGACTGAGCGTGGTGTGCACAGACTCGTCAGGATCAGTCCCTTTGACGCCAACAAGCGCCGGCACACGACTTTTGCCGCTGCGGACGTTGTTGCCGCAGTGGCTGACGATGTCGAGGTGGAGATCAACGAGAATGATCTCCGGATCGACACCTACCGGTCCAGCGGCGCCGGCGGGCAGCATGTGAACAAGACTGATTCTGCCATCAGGATTACCCACCTGCCGACGGGTATTGTGGTGGCGTGCCAGGCGGAAAGGTCGCAGCACAAGAACCGTTCAACAGCCATGAAGATGCTGAGGTCCAAAGTCCTGGACTGGACGCTTGACCAGAAACGCAAGGACATGGAAAAGTTCTACGGCAAGAAGGGCGAGATCGCGTGGGGTAGCCAGATCAGGTCATACGTTCTCTATCCTTACACGCTCGTGAAGGACCACAGGACCGAGGTCGAAACCTCGAATTCAGAGGGAGTTCTGGACGGTGACCTCAATGCCTTTATCCTTGCATATCTCAAGAAACTCCGGGCGGAATTGCGAGACGATGCGTAGCTCGCGGGATTGCTGCCAGTTGCGTGCGATGGGCCAATGTGCGGGCCGTGGCGCCGGTGACGCCGGGCGAAGAGACTCCGTTTCGATGATTCTGTCGTGTCGGAGTGGTTGCTAATATCAATGCAAAGGGGGGGGTGGACATGTCCCTGAAGAGCATGACCGGATTCGGGCGGGCTGAAGCGGTGGCGGCCGGTTGTCGCGCCGAGGTTGAGATCAGCTCCGTGAACCGTAAGCAACTCGACGTGCAGGTCTGCCTGCCCAGGGGCCTGGCTGTGCTCGAGGCCAGGGCCGCCCAGGAGGTAGGCAAGGTGTTTTCCAGAGGGTGTATCACGGTTTCAGTCAGGCTTACCGGGACCGGTCGTCAGGACGGATCCGTCACCGTTGATGAGGCCATGGCAACGGCCAGTATTTCAGCCCTGCGTCGGGTGGCTGCCAGGCTCAAGCTCAAGGATGATCTTACCGCCCAGACGCTCACGCGACTTCCCGATGTTCTCAGGACATTGCAGCCCGAGCTCAATGCCGAGGCGGTGTGGCCGTCGGTCCGCGGGGCGATCGTGAAAGCCATGAAGAATCTTGCGCGGATGCGCGCCCTGGAGGGTGGCAAACTTCAGAAGGACATAGCCGGCAGGCTTCGGACTCTTCGTGATTTGCACGGCAGTGTTGCCAAGTTGTCCGGTTCTGTGCCGGGAAAATACCGTGAAGCCCTGGTTGGCCGGCTGAAGGCTGCAGGTTTTGATGCTGCTGCCGATGATCCGCAGGTGCGGAAGGAGTTGGCCGTCTTTGCCGATCGCTGCGATATATCCGAGGAAATAACCAGGCTGGCCAGCCATTTCGGACAGGCGTCGAAACTACTTGGGTCAAGCCAGCCGGTTGGCCGCCCCCTGGACTTCCTGATACAGGAGATGTTCAGGGAGATCACCACCATTGGCTCCAAGGCAAATGATGCCGGAATCTCGCGGCATGTTGTCATGTTCAAGACGGAACTCGAACGCATGCGCGAACAGGTGCAGAATGTCGAGTAGGAAGCGCGCACTGCTTCTTGTCATCTCCGCCCCGTCTGGTGCTGGCAAGACCACCCTCTGCCACAGGCTGCTTGCGGAATGCGGCGGCATGGTCAGGGTGGTGACGTGCACAACCCGCGCCATCCGCGGCAGCGAGGTTGACGGCAAGGACTACCATTTCCTGGCCGAGCAGGAGTTTGCCGCCCGCCTGGCACGCAACGAGTTCCTTGAGCATGCGACTGTGCATGGACGGAGCTACGGGACACTCCGCGCCGAAGTCGAGGCCGCCCTGGCGGTTGGAAATGACGTACTCCTCGCAATAGACGTCCAGGGTGCCAGTGAGGTGCGACGGCAGGCGGCAGAGGACAGGGACGGGCTTCTCGGACGCGCTTACGTCGATATCTTCATAGTGCCGCCCTCCATGGAGGTCCTTGAAGCACGCCTGGTTGGCCGGAACGAGGATAGCACCGCTGAGATACAGCGCCGGATGGTGGTTGCACGCAGGGAGATGGAATGCGCGGGTGAGTACATGCACAAGGTCGTCAACGATGACCTCGATCGCGCGCTCGCCGAACTGAAGGCGGTCATCGCGGCGGAGCACGGCCGCGCCTAGTTGCGGAGGAGTGGAACTATGTCGCAAGAAGCAAACAACGACAGGCTCGACAAGGCCGTGAACGGGAAATGCACAGCATGCGTCGATACTGCTGATGAGGTGGATGCGGAGGTCAGTCGCATACTTGCAAGGCTGGACAAGGCCGGCGGCAGGCCTGTCGCCGGAAGGCTAAACAGAGGCTAAACAGGGACTGGCCGCCCTCGTGGTTGCGTTGGACTGACCTAATGGCTGTAAGTCGTTTATTATCAACAACAACTATTTGCCTGAGAATCCCCGGCGAAATGCTCGATAGTTGTCGACAAAGATCACGACGACGATCGAGACAACGATCGACGAGCGCTGAGTAACGATCGACGATCAAACAGTTGGAGTAAGTGTAAAGGTTGAAGTGTGGCGAGCAAGTGCAGACAGTAGCAGCCGGTGCACTCTAGAAGCGGCCCCCGCTTCGGTCCGGGTCGGTATCGGGGTCGGGGGCACCCATCAGTGTACGATGTCGGAGGGACAGGGGTCGTAGTGGGGGTGGGGAACTGCGGGTTCGCGCATGCCACCGGTGAGATAGACCACGGGAGCGCGGTCGCATTCGAAGCGCAGCACGGGGCAGACCGGGTCGGGTGCCGCAGCGGGCAGGCCGGAGAGTACCACGCGATTGTCGTCCTGTGAGAAGGCAACCTCACGCCCGTCCCCGAGCAGGTTCACGCGTTGGACCCTGGCTTTCAGGCCACCGAGCACGATGGTGGAGCCGGCCCAGCGGCGGACCAACAGGTAGAGGTTGCGGCCCTTCGCGGTCATGGGCCCGTGACTGCACCAGTCGCCCCGGTGATCGCCGCGTTCGCGCAGATCGAAGGTGAACGAGTCGGTGTCGTAAATGCATTCGCCGCAACGGCGCAGCCAGTCCCCGACCGTTGTCAGGATTGTGACGGCGGCCTTGGGAATGGAGCCGTCGCCGCAGGGGCCGACGTTCATAAGCAGGTTGCCGCGGCCCTGAGCCACCGTGGCAAGCATGTCCACGAGCTGCTGTGGGGTCTTCCATTCCTTGTCGGCCTTGCAGAAACCCCAGCTATTGTTCAGTGTCAGACACGCTTCCCAGGGGCGGTAGGGCCTGGGCGCGCCGAGGTGCCCTTCGGGCGTGGCGAAATCGCCGGACAGACCATTGCGGCCATTGAACAGGATGTGCGGCTGGATGGCGCGCACCATGTCATTCATCACTTCCCCGCGCCATTTCTCGGCGTTAAAGGGCCACCAGCCGTCGTACCAGAGGACATCGATCGGGTTGAACTTCAGCACCAACTCACGGATGCGCGCGAAGGTGTTGCGCATGAAGAGCTCATAGGCGGCTGGGTCTTCCAGTGCGGCCACGGCATCGGGCTGGTCCATCCAGTTATTAAGGCTGTGATAGAGCGAGATGCGGAGTCCGCGCTTGCGGGCCGCGGCCACGACTTCTGACACAAGGTCGCGCTTGGCAGCGGTCCTGGCGGTGGTGAAATCCGTCAGCTCGCTGTCGTAGAGCCGGAAGCCATCGTGGTGCATGGTGGTCAGCGTGATGTAACGCATGCCGGCATTTACGGCCAGGTCACAGAGTTCCTCCGCGTCGAACATCCTGGCCGTGAAGCGGCGTGCCAGCTTGCGGTATTCCACCGGCGGTATTTGTTCGCGGTTCATCACCCATTCGTGACGACCGAGCAGGCTGTAGAGTCCGTAGTGTACAATCATGCCGTAGCGAGCGTCGGAAAACCATTTCGTGTCAGCCATAGGTCAAAGCCTTGTGTTGGTGTTTCTTCCTGCTGGTTTATAGGCCGATAGCAAAACTCTGTTGGGACATCCAAATGGCCACGGATACTCCCATTCTTTTCTGAATTAGTCGACTACCTTATACGTCAGGGCACTGCTGTCCAAGATAATCCCGATTTCGGACAGGTTGAGCGAATTTACTGATGTTTTCTGCTGATGTTTGCCAGGTTCAAGATGAGGTTCCCCCCTGCGCATATCCAAGATCGTCAGATGCTGTCCAGGACCAAGCACATCTGCTCGGCAGCCGGCCGTTCCGGCGGCACATCCATAGGTCTATTGATCCACTGCCACAAATCACGGTAGGTAAAGAGGTTCCAATGCAAGAGTGCCGCCAAATTCGACAAGGCCCAAACCATGGTTGCTTTGAATTGGAGGTATTTCAGCAGAAGGATGGCCACAAGTGCTGTCCAAATCTGGATATGCACCGCATTTGCTGAGGTTCCCACGAATGTCTTCAGCCGCAGGTTCTGCTTCAGGGCCCTGAAAAATAGTTCAATCTGCCACCGCTCTTTATAGATAGCCGCGATGGTCCGGGCTGCGAGTTTGAAGTTGTTTGTCAGCAGTACCAGTTCTTCCTTCTTGTCCTCAAGCCAGACCGTCACCTTTCTATCGCTCTGGACAACCTTTCTGCCGGCATGCCCGACATGAAACTCACCAATTTCATCTTTCAAAACGGCAGAACCCCTGGGCACAGTCTGCCTAATGTCCGTCCACCAGTCGGCGTTTTGCTTCATGCGCGTTACGAAATAGACGCCCCGAGAACTCCATTCCTCAAAGAGCTTGTAATCAATATAGCCCCGGTCAAAAGCCACAATAGTCCCGCGGGCGAAATGGAGTTTCCTAATCGTAAGAAGCTCGTGTTCCCTGCCTTCGGTAATATGGGCAAAGACTGGCAGATATCCATCGTGATCCAGCAGTAAATGAACCTTAACCGCTCCCTTGGCCTGCCGGTACTTGGCCCAGTCGAACATCGTTGCGCACAGCTCGACTATAGTGGCATCCATGCTCAGCAGTTTGTTCTTGAACCGGAATTTCTTGCCGGGGGCAATCGCCATACAACGATCAAGCAGTGCATAGAAGACAGATCGGTACGACTCCCATGGCCGGTGTTCATTGGCATACGACAGGGTGGATCGCTTCGGGTGTTTTCAATGCCCAGATGTCTGAGTTTGCCTTCGCAACACTGTAGGCCCTGCACAATCTCTCGAAGAGACTTGGCCTGAGCCATCTGGCAGAACAGCATTGCTACAAACTGTTCCCAACAGGTGAATCCCTTGGCGTGCTTCTCGGCTTTCAGCTCCTTCACTCTGGCTGCAAAATGATGCCGATCTATCAAAGAGAGAACTTGGCTAAACAGACTCGCATGTCCTATCACGATCCTCACCTCCGTTTGTTTGATGCTTAGACACATCCGGCCACCTGTTGTGGCCACAAACGGAGGCCTTTTTCAAAACGTTATTTTGGACAGGCTTGCCGCTGACGTCTGCCGGGTCCAGGGAGATGATATGGTAAAAACCCCCGCTTTCGCTCGTAATCCTAGCTCTTCTCATTGTATAGTGGACCCCGTTTTTTGGACCACGTGTTAAGATAGAAAATGGTGGTCGTAAAAGCGAGGGAATGATGACGACGAAGCAGAGGAAAAGGCACGGAGCTGGATTCAA
>JBAXKQ010000074.1:0-14002 GCA_037135275.1 bacterium
GGTGAGGGCACCCCGGCTCCAGCGGAGTGGCGAGAATGAGCCTGGTTAGGCTGTAGCGCGGGACTGGGCCTACTGGCTGCAACGCGTTGATTATCAGCAACAACTAGTTGTCTGTCCCTCGCCAGGCCGTCCCTCGCCAGGCCCTTTGATGGGTGTCCCCGGCGGAGCTCCAACAACCCCTACAGCCTCTGAGATCAGAGATCCTTGATCCAAGATGTGCCGTTGTCCCAGTCTATCGCGCCAGTTGTGAACCAGCCGGAGTGTGTCAACTCATCGGGAAAGAAGACAACCAGCAGGATGCTGCCGTCATCCTCGAAGTAGCCGTTCCAGACCTGCGCGGCCGGACGGGTGGCGTAGCTCATGTCGATTTGCAGATAGCCATCGCTCCTGCGCTCTATCACTGGTCCGCCGTATGTGCCCATAACTGCGTCCTGCCAGGTGCGGTCCTGCGTCCAGGAGGTGCCATTGTCCCAGGTTATGACGCCGTCATCAAAAACGCCAGTGAACGAGCCGGTGTCCGGAAAATTGACGGTGATGTTGATTGTGCCGTCCGCGGCCGCCGTACCGCTTGTGACTTGAGCCTCGGGCCTGCCGGCATAGCCCATATCGACAAAGACATCCGCGTCGCTGCGCATCCGGATCTTCGGGCCGCCGTAGTTTCCGGACAGCCTGAGCTGCCAGCTGACGTCCCAGGCGGCCTCCTCATCATTATCGCTGCTGCCGCAACCGACCACGAACATCAGCCCCGCCACACCTGCCAACGCAGCCAACCTCCTCATGATGCACCTCCACCTTGTTCCGCCGACCGAGGCCGGCGTGGATAAGCTAACCACCGTCCTGAACCCTAGTGACCTCTGCCGCGCGTGACAAGGAAGAAACTCCTGCGGAGAACCCCTGGCCGAGGGGCAGTGCCGGCTGATGCCCCCAAAGTCGGCACCAGGAAGTTGTTAGTTGTTGAGTTGTCAGGTTGCTGAGTTGGAGCGGCCGCCCGGGCTTTGACACCCAGAGGCCTCCGGAGGGACATGCCCCGCCATCACGTTGGACTAGACCAAACGGCTGTAACGCGTTGATTATCAGCAACAACTATCTGCCTGTTCCTCGTCAGGCTCGTAGCAGAAGACAGCGCGGCCGCCAACCGGAAGACCATCCATTGTGCAACTTCAGCCATAGCCGGCATATGTCGCCGCGGGTCTGAGAAAGAAAGTTGACGTTTTGTTACAATAAATCGGCACCCTGCTGCGTTCTCATAATAGGAAGGACGCATATATCCGTTACGGATGGAGGGACTGCCTATGCTTGTGACGGTCTATTCTGGTGCTGTGTATGGTGTTGATGCTTATCCGCTGGAGATAGAAGTCAATACGGCTTCAAGCGATCCGTCGATCGTGATTGTCGGTCTGCCGGATGCCGCGGTGAAGGAAAGCAAGGACCGGGTCACCACCGCGCTCAAGAACTCCGGCTTCAAGCTGCATGGCGGCAAGACCACCATCAACCTGGCCCCGGCCGACATCAAGAAGGAAGGCCCCAACTACGACCTGCCCATAGCCATCGGCATGATTGCCGCCAAGAAGGAGAACAAGATCGACGCTGAAACCCTGGGGCAGTTCGCGATGGTTGGTGAGCTGGCACTGAGCGGGGAGGTGCGGAAGGTCAAGGGTATCCTGCCGATTGCCATGCGCATGAAAAAGGCCGGCCGCACCGGCATTCTGGTCCCGGCCGACAACGCAGAAGAGGCCGCCGTCGTTGACGGCATCGATGTGTACCCGGTACGGTGCCTGCGACAAGCCGCCGACTTCCTGGCCGGCCTGTCGCAGGCCAGCCCGTTCAGCATATCCATCGAGGAGGCATATGCCCACCTGGCCGACTGCGATGATGACTTTGCGGATGTGAAGGGCCAGGAACTGGCAAAGCGTGCCATTGAGGTGGCGGTGGCCGGTGGGCACAACATCCTGATGATCGGCCCCCCGGGCACCGGCAAGACAATGCTGGTAAAGCGAATCCCCTCTATTCTGCCGCTCATGTCGCTTGAGGAGTCGCTCGAAACAACGAGGATCCACAGCATAGCCGGGACTCTACCGGCGCATCAGGCCCTCGTTATCCAGCGTCCGTTCAGGGCGCCACACCACACCATTTCAGATGCGGGATTGCTTGGTGGTGGAAGCCATCCAATTCCTGGCGAGGTGAGCCTGGCTCATCGCGGAGTGTTGTTCCTGGATGAATTGCCCGAGTTCCACCGCAATGTTCTAGAGGTCCTTCGCCAGCCTCTTGAGGACGGCCATGTGACCATTTCCAGGGTTGCGGCCTCGTTGACGTTCCCGTGCGAGTTCATGCTCGTTGCGGCTATGAACCCGTGCCCGTGCGGCTACCACGGCGATCCGCGCCGCGAGTGCAGGTGCTCGCCGAACCACATCCAGCACTACCGCAACAAGATATCGGGGCCGCTTCTGGACAGGATCGATATCCACATCGAGGTCCCGGCGGTCCGGTATCAGGAGTTGTCCGCAGAGTCCAAGGGCCAGAAATCCGCGGTGATCAGGGAGCGGGTAGTGGCGGCTCGAAAGGTGCAGGCCGAGCGCTTCAAGCATGCCCGTAAGGTGACTTGCAACGCCACAATGCGGTCGAAAGACATGCAGAAGCACTGTGCGCTCAAACAGGGATCGCAGGATATGCTGAAGATGGCCATGACCGAATTGAACTTCAGCGCGCGGGCCTACGACCGCATCTTGAAGGTATCGCGGACAATCGCCGATCTTTCCGGCAGTGAGGTAATCGGGCCGGAACACGTTTCAGAGGCGATTCAGTACAGGACGCTGGACAGGAACATGTGGATCTGAACAACACGCGCCGTTATTTTGGCAGGTGGGCCTTGATCGTTTCGAGCAATATGTCGTTGGGTACAGGCTTTGACAGGAGGCAATGCCTGGGGTCTTTGGCGATGATTTCACGCACCTTGGGAGTTGGATCGTAGCCGGTACAGAAGATGACTGCCGGCATTTCCCAGTTCTGCTCGGCGCACAACGTCTCAATCGCGGCGAACGCCTTTTCTCCGTCCATCACCGCCATGCGAAGATCAAGCAGAAGCATTGCGTGATGGTTGTGCCGGAACATCTCGATCGCCTCGGCGCCATTGACGGCGATGTTCAGTCTGTAATCCGGCATCTCCAGCTTCAGAAGCTGGCGGAAGAGGTTTCTTATCTCGTCATCGACGACAAGTATGCGGCACTTATTGCATGGGATCTGACGGCTGTGCACTTCCGTCTTGCTCATTGTCTCGACGTTGTTCTTCATGTTGCTCCTGGCCTAGGACCCTCTTCATCAGGCCCACTACAGCCGCATTCGCTCGCAGCCCGTACCGGGAGGACTCCTGCCACAGTAGTAGCGTAGCGCCCCACAAAGCCACACTTCGGCAGTATACACATCTCATGGTCCGGGATGCAATTTGAATCGGGCGCCCGCTAATTCTCTTGTCATGAGAGACGCGCGGTGTATAGACTCTGTCCCGGTTGTGCTAGACGGGGAGCCAGCGGTGCCCTGAGTGCCGTCTTCGGGCGGTATGACCTGCAATCCGCTCTAGCAGGGTCGAATTCCCGAGTAAGAAGCCGGTTGTTGTGTCGGAAGACTGGGATGAAGCGTTGATGGCCGGGTCCCATGCGACGGAGTGTGGCGAACCCCGTCAGGACCGGAAGGTAGCAGCGGTATGCCAAGAGCTTCGTGTGCCGTGGGCCAGCCTGGCCGGAGCCGGGTCCCAGACACCGCGATACAATGGCCGACGGCGAACGAGGGTGCACAACCATTTTTCTTGCCGTGGAGGAGAATACGCAGATGGGAAAGACCGGGACATATACTGTGTTGGCTCGCAAATGGCGACCCCAGCAGTTCGACGATGTGGTTGGCCAGTCGCGGATAACGGACACTCTCAAGAATGCCATTCAATCCAACCGGATTGCCCATGCTTACCTGTTTGTCGGTCCGCGCGGCATCGGGAAGACATCGATTGCCCGGATCCTCGGCAAGGCGCTTAATTGCGCCACCGGCCCCACCATAACGCCGTGCGGCAAGTGCGACTCGTGTCTCGAGATCACAGAAGGCCGCAGCATGGACGTGCTGGAGATCGACGGCGCATCCAATAACACAGTAGACCAGATGCGGACCCTTCGCGAGACGGTCAAGTACCTGCCGGCCCGCGACAGGTTCAAGATCTACGTGATCGATGAAGTCCACATGCTCACGAAAGAGGCTTTCAATGCCCTCCTGAAGACGCTTGAGGAGCCGCCGCCGCACGTGAAGTTCATTTTTGCGACCACCGAGCCGCAGAAGATTCTCCCGACGATTGTCTCGCGTTGCCAGCGGTTTGACCTGTCCCGCATTCCGGTGGCGCTCATTGTGCAGCGCCTCGCAACCATCGCCAGTGAAGAGAAGATCGAGGTGGAAGAGGCGGCGTTGACTGCGGTTGCGCGGGGGGCTGAGGGCGGTTTGCGCGACGCAGAGTCGGCCCTCGACCAGCTCATTTCGTTCAAGGGCGACAAGATTGTCGAGGAGGATGTCCTGTCGGTGTTCGGCCTGATTTCCGCCGAGATGCTTTCAAACATGGTTGAGGCGGTGCTGAAAGGGGATGTGCCGGCGCTGATGGCAGGTGTGGCCGGGGCCGACCAGGCTGGCAAAGATCTGCAGAGGCTCGGCATCGATCTGCTGGCTCATTTCAGGAACCTGCTGGTTGTCGCCTGCACCAAGGGCTCTGTCGAGGGGCTTGATGTGCTTGCATCGGAAGCCGAGGTGTTGCGCAGGCAGGCACAGATGACCACAATGGAGCGACTGCTGAAGATATCGGATATCCTTATCGAGGCCGACGGCCGATTGCGGTACGCGTTGTCAAAGAGGACGCTTCTTGAAGTGGCTCTGATCCGTTGCGCGCGTGCAGCCACGGCCGTGACAATTGACGAGATCATCGCGCAGATAAACAAGCTCAAGACCAGCCTCGGGGCCCCGCCTCCTGGTACTGTCTCCGCGACAGAAAGACCGCAGGCGGTGGCAATTGCGGCTTCTGCGCCCAAAATGCAGGAGACCAGGCCGGCCGCGCCATCGGTTGTCAAGGACGCACCCCCGGCCGATGCCGTGAAACAGGCCGCGGCGGCACAGCCGGCACAGGTGGTGGCGGTCGTAGGGGCCGGAGGTGAAGTGGAGCTTTTGAAAAGCAAGTGGCGAACCATCGTCGACAATGTGGGACGACTCGCCCCGCAGGCCAAGGTAGCGATCCTTGACGCATGCCCGGTATCGGTGGAAGGGAATGTCGTGGTTATTGGGTTTGACCCTGAATTTGCGGCACACATGCAGAGAATGGAAGTGCCGAGAAATGCCATGACCACACAGAATGAGCTCAAGGCTGTTCTGGGGCACGAAGTGACGATCATCTGCCGGCTCCTGAAGCCCGGCGAGAAGGTCGCCTTGCCTTCCGATACGCCTGCCAGGGTAGTCGCCGAGGCGCAACCGGATCAGGCGGTTGAGCAGGTCGAGGCCAGCCAGGCGCCGAAGACAGAAGTCAGGAAGAGGGCTGCCGACTGGCTGCGTGACACCACGGTTCGAAAAGCGCTCGACATGTTTGATGGCGAAATTGTGGATGTCCGTGAGTGAAGTTGCGGATTGGCGGGACTGCCGGGGTGTGGCAGTGAATGCCTGCCAGTATAGCCGGCGGAACAAAACATAAAGAAAGAACACGACGATGGCGAACATGATGAAACTGATGCAGAAGGCGGCTTCGCTCCAGAAAGACCTTGAGAAAACCCAGGGTGAGCTTGCCCACAAGACCGTTGAGTTTTCCAGTGGCGGTGGCATGGTGAAAGTGGTTGCCGCGGGAGATGGCACGGTCAAGAGCATAAAGATAGATCCGGGCGTTATTAACCCGTCAGACGCCTCTCTTCTTGAGGATATGGTGCTTGCAGCCGTTGATGGCGCGCTGAAGGCCGCGAAAGAAATGGCGGCGAAGGAGATGGGCAAGATAGCAGCTGAGATGGGGTTGCCGGGAATGGGGCTGGGTCTGTAGTCGTCCTTGAATCAGGAAGGCTGTCCCCGGTGCGGAACGCAGTATCCCGCCTGACGGTGGAAAGGGCGATATGCAGGCTCCTCTTGAAAGACTTTCGCGGGCTTTGAGCAAGCTGCCGGGGATCGGTCGCAAGACAGCCGATCGCATGGCGCTGAAGCTTGCGTACAACCGGGACAGCACCATCAGGGAGCTTGTCGGCGCCCTCAACGAGGTCAGTGCCAGTGTGAGGAGTTGTTCCAGGTGTGGCGCCGTGACGCTGATTGACGCCGATCCCTGCAGGATCTGCACCGATTCCAGCCGGGATGGTTCAATACTCTACGTCGTCGAGGATCCCAGTGATGTGGTCGCGATAGAGAACACGGGAGTGGTCAGGGGCCGATACCATGTGCTGGCGGGCAAGCTGTCGCCGATGGATTCAAAAGGGCCATGGGATCTGCGCCTTGAAAAACTTCTGAAGCGCATTGACGAGGAGAAGTTCGCCGAAGTGATACTGGCGCTGGGTACCGACATGGCCAGCGATACAACGGCAAGCTTCATCCACGAGCTGCTCAAGGATCGGGGTTTGAAAGTTACGAGGCTTGCCCTTGGGTTGCCGGTAGGCAGCGGCATTGCATACTCGGATCCGGTGACGCTGGAACGTGCCATCGGCGGTCGCCAGGCGATGTAACCGCAGGAGACGATTCTTGTGAGCCATGATATGACTGGTTCGTTTGAGGAACGGTTGGCGGCAATCCGGGACAGGGTCACCGCGGCCTGCGCGCGCGCCGGCAGGTCGCCAGATGACGTTCTGCTTCTTCCCGTCACGAAAGGTGTTGATCCTGATAGTGTCAGCGTTGCGGCCCGTTGCGGGCTGGGCGTCTTCGGGGAGAGCAAAGTCCAGGAGGCAAGGCACAAGATAGGCATGTGCCCCGGGCATTTGTCGTGGCACATGATCGGGCATCTGCAGTCGAACAAGGTGAGGGAAGCGGTTCATCTTTTCAGCATGGTTCACTCCATTGACTCCCTGGACCTGCTGCGTCAGGTTGCCGCTGCTTCAGATAACGCCGGCAAGACGATGCCTGTGTGCCTGGAGGTCAACGTCAGCGGCGAGGGTTCCAAGTACGGACTTGCCGTGGCTGATGTTGAAGGGGTCGTTGCGGCCGGCAACGACCTGGGCCGGATCGAGGTGCGCGGCTTGATGACCATTCCTCCCGTGGCAGAGGATCCAGGGGCATCGCGGCCGTATTTCAGGAAGCTGAGGGAACTGAGAGATCGCCTGCGGGCCAGCACAGGCGTGGACCTCAACGATCTGTCAATGGGCATGTCCAACGATTTCGAGATTGCGATTGAAGAGGGGGCCACGGTGGTCAGGGTAGGGACCATTCTGTTCGGCAAGCGGGAGGTTCGGAAACCATGAGGATTGCAGGCATTATCCCTGCCCGTTGGGGTTCGACACGCTTTCCAGGCAAGAGCCTGGCGATGCTTGGCGGCAAGCCGGTCATCCGATGGGTTTACGAGAGGGTTTCCCTTGCAAAGATGCTGGACCTGGTTGTTGTTGCCACCGACGATCCCCGTATCAGTGAGGCTGTTCAGAAGTTTGGCGGCAAGTTCGCCATGACGAGGGGGGATCACCCGTCCGGTACCGATCGTATTGCGGAGGCGGCTGCCGGGATGGACGCGGACATTGTGATCAATATCCAGGGCGACGAGCCGTTTATTGATCCGGAAGTGATCGACCGGCTTGCCGGGGTCATGGCCGGTGAACAGGGTTGGGATTTGGGTACTGCTGCCGTTCCCATAGACTCGGAGAAGGAGCTCCACGACCCGTCCGTTGTGAAAGTTGTATGGGGGCAGGACCACAGGGCCGTTTTTTTCTCGAGATCGGTTATTCCTTTTGACCGCGATCACGAATATAGTGACAAGGGTTCGGTGTACTGGAGACATATCGGAATTTACGCCTATACGAAGTCTTTTCTTGGAAAGATGGTTGCGACTCCACAGTGTCTCGCGGAGAAGGTTGAGAAGCTGGAACAGCTTAGAGCCCTGCATCTCGGGGCCAGGATCAAGGTGATTGAGGCCGGAAGCATCGGGGTGGGGATTGATACCCCGGCTGACCTCACCAGGGCGGAGCTGATTGCTCGGGAAAAAGGGTGGCTATGACAATGATCTCAAAGACCACAACAGTGTCAGTGGGCAGGATAAAGATCGGCAGCGGATGGCCACTGGCTCTCATTGCCGGGCCCTGTGTGATCGAGAGCTGGGAAATGTGCCTCGAAATCGCCGGCGCGCTGGCCGATTTTTCGCGGGAGGAGCAGGTGCCGATCATTTTCAAGGCCTCATATGACAAGGCAAACAGGTCTTCTGTCCGCTCCTATCGGGGTCCCGGGATCAAGGAGGGGCTCAAGATCCTCGCGGCAGTGAAAGAGCAGTACGGTTTGTCCATCCTCACAGATGTCCACACGGTGGAGCAGGTAGCCCACGCCGCGGAGGTGGCAGATATCCTCCAGCTTCCGGCTTTCCTGTCAAGGCAGACAGACCTCGCCGTCGAGTTGGGGCGGAGCGACCGGGTGGTGAACATCAAGAAAGGCCAATTCCTCTCACCCCAGGAAGTCAGGCATGTGATCGACAAGGTCAGGAGTACAGGAAACGAGAAGATACTTGTGACTGAACGAGGAACGTCGTTCGGGTATAACAACCTTGTCTCGGACATGCGTTCAATGCCGATCCTGCGCGAAATGGGGTTTCCTGTTGTATTTGATGCCACGCACAGCGTTCAGCTTCCAGGCGGGGCGGGCGACCGCTCAGGGGGCGACGGAAAGTTTTCGCCATACCTCGCGAGGGCTGCTGTCGCAGCCGGTTGTGATGCGGTTTTTGCGGAGACTCATACGAACCCTGAAAAGGCGATGTCAGACCGTGATAACACGATGCTGATTGAGAATCTGAAAGAATTGTGGCGTACACTGAGGAGAATAGATGAGGTTGTCGGTCGCTAACAAGGCGCTGCTTTGGTGTGCCATTTCAGGTGCAGCGGCAGCGGCTATGACTGTTTTTGCCCAAGTCGTTGTCCCGCAGGGAATGCAGGCCGACCGCTTCAAGTATCCGCTCAGGGACGCAAAAACAGGGCTCAAGACCGCAGAAATTGTTGGCGATTCCTGGTCCGGCAGCCCGGATGGCTCGGTCTTGATAAAGGGCCTTCATCTCTCACTCTACAGTTCTGACGAGAGGACAAATGCCATGGTTGAGGCTGCGGAGTGCCGATGCAGGCTGGACACACAGACTGCCGAGTCGGACTCCGACGTAAGGATAGAGGCCAATAATCTCATTGTGACGGGCCGCGGCTTCAAGTGGAGTGCGACTGACCGGATCATGAGGATCAGAAGTCGTGTCAGGGTTGAAGTAGGGTCGCCCGCCGACCTCGGCAGGTACGTGGCGCAGCCCGCAAGCAAGGATCAGAACCAATGAACATTTCTGGACCAGCCAGAGCCGCCTCTTCCGTCGGTGCGATGGCCGGGTGTATTGTGTCGTTATTGCTCACTCTTGGCACGGCAGGTGCTATTGAGGGGGGCAAGGCGGAGGTGCCGGGTGCTGACGGGATGGCTGGTGGTACGGTGATTACCTCCGAAAAGCTGTATTTTGACCAGGAGCAGAGCTGTCTTGTCATGGAGGAGAATGTACACGTAGTGGGAACGAACGTGTCAATCGACGCAGATATCCTGACGGTGAGGTTCAGGCCTGACAACCAGATAACGAATATTGTCGCCGCTGGCCATGTGCGGATTGTACAGGGGGAGGGCGTTGCCACCTGTGCCACCGCAAGGTGCGATGTGGTGCGCGGTGAGATGGTGCTTACCGGCAATCCTGAAGTGATTCAGGCAGGTAGGATGATGAGTGGCGAGATCATGGTAATTCAGCAGGATCCGGTGAGGAAGACGGTCAGGGTGCATTGTGAAGGAAACACCAGGACTGTTCTGCCGAGAGGGTCGAAGCTGGACGATATGCGCCTGATCAGCGACAAGAAGACGCGGCCGTCGCCGCGATGATCGAAAGGACCGGGTGATTGCCGACGTGGAAGCGCTCCTGAGAACAGAAGAGCTGGTCAAGATGTACCGCGGCAAGAAGGTTGTTGACGGGGTCAAGCTGGAGGTGGGTCGCGGCGAGATCGTCGGCCTCCTGGGGCCCAATGGCGCGGGAAAGACCACGACGTTTCACATGATCATCGGGCTGATCCGTCCGGACGGGGGGCGTATCCTCTTTGACGGGCACGAGATAACCAGGCTTCCGATGTACATGCGTGGACGCCTTGGGGTGGGGTACCTGTCCCAGGAGCCATCGGTGTTCCGGAGGCTTACGGTCGAGGAGAATGTGATGGCTATTCTTGAGACCCTCGACATCTCCGCCGCTGAGAGAAAGCGCAGGCTGCACGCCCTGCTGGAGCAGCTTGGAATCACAAAACTTGCGAGACAGAAGGCGAGCACGTTGAGCGGCGGTGAGAGGCGCCGGCTTGAGATTACCAGGGCGCTCGTGACGCATCCGTCACTGATCCTGCTTGATGAACCGTTCAGCGGGGTGGATCCGCTGGCGGTATCGGATGTGCAGCAGATAGTGAGGCAGTTGAGGGAGCGTGGGTTGGGGATACTGATCACCGACCACAACGTCAGGGAAACTCTTTCAATAGTTGACAGGGCATATCTAATATACGAAGGCAAGGTGCTGAGGGAAGGAGCGAGCAGTTTTCTCATTAGTGACGAGGTGAGTCGTCAGAAGTATCTTGGAACACAGTTCTCAATGTGAGGAGGAACGGGTCATGGGGATTGAGATTACCATCAGGCATATTGAGGTCTCTGCTGATTGCAAAGCCTATGTGCGTTCAAAGGCCGAAGAGCTGATGAACGAGTTTCCGAACGTGGAAAACATACATGTGATTGCCGACGGACACGGCCACAGGATGCTCGCGGAGATTGTTGTGCAGGGCAAACCTCATCTCAGGATCGAGGCTTCAGGCGCTGCCGACGCGATTCTGCCGGCATTTGACATGGCCTTTGACAAGACGCTTAGCCAGCTTCGAAAGGCTATCAAGAAGGTGCAGGAGCACAGGGTGTAGACTGGCTTTCCGGCGCAACCGGTTGAGTGACGGTGGAGAATGCATTTGGAAGAGAATGGCAAAGAGGACAAAGGCGGTGGTTCGTCAGTTCCGGTCATAAGGGAAATGACCGTTACGGATCCAACCGGCTTTCACTGCCTCCCCGCGGGGCAGATTGCCAGGATTGCCATGGACTTCCGAGGCACCATTGAGGTTGAGCGTGACGGCCGTCGCGCCGACGCTGGAAGTGTAATGCAGCTTCTCGCCCTTCTTGCCGTTCCCGACAAGAATGTTAAGTTTCGTGTTATCATCAACGGCAAAGATCCCGAGGCGGCAATAGAAGGCATCGAGAAGGCCCTGCGCGGTGAAATCTCTGGGGCCGCCGGGCAGCAGGATGGCACGCCCCCGCAGCAGCCCAAGCAAAAGGGGGGATGGGCCCACTACCTGACCTCCCTCATACCAAAGAGGTCGCACTGATGGCCGCGATAACCAGGGATGCGGGATCAGGGGTGGACGAGGAAGTGATCCTGCACGGGATAGGAGTGTCGCCGGGATTGGTGGTTGGCACGGCCATAGTGGTACGCCACGAGCGCCAGAAGGTCCTGGAGCGTTTTCTTTCCGTTGACGAGGTGGCCCAGGAAATAGTGCGCCTGGAAGGCGCACTGATAGAAACCCGACGTCAGATCAGGGAAATCCAGAGGAATCTCGAACGTCAGGCAGGGCAGGGCGGCGGACGGATCCTCGACATGCACCTGATGGTTCTGGAGGATGATTCATTCATCGGGGAGGTTGTGCGGGAAATCAACCACCAGAAGAAGAATGCCGAGGCGGTGATCTGGGCGACTGCCGATCGTTTTGCCACCATGCTTGCCGGGGCCGGCGACGACTACCTGATGAAGGAGCGTGGTGCGGATGTGCGTGACGTGGCGAGGCGAATCGTCAGGAACCTGATTGGAAGCGGGCCCGCCTCGCTCGACGACATGCCATCCAAGAGCATTTTGATTGCGAATGACCTTGCGCCATCGGAAACTGCATCCCTGCGCAAGGATCTTGTGATAGGGCTTGCGACTGACGTTGGTAGTCCCACTTCCCACTCCGCCATGATGGCCAGGGCCATGCAGATTCCGGCGGTTGTGGGGCTTCACGATATCAGCCAGCGCGTTCTGCGCGGGGAGCAGGTCCTCATCGACGGCAACAAGGGCGTATTGATCATTCGCCCGTCCCAGGAGACCATTGAGGCGTACAATCGTCTTCTCGAAGAGCGCAAGAGCATTGAGATCGGCCTGCAGGACCTCAAGAATGCGCCGGCCAGGACGAAGGACGGAGAGACAACGGTTGCTCTTGCGGCCAATATCGAGTGGCCGGATGACGTCGAGGCTGTGATCAGCAACGGGGCGGAGGGAGTGGGCTTGTTCAGGACGGAGTATGCCTACCTCGCCGCGTCTGAATTGCCGTCGGAGGACTCATTGGCCGCAGGTTATACCAGAGTCGCCGAAAGGCTTTCTCCGGCACCGGTTATTATCCGGACCATAGATGTGGGTGGCGACAAGCTCGCCTCCTGTCTTGGTATGCCACTTGAAGCAAACCCGTTCCTGGGCCTGCGTTCGATTCGCCTGGCGCTTGCGGAACCCGAGATGTTCAAGACCCAGCTTCGTGCGATTCTCAGGGCCAGCGTGCACGGTAACGTCAAGCTCATGTACCCGATGATAAGCTGCGCCGAGGAAGTGATCCAGGCCAACGAATTGCTTGTGGCGGCCAAGCGGGAACTGGCGGCCGAGAACGTTCCATTCGACAGCAAGATCGAGGTTGGCGCCATGATAGAGATCCCGGCAGCAGCGGTAACGGCTGACCTCATTGCGCCTTTCGTCAAGTTCTTCAGCATCGGCACCAACGACCTTATTCAGTACTCAATGGCTGTTGACAGAGTGAACGAGCGCGTGGCATATCTATACCAACCAACTCATCCGGCGATTCTGAGGCTCATAAAGACCACAATTGAGGCTGGTCACGGCCACGGCGTCTGGGTGGGAGTGTGCGGCGAAATGGCGGCTGATCCCATAGTGTGCCCGCTGCTGCTGGGGTTGGGCATAGATGAGCTCAGTGTGTCGCCGTCTGCGGTGCCGGTGATCAAGGACATTATCAGGAGCATCACGATGTCGCAGGCAAGAGATCTCGCGGCGTTGGCTATGGAGGCTAGGTCGGCAGTCGAAGTGCTGGAGGCATGCAGGGATTTGATCCGGCAGACAGCTCCGGAAATCCTTGAACTTACGGGCTAGAAACGCTATGAAGCCCGGACCAAACACAAAAGGGGGCAAAAGACAATGACAACAAGAAGGCTATTCACGTCAGAATCGGTATCTGAGGGGCATCCCGACAAGGTGGCCGATGGTATTGCGGATTGTGTGCTTGACGCTCATATTGCCAAGGACAAACATGCCCGCGTGGCGTGCGAGTTGCTGGTAACGACGGGCCTGGTTGTCATTGCCGGCGAGATAACCAGCAAGGCTGTTGTTGACCATGCCGCCATTGCGCGCGACAAGATCAGGCGCATCGGCTACGACGACCCGGCCATGGGCTTTTCCCACGACACTTGCGCAGTTCTCGTTACCCTCGACAAGCAGTCCCCTGATATTTCCCAGGGTGTTACGGCAGGGGAGGGCATGTTCAAGGAACAGGGGGCCGGCGATCAGGGCATGATGTTCGGCTACGCATGTGACGAGACGAAGGAACTCATGCCAATGCCGATCATGTTTGCGCACAGGCTGTCCATGGCCCTGGCCGTCGCCAGGCGCAACGGAAAGCTGCCGTTCCTGCGACCCGATGGCAAATCGCAGGTAAGCGTGGTGTATGAAGACGGCAAACCAGCGTGGGTGGATACGATAGTCGTGTCGTGCCAGCACAAGCCT
>JBAXKQ010000075.1:0-13983 GCA_037135275.1 bacterium
GGGGGGGGCGAACATGGGCAAGGATACGGGTTTTCTCGAGTACAGGCGGAAGGATCCGCATTACCGACCTAAGGACGAGCGGATAAAGGATTTCGCCCCGGTGGAGCTTCCTCTGATGGAGGCCGAGACGGTTGTGCAGGCGGCCCGCTGCATGGACTGCGGCACACCGTTCTGCCACGGCTGCGGTTGTCCGCTGTCAAACGTCATCCCGGAACTGAACAGCCTGGTCTACGAACACCGCTGGCATGAGGCGGTTGACCTGCTGCTGTCCACCAACAACTTCCCTGAGTTCACTTCCCGCATATGCCCGGCCCTCTGCGAAGCAGCATGCGTGCTTGGCATCAACGACGAACCCGTCACAGTGCGCCAGATCGAGATGGCAATAGTCGAGAAGGGCTTCGAAAGCGGGTACATCCGGCCGCGGCCGCCGGCGGAAAGGCTGCGCGAGCGGGTTGCGGTCATCGGCGCCGGCCCGGCCGGCCTCTCCGTGGCCGATACCTTGAACAGAGCGGGATACAACGTGGTGCTCTACGACAAGGATAAATCGGCCGGAGGCATCCTGCGGTACGGCATACCCAATTTCAAACTCGACAAGGGCATCATCGACCGGCGGATCAGGCTGATGCAGGATGAAGGGGTGGTCTTTGAGCTCGGTGTCGCCGTTGGCGACGACGTGTCTTACAAGTACCTTCGGGACAGGTTTGACGCCATCTGCCTCGCAGGTGGCTCACGCGCACCCCGCGACCTCAAGGCGCCCGGCCGCGAACTCAAGGGTATCCGTTTTGCCATGGAGTTTCTGGTAAGGCAGAACCGGATTCTCGCCGGCGAGGCCGTGGAGGCAGATCCTGACCTCGATGCGGCCGGCAAGCATGTGGTCATCCTCGGTGGCGGCGACACCGGTGCCGACTGTGCCGGCACCGCCATCCGGCAGAAGGCGGCTGGCGTGCTCCAGCTTGAGATCCTGCCCAAACCCCCGTCTACAAGGCCACCGACAACCCCGTGGCCCATGTGGCCGGACATCCTCCGGGAATCCAGCAGCCACAAGGAGGGCGGGGAACGCCGCTGGGCCATCACCGTAAAGGAGTTCCTGGGCAGCCACGGCCACGTCGAATCGCTGAAGTGCGTGGAAGTGGAATGGTTCACCGGTGCGGACGGACGCCGTCAGTTCAGGGAAAAGGACGGTTCCGAATGCAGAATCAAGGCAGACCTCGTCCTGCTCGCCATGGGTTTCACCGGTCCGGGCAGGAACCGGATCGCCGAAGACCTCAACCTGAAACTGACTCCAGCCGGCAGCATCATGGTCGACGCCAACCACATGACAAGCAAGGCAGGAGTCTTTGCGGCGGGTGACATGGCCCGGGGCCAGTCCCTCGTGGTTAGAGCCATCACCGACGGGCGCGCAACCGCGAAGGGAATAACTTCATACCTGCAGACAAAGTGATTGCCGCCTGACAAGATTTTGGTTGGCAAGGCGTGGCTTGTCCTGTACCGTCCCGCCGTACTAACCGGCGCCGGGAGGGGGGCTGGACCAACGGTTTAGTTGACTCGGAACGAGCTGAAATTCGCACCAGAGACTGGAGACTACAGTTGAGAGCATATCCCAGGGAAGAATGCGGACTGTTCGGCATTTACGGGCTCAGCCATGCGGCGGCGGCCATCTACAACGGACTCTTCTCCCTCCAGCACCGCGGCCAGGAGGGTGGCGGCATCGTGGTGAGCGACGGCAAGATTGTGCGCTCGGCCAAGGGACTCGGCTTGGTCCAAGACATCTTCTCCGGCGGCTCCATCGGCGAGCTGCCCGGCTCGCTCGGCATCGGACATGTGCGCTACTCCACCACGGGCGACACCAGGATACAGAATGTTCAGCCGCTCGTCGTCGAGTGCGCCGATGGCATCTGGGCTGCCGCCCACAACGGCAACCTCGTGAACGCCGAGACTTTGCGGCGCTACTATCAAGAGGCCGGCTCAATCTTCCAGACCGGGACCGACAGCGAAGTCCTTGTCCATCTCCTGGCTGACCCCGAGTACAGGTCCGGCCCGCGCAGGGTCGCGCGGGCCCTTGCCGCGCTGGAAGGATCCTTCTCGTTCCTGATCATGACGAAAGACTGCGTCATGGGCGCGAGGGATCGTTTCGGATTCAGGCCGCTTTCGATCGGCAGGATCGGCGATGCGTATGTCCTCGCGAGCGAAACATGCGCCCTCGTCCAGATAGGCGCGGAGTTCGTGCGCGACGTCCTTCCCGGCGAACTGGTGACAATCGACGAGACCGGCCTGCACAGCAGCATCTTCACCGACCGGACGGAGCAACACCTTGCCCAGTGCGTCTTCGAGCTCGTGTATTTCGCGCGGCCGGACAGCACAGTCTTCGGCCAGAACGTCCACAACGTAAGGCTGAAGTACGGCATGCGGCTGGCGGAAGAGCACCCTGTTGAAGCCGACATAGTCACGGCGGTGCCGGACAGCGGCAACTCCGCCGCCCTCGGCTACTCGCTGAAGAGCGGAATCCCGCTCGATTTCGGGTTCATCCGGAACCACTATGTCGGGCGGACCTTCATCATGCCGGACGCCGGCGACCGCACCGCCGGCGTCGACATGAAGCTTTCGGTGCTCAAGGAAGCAGTCAGGGGCAAGCGTGTCGTGGTGATCGACGATTCGATCGTCAGGGGAACGACATCGCGCCGCCGTGTTTCTTCGCTGCGCGAGGCAGGCGCGAAGGAGATACACATGCGGATCTCGTGCCCGCCGACCGCCTTCCCCTGTTTCTACGGCATCGACTTCCCTGACCCGGCCGAACTTGTTGCCAACAAGCGAACGGTCGAGGAGATCAGGCAGTTCCTCGGCGCCGACAGCCTGGGCTACCTGAGCCAGGAGGGGCTGTTCTCGCCCTTCCCCAACAAGCACGATTTCTGCGCCGCCTGTTTTACCGGCACCTACCCGGTTGACCCGAAAGACGTGAGGGGGAAGAGGGCTCTCGAGTCCCCTGCCCTGGAACTCGACTTCAGGAGGAAATAGACCGTGAAGGCACGCGTGACAAAGCACATCTTCGTAACCGGCGGCGTGGTGTCGTCGCTCGGCAAGGGACTCACGATGGCTTCGCTTGCGCTCCTGCTCCAGCGGCGCGGCTACCGCGTGGCGCTCCAGAAGCTCGACCCCTACCTGAATGTGGATCCGGGCACGATGTCACCATTCCAGCACGGCGAAGTTTACGTCACCACCGACGGTACCGAAACAGACCTGGACCTCGGACACTACGAACGGTTCACAGGCATCGACTGCACGCGGTGCAGCAACTTTACCTCCGGCCGCATCTACAGCTCGGTGATAGCGCGGGAACGCGCCGGTGCCTATCTCGGCAAGACCGTTCAGGTCATCCCCCACGTCACCGACGAGATCAAGCAGGCGATCCGCTGCCTCGACTCGGACGAGGTGGACATAGCCTTCACGGAGATCGGCGGGACTGTCGGCGACATCGAGTCCCTGCCATTCCTCGAGGCCATCCGCCAGTACCGGCAGGAAGTCGGCCACCAGAACTGCCTGTTTGTCCATATAACGCTCGTGCCATACATCAAGGCTGCAGGCGAACTGAAGACCAAGCCATCACAGCAGTCAGTCGGAATCCTCCGCACGATCGGCATAATACCCGACATGCTCGTCTGCCGCTGCGAGCAGCCGATGGGCCGGGACCACAAGGAGAAGCTTGCGCTATTCTGCAATGTGCAGAAGAACCTGGTCATTGAAGAGATGGACGTCAAGAATTCCATCTATGAGGTACCGCTCGACCTGGCCAGGCAGGACGCCGACGTCTATCTGATGGAAATGCTCAACCTTCACGTCAACTCACTCCAGATGGACGACTGGAAGGGGATGCTGCAGACCCTCATCCATCCCGGGAACGGCGAGGTCGAAATCGCCGTGGTCGGCAAGTACACCAGCCTGAGGGACTCCTACAAGAGCATCTACGAGGCCCTCACCCACGCCGGCATCGCCAACAACGTCAAGCTGAGGATACGGACCATCGACTCCGAGGATATCGAGAAACAGGGTACTGGTGAGCTTGCCGGCGCTGCCGGAATACTTGTGCCGGGCGGATTCGGAAACAGGGGCATAGCGGGCAAAATCGAGGCCGTCCGCTTCGCCCGCGAGAACAAGATCCCGTTCTTCGGCATTTGCCTGGGCATGCAGTGTGCTGTAATTGAATTTGCACGGAACGTATGCGGTCTGGTAAAAGCCAACAGCACTGAATTTGACGAGAAGACGCCGCACCCGGTGATCGCACTGATGGATGCCCAGAAGCACATCACCGACAAGGGCGGAACTATGCGCCTGGGCGCTTATGAATGCGCGATGGCGGCCGGCACCAGGGCGGCTGGCGCCTACGGGAAAGCCGCCGTATCGGAACGGCACCGACACAGATACGAGTTCAATCAGGAGTTCAAGGAGCAGATGGAGAAGCGTGGGCTGGTTTCATCGGGCGTATCGCCCGACGGCCGGCTTACCGAGATCATAGAACTCGGCGATCACCCGTGGTTTGTTGCCTGCCAGTTCCATCCGGAATTCCAGTCGACACCGCTGGCCGCGCATCCATTGTTCAGGGAATTTGTCAAGGCAGCCATGGGGAGGAAGTCGGATACCGGGGATCGGAAGCCTGAGGTCAGGCGGAAGACGAAGGGCGGAGTGGCGGGCCGCTAGGGCAGCCACCCGCACCCGGCGGTGCACCGACAACCTTGTTTCCAGGCAGGAGAGATGGAACAACAATGCCAAAGCGCACGGACATAAAGAAGATCATGCTGATCGGCTCTGGGCCGATCGTCATCGGGCAGGCCTGCGAGTTCGACTACTCCGGCGTCCAGGCCTGCAAGGCCCTCCGCGAGGAGGGGTACGAGATCGTCCTCGTCAACAGCAACCCGGCAACCATCATGACCGACCCGGAGTTTGCGGACAGGACCTACGTCGAACCGCTCACTGCCGGGGTGCTGCATGAGATTATCCGCCGTGAACGGCCTGACGCCATCCTGCCCACCCTCGGCGGCCAGACAGCCCTCAATCTCGGCATAGAACTCCACGAACGGGGCATCCTGGCGCGCTACGGCATAGAAATGATAGGCGCGAGGGCCGAGTCGATCCGCAAGGCCGAGAACCGGCTCCTCTTCAAGCAGGCCATGCTGAAGATCGGCCTCGACCTGCCTGTCAGCGCTTCGGTGAACACTTTCGAGGACGCCGTCCGCGCGAGGGAGAAGATCGGCACGTACCCGCTGGTGATACGACCCGGATTCACCCTTGGCGGCACCGGCGGCGGTATCGCCTACAACGATGCCGACTTCGAAACCATCGTCAAGCGCGGCCTCTTCTACAGCCCCATCTCGGAAGTACTCATTGAGGAGTCGGTGATCGGCTGGAAGGAATTTGAGCTCGAGGTGATGCGCGACCACAAGGACAACTGCGTGATTGTCTGCTCTATCGAGAACATGGACCCGATGGGCGTACACACCGGCGATAGCATCACCGTTGCCCCGGCCCAGACGCTGACAGACAGGGAATACCAGATAATGCGGGACGCTTCACTGGCGGTGATGCGCGAAATCGGCGTCGACACCGGCGGGTCCAATGTCCAGTTCGCCGTAAACCCCCGGAACGGGCGGATGGTGATCGTCGAGATGAATCCTCGCGTCTCCAGATCCAGCGCCCTTGCTTCGAAGGCTACAGGGTTCCCGATAGCGAAGATAGCGGCCAAGCTCGCCGTCGGCTACACGCTCGACGAGCTTCGCAACGACATCACCAGGGAAACGCCCGCCTGTTTCGAGCCGGCCATCGACTATGTTGTCACGAAGATACCCAGGTTCGCCTTCGAGAAGTTCCGCGGCGCCGACGACAGGCTCGGGACCCAGATGAAATCAGTCGGCGAAGCAATGAGCATCGGGAAGACCTTCAAACAGTCGTTCCAGAAAGCCCTGCGTTCACTCGAAACCGGGCGCGCCGGCTTCGGGGCGGACGGGAAGGATGGTCGCTACGAGTCGCTGCCGGACCCCGATCTTGAGACCCGGCTTTCCGTGCCCAAGCCGGACCGTGTCTTCTTCATTCGCGCTGCCTTCAAGCGCGGATGGACAGTCGAGCGAGTGCAGCAGCTTACGGGCATAGATCCGTGGTTCCTCCGGCACCTTGAGGAGTTGGCCGCGTACGAGGAGGAGATCAGGTCCGCCGGATCCCTGGAAGGCCTGCGCGGCAACGAACCGCTCTTCCGGCAGGCAAAGGAATTCGGTTACTCCGACCGCCAGATAGCCGCCATCCTGAACACAACCGAGGACAAGGTCCGCGAAACCCGGGCCGGACTGAACCTGCTCCCGGTATACGGGCTGGTTGACACCTGCGCCGCGGAGTTCACGGCATTCACCCCTTACTTCTACTCGACGTACGGCGACGTGAATGAGAGCAAAGTGCCGGCGACACCGCCACCGTCCGATGGCACCGCACGGCCCGACCGCAAGAAGATCATGATCATCGGCGGTGGCCCCAACCGGATCGGCCAGGGCATCGAGTTCGATTATTGCTGCGTGCACGCGGCGTTTGCTCTGCGCGAAGCCGGTTTTGAGACCATCATGGTCAACAGCAACCCCGAGACAGTCAGTACCGACTACGACACGAGCGACAGGCTGTACTTCGAACCGCTGACGCTCGAGGATGTGCTTCACATATACCGCAACGAGAACTGCTGGGGAGCCATAGTCCAGTTCGGCGGTCAGACACCGCTGAATCTGGCGAGGGACCTGGAGCGCAACGGCGTCAACATCATCGGCACAAGCCCCGAGAACATCGAGGCCGCTGAGGACCGTAAGTTCTTCAACCAGCTGGTCAGCAGGCTGGGAATCAAGCAGCCCGATGGCGCAATGGCCGTGAATATCGACGAGGCGGAAGCCATCGCAACGAAGATCGGGTTCCCTGTGCTCATGCGACCGTCCTTCGTGCTCGGCGGCAGGGCGATGGTGATCGTCTACGATACCCAGATGCTGCGCAAGTACATGACCGAGGCCGTCGATGTGTCGGAAACCCGGCCGATATTGATCGACCGCTTCCTGGAACACGCCGTCGAGGTTGACGTGGACTGCATTTCGGACGGGGAGACTTCCGTCATCGGGGCCATCATGGAGCACGTCGAACTGGCGGGCGTCCACTCCGGCGACAGCGCCTGCGCCATTCCGTCACCGACCCTGTCCAAGGAAGTGAAGGACATGATTCGTAAACACACGTTCGCCCTGGCCAAGGGACTCGGCGTGCGCGGTCTCATGAATATCCAGTTCGCCGTGCAGGACGGGGAGGTATACGTTCTCGAGGTGAACCCGCGCGCTTCACGAACAGTACCGTTCGTGAGCAAGGCAATTGGTGTGCCGCTGGCAAAACTTGCCGCCCTTGTCATGGCCGGCTCCAAATTGAAGGAGCTGGGCTTCACAAAGGAGGTCACGCCGCGCCACTGCTCGGTCAAGGAGGCGGTGTTCCCGTTCATACGTTTCCCGGGTATCGATGTCATCCTCAGTCCCGAGATGAAGTCGACCGGCGAGGTGATGGGCATCGACTCCACCGTCGGGCTGGCATTCCTCAAGAGCCAGGTCGCGGCCGGTAATGCGATCCCCTCCTCCGGCAATGTATTCCTGAGCATGCGTGACGCTGACCAGGCCGATGTCGTGCCGATGGCAAAGCGGCTCGAGAAGCTCGGCTTCACCATTTATGCCACACTCGGCACGAGCACGGTTCTGCGGAACAACGGGGTGAAAAGCCAGGCAATCTTCAAGATTTCCAAGGGTCGTCCGAATGTGATCGACCTTATCGAGGAGAAGAAGGTCGAGTGGATCGTCAACACCCCCTCGAGCGGCGCGGATCCGGCCATGGACGAGATCAAGATGCGGGCCCACGCAATCATCCGCGGCATCCCCATCACCACCACGATTGACGGACTCGGGGCGGCCACAAACGGACTGGAAGCGCTCCGCGACATGCAGCACATGGAGGTGTGCAGCCTGCAGGAATACCACCGGCACGCGCCGCGGCTTTCGCTGACAAAGAAGAAGAGCAAGGGGTGAGCGGCCCGGCCGGCGTAACTGACAGGAGCGGATAGCACCTGCCCAACGCGTGATTGCACGCCAGGTCAGTCCCTGATAGAAGGCCTGTTTCGGAGAACAATGGCAATGACAAGCAGATGGAACTGGTCGGAAAAGAGAGAAAAGAACGCGTTTATCGCCCTTGAGGACGGCACCGTCCTCCGCGGGTATTCTGTCGGTGCGCCGGTCAACACCGTCGGCGAGGTGGTCTTCAACACCGGCATGAGCGGCTACCAGGAAATACTCAGCGATCCCTCCTACAGCGGCCAGATCGTGACCATGACCTGCACGGAGATCGGGAATGTCGGAGTCAATCTCGACGACATGGAATCCGGCCGGTTCCACGCCAACGGCTTCGTTGTCCACGAGATGAACGAGCCCAGCAACTGGCGCGCAAACGAGTCGCTGCAGCAGGCCCTCGTCCGGTATGGCATTCCGGCAATAGCCGGAATCGACACACGGGCTCTGACCGCCAGGCTCCGCACTCACGGCACCATGAAGGCCTGCCTCGTGGCGGGTGGCAAGGCCCCGGCGCTCGACGACCGGCGCGCCCTCGCCATGGCCAGGGAATGGGGCGGGCTGGACGGCCAGGACTACGCCGCAAAGGTTTCATGCACGGAAGAATACAAGTGGGACCCGGACGGCAGGATCTCGACATCGTGGGGTATGGGCGACAGCCTGCCAGCCGCCGACCTGAAGATCGTGGCCTATGACTTCGGAATCAAGTGGAACATCCTGCGGAGCATGCGCCGCTCTGGAATGGACGTCACAGTGGTACCGGCAATAACAACAGCGGACCGCGTGCTGGCCATGAAGCCGGACGGTGTCTTCCTCTCAAACGGGCCCGCGGACCCGGCGGCCGTGGTCTACGCCATCGACAACGCACGGAAGCTGATCGGCAAGGTCCCGGTCATGGGAATCTGTCTCGGCCACCAGATTCTCGGGCTGGCCACCGGCGCAAAGACATACCGCCTCAAGTTCGGCCACCACGGGTGCAACCACCCGGTGAAAGACCTGCACACGGCAAAGATCGAGATCACCTCCCAGAACCACAACTTTGCCATTGATGCCGCCACGATTGACTCGTCTAAAGTTGAAGTGACCCACATCAACCTGAACGATCAGACGGTCGAGGGCATCAAACACAGGACGGAACCCATGTTCTGTGTGCAGTACCACCCCGAGGCCTGCCCTGGTCCTCATGACCCGTACTACCTGTTCGCGCGATTCAGGGAGATGATTGGAAAATGAAGAGAAACTGGATAGCTATTCTTGATTTTGGTTCTCAGTACACGCAGCTCATCGCGAGGCGCATACGCGAGCAGCGGGTTTACTCCGAGATCATCCGCTTCGACACTCCTGCAAAGGAGCTCGCCAAGCGCAAACCATCCGGGATCATCCTCTCCGGCGGGCCGGCAAGCGTACTCGAAAAGGGAGCCCCTCTCTGTGATCCGGCAATCTACCGCATGGGACTTCCAGTCCTCGGCATATGCTACGGCCTGCAAATGACCGCGAAACTGCTGGGCGGCTCGGTAAAACCCGGCAAGTCGCGCGAGTTCGGCCGTGCCCGCATTTCTGTTACGCGCGACACCCCGCTGTTCCACGGCCTTCCGCGAAAGCTGGACGTGTGGATGAGCCACGGGGACCAGGTCGAGACACTGCCGCCAGGCTTCCGGATCCTCGCGGAGACCGGAACCTGTCCGGTCGCATCCATGGCGGACACCAGCCGCAAGATCTATGGCTTCCAGTTCCACCCCGAAGTCGTTCATACCCCGCGCGGAACAGAACTGCTGCGGCGCTTCGTCTTCAACATCTGCGGCTGCCGGCCTGATTGGGAGATGGCCCACTTCATCAAGGAGAGCATATCCTCAATACGCCGGCAGGTCGGCAGGGAACATGTCGTCTGCGGCCTGAGCGGCGGTGTAGACTCCTCCGTGGCAGCGGTTCTCCTGCAGAGGGCCATCGGCAGCCAGCTTCACTGCATTTTTGTGGACAATGGCGTGCTCAGGCAGGGCGAAACGGAGCAGGTGAAGCATACCTTCGGCGGCGCCTACGGCATCGACCTGCACACGGTCGACGCCGCCTCACTCTTCCTCGGCAACCTGAAGGGCGTTGTCGACCCGGAGAAGAAGCGGAAGATAATCGGCAAGACATTCATAGATGTGTTCTCCGCTGAGGCCCGCAAGCTCGGAAAGATTAAGTTCCTGGCCCAGGGCACACTGTACCCGGACGTGATCGAGAGCGCTTCACCAATCCACGGACCTTCAGCTACAATCAAGAGTCACCACAATGTCGGCGGACTCCCTAAAGACCTCCACTTCAAGCTGATTGAGCCGCTGCGCGAGCTTTTCAAGGATGAGGTGCGGGAGTTGGGCCATGAACTCGGGCTTCCGGATGACATCGTTCACCGGCAGCCGTTCCCCGGCCCCGGACTGGCGGTTCGCATCCTCGGCGCTGTAACGGCTGACCGGGTAGCAATACTCCAGCAGGCGGATATTCGCGTGCAGGAGGAGATCATAAAGATGCCTAACTACCGCGACATCTGGCAGTCGTTTGCCGTCCTGCTGCCCATACAGACAGTCGGCGTCATGGGCGACAGCCGCACATACGAAAACGTCTGCGCCCTGAGGGTGGTCGAAAGCCGCGACGCCATGACCGCGGACTGGTCGCACGTGCCGTATGATGTGCTGGCGCGAATCTCCAGCCGCATCATCAACGAAGTGAAGGGCATCAACCGCGTGGTCTACGACATAAGCTCCAAGCCGCCGGCTACCATAGAGTGGGAGTAGTAGTGGTAACGAGAGCCGGACGGTGAGCGCGTTGCCTGCGCCTGTCAACGGCCCCGATCCGGGCTGTTCTGCGGTACTATTGCATTACGCAATGACTTCAACAACACCTTCAGCCTCACCGATCCGGGCATGAAAGGCGCAACACGCCTGATCATAGCCATGGTTGAGGGGTCAATAGCCTCTTTGTGCCTGTAGGCGTTGACCAGGATGTCCTTCGCAACCTTCTTGAGGACCCCGGGGTTCTTTGTTTCAATCGTCAGCGAGCACTCAACAAGGAGGCTCAATACCCGGGAAAGGTTCCGGATGCGCGTCGCAGGAGTGCTGCTTCGCATGATGGATGACGGGCTGTCTGCGCGGTAGTAGTAGAACCCCTCACCGCTGTAGTAAATCCGCTTTGCCCGCCCCAGCACCAGGTAGTTGAAGACCAGGTCTTCCCCGATCCACAGGTCCTCGTCAAAGCGTATCCCCCACCGGCGCACGATGGAGGCCGAGTAGAGCTTGTTCCAGAGGACGGCATTGTCCTTGAAAACGATGTCGCCGAACGCCAGTGCCCCGCGCCTGGTGAGCCCCTTCATGTCGTAGTCGGCGACAGAGTCAGCCCGGCACCGCTTCGCCTTCCCTATTACGACGTCGGCGCCCTCGGCAACTGCAGTCCTAAGCAGGTTCTGTATCCAGTCCGCCGAGATCCTGTCGTCACTGTCCACGAACAGGATGAAATCGCCAGTCGCCTCCCGCAGGCCCACGTTCCTGCAGAATGAAACGCGCCTGTTGCTCTCGTTCGCCAGGTAAGTGAACCGCGAGTCCCTGGCGGCAACCATCTTTGCCGTGACACCGCCGCCGTCCGTACTGCCGTCGTTGATCAGGATGACTTCGATATTCCGGTGCGAAGACGCGGCAATGCTTTCCAATGCCTGCGCGAGGTATCCATCCGCGTTGTGGAACGGGACCACAACACTGACCTTGATTTGCTCTAGATCCTGCATTTCTACCTCACGGCTTCCTGCTCTGCCCTTCGCGTGCCAAGCACCTGGTTCACGCCCAGGCCGAACAGGACAAAGATGTAGATGTAGATTATGCGCTCATATATGTAGCACTCAAAGATATTGTGAATCTCGAAGGCAAGGAGGAGGTACATCATGAAAGCGCCAATCGCCTGCCGCCGCTCCCTGAAGAAGAGCAGGAGCAACCTGAGCTTGAACGCCAGCCAGGCGACAACCCCCACCAGGCCAGTCTCGGCAAGAAGCTGCAGGAATTCATTGTGCGCATGCCAGAAGTCGGGCTCGCGTTCGGTGTTGCCCAGGACGACGTGCCGCCGGTTGAAGCACCGGTAGCCGATGCCGTTGACTGGATCCCCCGCAAACACCTGGAGAGCTTTCTTCCAGATCACCAGGCGCCCCTGGTTGCTGCCGTGTCCAGTATCAACTATGGACCTGACCCTCGCCACGGTGTTTCCTGCCAGTTCCGGGCGCAGCATGTGGAGGCCGAGCGTAAGAACCACCGCGCAAAGACACAGGCTTCCTATGCCTATGAGCGCCTGTCGCCTGAACTCAAGAAGCAGGACAAGCGGCGTGATGACCATGAAGGCAAGATACGATGCCCTGACGTTGTGCAGGACGATGAGGTAGGTGAACAGGATGACATTCAGCGCACTCAACGCCTTCCACTTCCAGCCCTCGCGCCTGATCAACATGACGAGGAAGAAGAGATAGCCCGAGAAGGCGATTACCGACGAATGCATGAAGAAATCGGAAAAGCAGTATGGCCGGTCCATGGCATAGCCTGTAACCAGCGGCGCCAACTGCATGCGCGCAACGCCGTACACGGCAAGGCCTGTGAACACAATAGCGAGTTTGCCCTCAAGGCCGCGAACCGGGCGATACTGCGACATCAGTATCGGCAGGCATATGATCTTTGCGACCTGGAAGACGTTCTTCAATACCTCCGATTGCCATGACCCGATATAGCTGGCTGCGAGCCCCAGTATGGCAATGACAAAGACGAGCTCCAGCCCGCACTTCCGGTATCCGTCCTTCCACACCTTCAGGACGAAAAGGATCGCGTAGATGACTATGATCTGGCTGCGGAAGACCGTGCTGATTGCGTAGGCAGGAATGAGCAGGAGCGTCGCCCACTCATAGATGAAATCGACATCAAACAACCGCTTCAACGCCTGAAGCGCCTCGTTCCCGGCGCTCTGTTTCGGCACCTCACGCCCGGCGGCTCGCCCCTTCCCGCGGACCGCCAATTCGTTGTTTCCCTTCTCCATTCCGCGAATGATGCTGGAACGGTGATGTACGGTCAAGCGCGATGAGGAGCCCCGCCGCCGCCCGAGCCCCGGCTGGACGATTGCCGGACCGCTCCCTCTGCCCCTGGCACGGCGCCGTGCGGCAGCGACCAGACTACATGCACGTGTTTTGGGAACTGATGGCTGATTGCGCCCCGGATCTGCCCACTGCTCAGGTAACCGGCTCAGTACTCAAATGAATAGATCAGGTTCGCACCAATATTGAAGCGGTGGTACTTGAGGCCATCCGCGGCGCTGTCACGGAGCACATAGTCCGCGTATGCGCCGGCGGTGAGATTCTCCATCAGCTCCAGTGAACAGCGTACACTGTTGATCCACGTCGAGTAATTGTTCACCAGCTCGGAGGCCAGACCGGCCGTGTCAAAGGCCGCAGGCACCTTGACAGCACGCACGATGTAACTGGAGGAATATCCAACAGTCAGATCGGTGGCCAGCAGGCAGGAAAACTCGAAGGAGCTCCGCCAATCGCGATAGTCGGTAGCATCCACCGCCGCCACGTCGACAGAGTCCACGGCCGAAGAAAGACCCAGCGACACGACCTCATCGGTCCAACTGAGCTTGCCCTCCAGCGTATCAGCCGTCTCGACCGGGTCGTTGAACCCTGCGCGGATTGCCCTGGTGTACGTTGCCTTGAAGACCAGGTCCTTCCAGATCTCGGTCCGGAGGGAGAATGACCCGAGCGCACCGTCAACCTCAACGCGTTCCGCCATGGCATTCGTCGCCGACGAGATGCCGCGCCCGCATCCTATTCCGGCGGACGCCGTGGTGGACTCCGAGAACTCGGCGTTCCCGAACACCATGA
>JBAXKQ010000076.1:0-13970 GCA_037135275.1 bacterium
ATGGTATTCTGGAGGAAGTCATCAAGAAGAACATCCCGGCCAAGCTTCTGCGATCGACGACGCGCTTCTTCATCAATCCGACCGGCAGGTTTGTCATAGGCGGCCCCCAGGGTGATTCCGGCGTTACCGGTCGCAAGATCATAGTCGACTCGTATGGTGGAATGGGCAGGCACGGAGGCGGTGCGTTCTCGGGCAAGGACCCATCCAAGGTTGACCGCAGTGCGGCGTACATGGCGCGGTACATTGCCAAGAACATCGTCGCGGCCAAGCTTGCGGAACGTTGCGAAGTGCAACTCGCCTATGCCATCGGCTACGCGGAGCCCGTCTCACTGATGGTTGAGACATTCGGCACAGGCAAGGTGCCTGAGGCGAGGATAGAGCATGCCCTGCGCAAGGTTTTCGGCCTGAAGCCGGCTGAGATCATTGCCGACCTCAAGCTCCTGCGTCCGATCTATGAACCCACGTCGGCCTACGGCCATTTCGGCAGGGCTGCCGAACTTGGAAACTTCACGTGGGAGCGCACGGACAGGGTGAATGCGCTGTTGTCGGAAGTATAGCTCTTCAAGACTGTTTGGTGGTTGCGGAATTTGAATAAACTCGCGGGAAGGATTCGAGATGGCAAAGTCTAAAAAACGTGGTTCTGCAAAGAGTGGCCGTGATTACGCGGTAAAAGATCTTGGCCTTGCCGAGTGGGGCAGGAAGGAAATAGACCTCGCCGAGATAGAAATGCCGGGGCTCATGGCTCTCAGGTCGGAGATGAGGAAGCAACAGCCTTTGAGGGGAGCACGGATTTCGGGATCGCTGCACATGACGATCCAGACGGCTGTTCTCATCGAGACCCTTCAGAGCCTCGGGGCCTCAATCCGCTGGGCAAGCTGCAACATCTATTCCACGCAAGACCACGCTGCGGCCGCTCTGGCTGACCGCGGGACGCCCATCTTTGCTACAAAGGGCGAAACGCTGGAGCAGTACTGGGAGTACACGGACAGGATTCTTGACTGGGGTGGTGGTGCTGGTCCCGACCTCATTGTCGATGACGGCGGCGATGCGACGCTCCTGGTTCATCTCGGGTACAAGGCGGAGGAGAATCCGGAGGTTCTCGAGGCAAAGCCCGAGAGCCGCGATGAGGCGATTCTGTACGCAGTCATCAGGCGATCACTGATGCGCGACCCCGAGCGGTTCCACCGCATGGTGCCGTTCATACGTGGTGTTTCCGAAGAGACGACCACCGGAGTGAAGCGTTTGTACCAGATGGACAAAGCCGGCGAACTTCTCTTCCCCACGTTCAATGTCAACGATTCCGTGACGAAGTCGAAGTTCGACAACATCTACGGCTGCAGGCACTCGGTGGTTGACGGCATCATGCGGGCGACTGATGTCATGCTGGCCGGCAAGGTGGCGGTGGTGGCGGGGTACGGAGATGTCGGCAAGGGGTGCTGCCAGTCGCTGAAGGGACAGGGCTCACGCGTGGTGGTGACGGAGGTGGATCCGATCTGCGCGTTGCAGGCTTCCATGGAAGGATATGAAGTCATGACGATGAACGATGCCGCCAAGATCGGCGACGTCTTCGTCACTGCGACCGGTTGCTGCAATGTGATCACCCTGATGCATATGCGCAGCATGAAGAACATGGCCATTATCTGCAACATCGGGCACTTTGACAGCGAGATAAACATCTCCGCGATTGAGAAATACAAGTGGACCGAGATCAAGCCCCAGGTTGACAAGGTTACGCTTCCCGACGGGAAGAGCATCATTGTCCTTGCGAAAGGGCGGCTCGTCAACCTTGGCTGCGCTACCGGTCACCCGAGTTTTGTCATGTCGAACAGCTTCTGCAACCAGGTCCTTGCGCAGATCGAGCTGTTCACCAAGGAGAAGAAGTACCCGATAGGGGTCCACCTCCTTCCGAAAGAACTCGACGAACGCGTTGCCCGTCTGCACCTTGACAAGCTCGGAATCAAGCTGGAAGTACTCACGCCAGAACAGGCCAAGTACCTGGATGTTGACCCGGCCGGACCATACAAGTCCGACAGGTACCGGTACTGATTGAGGCGATGAGGATGCGTTTCACTGGCGCGATGCTGCTGGTGGTTTGCTGGGTGCTGTTGGCCTCTCTGCCGGCTCAGGCCAAGACAAATTGGGTGGCGGCCGATACGAACGGTTTGTGGTTTCCGGTCGGTGAGGAACTGGTCTACAAAGGCTACTGGGGGCTGCTGTCCGTCGGCGAGGCCAGGCTATGGACGGAATGGGTTGAGGAGGACGGGCGAAGGCTTCTGGCGATCAAGTTTGTCGCCCAGTCGTCGAGGGTCATTTCCACCGTCTTTGCTGTCAATGACAACCTTGAGAGTATTGTTGACCCTGAAACATTCCTGCCGGTGCGGTTCACCCAGCGTATCAGGGAAGGGAAGAAGGTTCGCGACGACGCGATAGTCTTTGATCATAAGGCTGGCACGGCCACATGCAAAACGGTGCGCGCCGACAAGGAAAGAGCGCCGAAGACGGTTGAAATAGAAGCCGATACGCGTGATGTGCTCTCCTTCATGTACTTCATGAGGTCGGGCGGGATTAAGGTTGGCACGACTAATACTTGTCGTATTCTTTTCGATGCCAAAATGTATTCGGTCACGGTGGCGGGCCGGGAGCACGAGGATGTGTATCTCTCCCATTTCGGCGAAGTGCGCTGCCTGGAGCTGGAACCCAAGGCTATGTTCGGGGAAGTGTTTGTGCGAAAAGGTTCGCTGAATATGTGGATCTCCGATGACGAGCGGTGCATCTGCACCAAGGCTATGGCCATCGTGCCGGTTGCCAACGTGAAGATGATCCTCCAGAGTGTGAAGGGGCCCGGGGACGATTTCTGGACAAGCGGAAAGAGGAAGAGGAAGTAGCAAACAGAATGCATGGCGACTGGCGGTCCGGGCATGTCGATCTTGCCAGGGGGCCCCGGGAACGTGCGCAAATGGAAGGTGGTGCGTGTGACAACACTCAATACAGATGAAATAATGAAGGTCCTCCCTCATCGTTACCCGATGCTTCTTGTCGACCAGATCATCGAGTGCGATGACGCCACGCGTATCGTCGGGATCAAGAACGTATCCGCCGGGGACCAGTATCTCTCCGGTCATTTCCCGGGATCGCCCATCATGCCTGGCGTTCTCCAGATCGAGGCGATGGCGCAGACGGCTGGCATTCTCATGACCAGGCTCATTATGATCCACAGGAAAGAGGATCTGTCCGGGAAGATCCCGTACTTCCTCGGCATCGACAACGCAAGGTTCAGGAAGGTGGTCAAGCCGGGCGATCAGCTCCGCATGGAGATCACATTCCTCAAGTACAAGGCCAATTTTGCGAAAGTGAAGGCCGTTGCCACGGTCAACGGCGCGGTATCAGCCGAGGCGGAGTTGCTTATGATGATCACTGACGAGAAAGCCAGCGTGATATGAGCGTCATTCATCCCACAGCGGTTGTCGACCGTAACGCCAGGTTGGGTGCGGATGTCGAGATCGGCCCGTACAGCATTGTTGGGCCGGCGGTGACGCTGGGCGACAGGGTGAAGCTTGCCGGGCACGTCGTTGTTGAGGGCAACACCACAATAGGGGCGGATTGCTCCATATTCCCCTTTGCCTGCATCGGAACCATGACTCAGGATCTGAAGTACGCCGGTGCCAGGACGTTTGTGTCGATCGGGGAGCGAACGACCCTGCGGGAATACGTGACTGTCCACTCCAGCACCATAGAGGGTGAGACAACCAAGGTTGGCAACGATTGCACCATACTGGCCTATTGCCATATCGCCCACGAATGCAAAGTGGGTAACGGTGTCATAATGTCTAATTGCACCCAGTTGGCCGGTCACGTTACCGTTGAGGACGATGTCGGCATGGGCGGCATGGTCGGTGTCCACCAGTTTGTACGAATCGGCAAGATGGCGTTCGTGGGCGGGTTCACGCGTATTGCCCAGGATGTACCGCCATTCTTCATCGTTGAAGGCAACCCGGCGGTTGCCCGCGGGCTGAACAGCGTCGGCCTCAAGCGCAGAGATATCCAGGCAGATGTGCGTGACAGGCTGAAAGACGCCTACCGCATACTTTTCCGTGAGGAGCTCTCCACGTCACAGGCACTGGTGAAAATACGGGCCGAACTGCAGTCTTGCCCGGAAATAGAACACCTGCTACTTTTCATTGAGTCTTCGGAACGCGGCATCACCAAGTAGCCGCATTTCCGGCGCGTGCAGCCTGTTTCAGAAGAAAGCATCTGGGGGCGTATATGTCAGGGAGAGTGCTTCTCGCTATCCTGTGTGCCACCGCCGCGCTGCGCATTCCAGTCTGCCCAGGCCAGGAGGTCGTCTCCGCCGTCAACGGTCAGATCAACTTCAGCTTCGACCAGGTCGAAGTGCGTAGTTTCGTGAAGCTGGTTGGCGACATGACGGGCAAACGCATGGTCGTCGACCAGAACGTCGACGGGAAAATCACCATGGTCTTTCCGAAGATCCCGGTGTCAGACGTCTTCCCGGTCTTCATATCAGTGCTGGAATCCGCCGGATGTTCTGTGGTGCAGGAGCAGGACAGTTTGTACCGCGTCATCGCAATGGGGCCCCGCCCGACAACGGCGGCGCCCGTGGTGGGGCCAGACGAAAAGATCCCGGAACAGGGGGTCTTCACAAAGATCTTCCGGCTTCAGTATGCGAACGCCGGTGAGCTGAGAAAACTGCTGGAATCGAAGGTGCGCCAGGGCAAAGAAGGCGCGATCGGGGCCATAGAGACGACCAACTACCTCATTGTTACCGACGTGGCCGAATCATTGAGGCGCATTGAGCGTATCGTCCTGGAGGTTGACAAGCAGGGCACGACAAGGGTTACGGAGGTGGTGGTGTTGAAATTTGCCTCCGCAGATGATGTCGCAAGCCAGCTCACTAAGGCCATGTCGGGTGGCGCGGATGAGCGGGCCCGCATGGCCCGCTACTCCAGAGGGACGGCGGACGCTGCAGCTCGGGCTGAATCGGGCTCGCCTCTTGACGCCGGCCGGCCGGCGGTGATTGTTCCTTCGCCGCATTCGAACAGCCTTGTCCTTGTGGGCAGCAACGAGCAGATCGCGGAGCTGAAGAGGATCGTGGCCCTGATGGATGTGGATACACCATCCGGCCGCGGACGGTTTGGCGCGATCTTCCTCAAGTATATTGCCGCTGACGAGGCCGCCAAGACCATGAACTCACTTCTGGGCAAGCGGGCTACCACCTCGCAACCCGGTGGCGTGTCTGTTTCCCTATCAAGCAGCAGTGGTGGCGCACAGCAGGGCATTTCCATTGAGCCGCACATGGCCAACAACGCCCTGCTGGTTGACGCAATGCCCAGGGACTTTGAGCTGGTGAAGCAACTCGTGGAGGATCTGGATACCAGCCCGAAGCAGGTCCTCATCGAGATCATGATTGCCGAGGTCAGCGCGAAGGACAATGATGACTTCGGATTGGACGTGGTGGCGATGGGGAGCCCGTCGTCGGCCGGGCAGGACCTTGTTGTGGGCGGGATGACAGTTGGTCAGGATGCCAATTCGCTCATGAGCGCAATCCAGACTGGACTGTTCCCCAACGGGATTACGGTCGGGCTTGCAAAGGGTATCAAGGGGTCGGATGGCTCGATCGATGCTGCGTACCCCCTCATGCTGAACCTGAACGCCATCCAGCAGAGGGGCAAGTTCAACATTCTCTCGAGGATTCCGCTGCTCGCGCAGAACAACAAGGAAGCCATGGCGAGCATCGTGAATAACATCCCCATGCTGAAATCCACCGTCCAGGGGGCGGCGTCCAACCTTCAGGTCATCCAGAACATCGATCGCGTGGATGTCGGCATAAAGCTGAAACTAACCCCGCACGTCAATCCGGGCGGGGAGGTCACGATGATGCTTAACCCGACGATCGAGGCCATCATCGACCCTGGCAACCTTGCCGATGGCCTGGCACCCACCATCGCGCACCGCGAGGTGTCCACCACGGTTACCGTTCCGGATGGCCGCACCCTTGTATTGAGCGGGCTCATGCGACAGGACAGGACGTCGACCGTGAGGAAAGTGCCCATACTGGGGTCCATTCCGATAATCGGCTGGCTTTTCAGGCGCACAATAGAGGGTGTGGAGAAGACCAATCTCCTCGTGTTCGTCACGCCGCACGTAATCAACGATGCAGAAACTGCAGACAGGTGGACGAATGAGTGGAAGGACAGGACTGGCTTGAACTCCACGAACTTGACAGGCGTCATCCAGCCCGAGTAGGCCGGTGCATAATCATGACATCCAATGCGGATTCTTCATTCGACGACTCGCCGTCGTCTGGTCCCGATGATTCCAAGCCGCTTGCCGATACATATGGCCTGCAGCACCTGTCTGAAGTCGCTGATGAAATGCTCGATAGCGGACTGGTGTCGAGATTGCCGGTAGACTGGGCGCGTACCCATTGCCTGCTCCCGGTGCGTATCGACGGCGAACTGTGTGTGTTGACCGCATCCCCTTCCAATATCACGGAACAAGAAAATCTTGCGATGTTGCTTGGCGAGGAATTGCGGCCGGTGGTTGCCCCCCGGGCGGCCATCCTGAAAGGTATTGAGCGCTGTTTCTTCAAACGTCAGGATTCACCCGAGGAATTCCTGAAGGATATGTCGGCGCCTGACGAGGCCGGGAAACCGGTTTCTGTGGTGAGAAGCGAGGATTTGCTCCAGATTGCCGGCGAGGCTCCGGTGACGCGGCTCATCAACCTGATTCTCCTGGAGGCCATGAAGGGGCGTGCTTCGGACATACATTTTGAACCGTTTGAGTCAAGGCTGCGCATCCGCTACCGGATAGACGGTATGCTGTACGAGCAATCCTCACCTCCCAAGCACATGGAACTGGCCCTCGTCTCAAGACTCAAGGTGATGGCTCACATGGACATTGCCGAGAAACGGCTGCCACAGGACGGCATGGCGCGTGTCAGGGTGGGGGAGCGCGAGATTGATATCCGGGTTTCGACTGTGCCGGTTGCAGAGGGTGAACGTGTCGTTTTGCGCCTGCTCGACAGGGCGTCGGCTCTTCTACCCATGACGGCGCTCGGCATGTCGTCACATGTCATGGAGGGTTTTGCCGGACTCTTGACGCAGACGTACGGCCTCATACTTGTTACAGGTCCGACCGGCAGCGGAAAGACCACCACGCTGTACGCCGCCATCTGCCAGCTCGATCGCGACTCTCTCAATATCATGACTATTGAGGATCCGATAGAGTATCAGATTCCGGGCATTGGCCAGATCCAGGTGAAACCGAAAATCGGGCTGACCTTTGCGAGCGGGCTCAGACACGTGTTGAGGCAGGATCCGGATGTCATCCTCGTCGGCGAAACACGTGATGCCGAAACCGCCGAGACCGCAGCGCGCTCCTCCCTCACCGGTCACCTCGTCTTCACCACCCTGCATACGAACGACGCCGCAAGCGCCGTGGTGCGTATGACTGATGTTGGTGTTGAACCCTACCTGCTGGCTGCATCGCTCCGCGGTGTGCTGGCACAGCGGCTTGTGAGGAGACTCTGCCCGGCATGCAGGGTACAAGCCAGGCCGACCGATATGGAGATAAAGGCCCTCGGCGAGCACGCCGCGATCCTTGGGGGACGGCCGGTCTGGAAGGCGGTTGGGTGTCCGGAATGCCTTGGCGGCTACAAGGGTAGGCTCGGCATCTACGAACTGATAGTGGTCGATTCCGCCATCCAGGAATGCATACGGCTCGGGCGGGGAAGCATCGACGAAATCAGGCGCATCGCCCGCGACGCCGGCATGAAGAATCTTATGAGTGATGCCATTTCAAAGGCTCTTGACGGTAACACCAGTCTCGCAGAGATCATTCATGTCCTGGGACATGCCGGCAGCGTGGCCTAGAATCCGGGAATCGCCAGATTGAACACGTTTGACTACAGAGGTCTTGACCTTAAGGGAAAAGCGAGGAGAGGGCTTATTGAGGCCCTTGATCTCAAGGATGCGCGCGAGAAGCTCTCCAGGAGCGGCATACTTGTAGAGCGCATTGCGCCGGCCGGAGACCATAAGGCCAGGCGACGTCTTTTCCGCCCGAACGGGCTGTCACTTGACAACAGGGCCGTCATATACCGCGAACTCGGTGCGCTGTTGCGTGCTGGACTGCCGGTTGTCAAGGCGCTGGATATCCTGATTGATTCTCCCGAGCTGGAGGAGGCATCAGGTATCCTGGCACGCGTCAGGGACAGCATCCGCGAGGGCCAGTCCCTTGCGGAGGCGATGGAGAAGGCCAGTGAAACCGTCAGCGTGCTGGAGAAGGCCTTGATTGCGGTCGGCGAACGGTCCGGTACGCTTGGTGACGCGCTTGACAGCCTGGCGTCATTCGTCGAGGAACAACAATCGGTGAAGGATCGTGTCCGCACCGCGTTGCTGTACCCTGCCGTGGTCGTGGTTGTGGCGCTGGTTGTAGCCACGGGGGTGTTCGTGTTTGTGCTGCCGCAGACCGAGACGGTTCTTTCAGAGATGCACATCACCATGCCCGCGATCACGAGGATCATGATGGGGGCGGGCAAGGTTCTGGCAGTCTGCGGCCTGCCGTTCGCTCTTGTTCTTGGTTTGATAGCCCTGCGCCTGCGAAGCCGGATGAGGCACGATCCTGCGTTGCGGATGGATCTCGACCGCCGCGTATTTACGCTGCCGCTTGTTCGACGCGGGGCTACAATCATGGTCAATCTCCGATTCTCCCGCACTCTGGCTATCCTGATGCACGGTGGAGTTCCGCTGGTCGACGGCCTGCAGTTGGCCGGTCGCGCTACCGGGAACGCATGGGTGGAGAACCTTGCTGTCGCCGCAGCGGAGTCGGTGCGCCACGGCGGCAGCCTTGCCGATGCCGTCAGAAAGATCCCGCCACTGTCAGAGACACTGCCTGGATGGATACAGGCGGGAGAGGCGGGAGGGAACCTTGAACATCTGCTCCAGAATGCCGGTGAACGTTACCAGCGGCAGTGGCTTCGATTCATAACGCGAAGCCTCGGCCTGCTTGAACCTGTGGTAATTCTCATTCTTGGTGTATTCGTTCTGCTGGTTGCGCTGGCGGTGCTGATGCCGATCATTTCTGCCAACCAGTTGATGAAGTAGCTAAATAGAACAGTGGGGAGGATGCCATGTCGGAACTGTCAAGCGCACCGGTGAAGCGGTTGCTGGTTGAGTCTTCGGGTGGTATGCGGGTGGGCGGGAGCGCGCTGGATCTTGCGATTGCAGAGGCTGAAGCTTTCCTGCGCCGGTTGGGGCAGGCGGCGGGTCAGTGCGCCGCAGCCGATCGGCGCAAGACAATCCAGGATAGTGATGTCACGCAGGCCATGGCGTCGATCGGGCGTGGCGACCTGCGCCCCCAGACTTGAAATATCGCTGGTACAAGCCTGTTTCCTGGAGATGGCCGGCGGGCACAACGGGCCTCTTTCCTTTGCGCCTGTTGCGTTCCCTGTAAAGTTATCCCTTCGAGGCTATCTTGCTTGTCTTTTGGCTGGTGAAGGAACGAAAGTTCTGTTACTGTATTCCCTATGAGTACGGGGATACATAGTGCCGCCAGGCGCCAGGACGATGTACCGCTTATGCTCTACCCATTTCCGGGAGCCATCATCCACATGGATGCCGATGCCTTCTTTACATCGGTGGAACAGTCGGTAAACCCGTTGCTCAAGGGTAAGCCGGTGGTTACCGGCAAGGAACGCGGGATCATTGCCTGTGCCAGCTACGAAGCCAAGGCAGTGGGCGTAAAGCGCGGCCTGTCCCTGCGCGAGGCAAGGAGGATATGCCCGGAGCTGGTCGTACTCCCCAGCGACTATGAAACGTACAGCATATACTCCATGCGGATGTTCAACATTGTGAGGCGATATACCCCGATGGTGGAGGAGTCGTCGATCGATGAAGTGTTCGCCGATCTTACCGGTATGCGCAGGGTGTTCCGTACCTCCTACGAAGAGATCGCCACGCGCATCAGGCAGGATGTCCGGAATGAACTGGATATCACAGTCTCAATTGGCCTCAGTGTATCCAAGAGTCTGGCAAAACTGGCATCAGCCATGAATAAACCGGATGGGCTCACCGTGGTCCCTGGAACCAAAATACACCTGTTCCTGAGAGATATACCCGTGGAGGATGTCTGGGGAATCGGCCCCGGCGGAAAGCAACTCCTCAACAAGTTCGGCGTCCGGACTGCGCTGGAATTTGCGAGCAGGCCTGAGCGGTGGGTCTCGGAGCTTCTGCATAAGCCGGGCCGTGATATCTGGAACGAACTGCGTGGAATTCCTGCATTCCAGGTGCGGACGGACGATCCGGCGCCACAGGCAACCATAAGCAAGACCAAAACATTTGACGCGCCGTCGCGCGACCGTGATTTTGTTTATGCCAAGCTTGTCCGGAATGTTGAATCGGCATTTATCAAGCTCAGAAGGCACAAGCTCAGGGCGCTGGTTATCGGGGTAATGCTGCGTCGCGGCAATTACGATGAGGAGTGGCTTGAGGCCAGGCTCAACCGGTCCACATCTGCCACCCAGGAGGCGATTCCCCTGGTCAGGGAGCTTTTCTGCCGGATATTCACGGCCGGCGCGGAATACCGGAGTGCGATGGTGCATTTGAGCAGGCTCAGCCCTGAAGATTCTGAACAGATGGACCTGTTTGAAGACAGGCTGCAGATTGAAAAACTCGATAACGCGACCCGGGCCATAGATGATGTCAACGGCAGGTTCGGTAAGCACAGTATAGCGCTGGGAACGGCATTGTTCCTGAAGAATGGCATCAGGAACGCCCGAAGCGAGTTGCCTGCACGCAAGGAAAACCTGCTGCCGGGCGAGAGCAAGCGACGGCGACTGGGCATACCGAGAATCGCGCTCAAGGTGTAGGATCAACCGGCGGATGGCCGGTGTGTTCGCCGCGCGCCCTACCTTGCCACGCCAATGAGCATTGTATGGCCAGCTCTCGATTGTCCTCCTGTCGCTGTGTGTGAACGGCTGGCGGACGCTGTTCCGGCGGCACTGGCGACTGGATTCTCAGATCGAACTCGCATTCGTGACCGGGAGCAATTAGGATGGGAACCTGAATGGATGGCGCAGTGGTGATTGCCGCATTTTTTTGAGGGGAGGGGGGAAATGCGCAGGTTCTTAAACTACTTCTTCAAATTGCCAGAGCATGGCACGAATATCCGCACCGAGCTTGTTGCTGGCCTGATCACTTTCCTGACGATGTCGTACATCATCTTTGTCCAGCCGGCGGTGTTGTCGGGCGACATGTTCGGCAGCCCTACCGGGATGGACCGGGACGCAGTCATGGTTGCCACGTGCCTGGCCGCAGCGCTTGCAACGGTGATCATGGCTGTCTACGCCAACTACCCGATCGCGCTTGCCCCCGGCATGGGTGAGAACTTCTTCTTTGTGCTATCGGTCATTGCCGCGGCTGGGACGCTGCCCATTGTCAAATCCGGTGGAGCGGTGGCCTGGCAGATTGCCCTGGGCGTTGTCTTCATATCAGGTGTTCTGTTCTTCATCCTGTATTTTCTCGGAATACGTGAGCGAATGCTTGACGCCATCAGTCCCAGCCTCAAGAACGGCATAGCCGTAGGCATCGGCCTTTTCATTGCATTCATCGGGCTCCAGAATGCCGGCCTCATTGTTACTGCCGCGAGCATTGTGCCTGTTACCCCGCCGGTGCTCGTGAGCGGGACGCTGGTCAAACTGAACACGCATTTCGCATCGCCGGACTTGTGCGTCTTTTTCTTCGGCCTCCTGCTGACGGCCATTCTTCACACCCGGCGGGTGCGAGGGTCGATCCTGTGGGGTATTCTCGGCGCGACGGTCCTGTCCATATCACTGAAACTCATTCTGCCGCACATTCCGCAGCTTGCGGCCATGCCGATGGTTGCAGAATCGAAGCTGATGACCAGGTTCATTATCGATACACAGATCATCTCAATGCCGCCGTCCGTTGCGCCTGTGTTCATGAAGATGGATCTGGTCAATGCGATTCTTCCAGCCATGATACCGTTCATCATCATGTTTCTCTTCATGGATGTGTTCGACACCATCGGCACCATGATAGGCGTCGCCGAGCAGGCGGGTTTTGTGAAGGACAATAAGCTGCCGCGCGCGGGCAAGGTCATGCTTGCCGATCAGGTGGGCACTATCGCCGGGGCAATGCTGGGAACAAGCACGACCACAAGCTATATCGAGAGCTGCGCTGGGGTGGAGCATGGTGGCCGGACCGGCCTGACGGCCTTGACCACGGCTGCCCTTTTCCTGCTTGCGCTGTTCTTTAGCCCGCTTGTCGGGATGATCGCAAGCTACTCAGCCATTACCGCGCCGGCGCTTGTGCTGGTGGGTGCGATGATGGTCGGCAACGTGTTGAAAGTGAACTGGTCGGACTACAGCGAATCTGTTCCTGCCTTCCTTGTGATGCTGGGCATACCGCTCTGCTACTCGATCTCGGACGGCATTGCACTGGGTTTCATTGCATATCCTGTGGTAAAGCTGTTCAGTGGCCGCGCGCGTGAGGCAAGTTGGCTCATGTATGTGATGGGAGTGCTGCTGGTCCTGTACTTCGTATTCGTGCGTAGTGCAGCAGGGTGATTGAGGAATTGAGAGTGAAAAGCTAAGAGTGTGGAAGGTTGCGGTGCCGGTAGCAGGCAAGAGGATCGCCACAGGGCATTTTCATACGCCGGCCGGCAGTGCGACACAAGCCATTGCGTCGCGGCGGGTCCGCCAGACATCGTGTGAGCCATGGAAATTCATCCCAGAGTCCAGTCCCGGCTGCGCGAGCTGCCTGACAAGCCCGGCTGCTATCTCATGCGCGACAGACGCGGCGCGATAATCTATGTCGGCAAGGCAGCCTCGCTGCGGAAGCGCGTCGGATCCTACTTCCGGAATGCAACGCTCAGGCGGGCCGATCCCAAGCTGCGCGGCCTGGTCAGGAGTGTGGCTGACCTCGAAATCATAGTTACGCGGACCGAGGCTGAGGCCGTTCTGACCGAGGGCCAGTTGATCAAGGATTACCGCCCGCGGTACAACGTGGATTTCAAGGACGACAAGCGGTTTCTGCTGCTCAGGGTTGATTTGCGGCAGGCATTTCCACGCTTCGAGTTGTGCCGTATCAGGCGTGACGATGGGTGCGGGTATCACGGACCGTATGCGTCCGCCCCCGGGGCGAGGGCGGCCCTTGATTTCATCGAGAAGCGTTTTGGCCTGCGCAAGTGCCGATCGGTGATTCCTACCGTGAAGGACCACGACCATTGCATCAACGACGTCGTCAGGTACTGCTCTGCCCCGTGCGTTGGCAGGATCGGCCGCGAGGAGTATGCCGGCCGGGTTGCCACGGCCTGCGCATTCCTCAGGGGAGAGAAGCCCGAGTACATTGCTGAGCTGCGGCAGAAGATGGAGGAAGCGGCATGCGCCCTTGACTTTGAAAAGGCTGCCGGCCTTCGTGATACATACCTGCGGCTCAGGGAAACAGTTGAGCGTGCAGCCAGGGTCCTGGGTACGCCGAAGATGAAGCGGGATGCCGCAGGGCGGGGGACGGCGGAGCTTGCCAAGGTCCTCGGTCTGGCCGGGCCGCCTAGGGTCATAGAGGCCTACGACATCTCCAACATCTCAGGCACCCTCGCCGTGGCAAGCATGGTGTGTGCACTGGACGGGATGCCTCACAAGAACAGGTACAGGCGGTTCCGTATCAAGACGGTGACCGGCGCCGATGACCCTGCAATGATGGCTGAAGCGGTATCGCGATCCGTGAAGAATGACGAGCGGTCGACGGTCGGACTGCCGGACCTCGTGCTTGTGGACGGAGGACTGGGCCAGCTGCGGGCTGCGGAGAATGCGCTGGCAGAAGCCGGTATGGGGCACATTCCAGTTGCTGGCCTTGCAAAGCAGCAGGAAGAGCTTTACCACGGGAATGGCAGGGAACCGATCAGGTTGCCGGCTGACTCCCCGGCACTGCTGGTGC
>JBAXKQ010000077.1:0-13965 GCA_037135275.1 bacterium
ATGGCGTCGAGGGCGCTCTTCCAGGGGACATTCTGCAGGCTTGCCGTTACTTTGCCCGTGATATTGCTGCTGATGACGATGTTCACGCCCGGCAGGCGGGTGAACGTCTTCACAATCTCCCCAAGCTCGGTATCGACAACATTGAACGAAACGAGTTCCTCCTTCTGCGGCCCGGCGGCAGGAATCTGGAGCGCCATCGAGCCGTTGCCGCCGGTGTCTTCCTTGGACGATGAAGGGGAGGTGGCTGGCGTTGTTTCGCTGCCGTCTTGGGCCTGCACCAAGCTGGCACCGATGATGGCCATGCATGAGATAAGCACGGCGTGAACAGCTTTGCTTCGCTTCATTGTCATTCTCCTATATGTTCCTTAGACAAGACACATCAAACCGGTCGCACTGCACCACGGTTCCGCAAACCGTTCTCAAGCGATAAAACAAGTCGGCTGCTCCGCACGTACCACTGGCCCCTCACAAGGGCTGAGACACCGCAAAGTAAGTCACGTGACCTTCGTCGTCCTCAAGGATTATGGTGTTGTCGCCAGGAGCATTGCGCTGGTAGACGGCGGAGTCGTCGTCGCTCTCGAGAATGGTTCCAAGAGAAATATCCAGAACATCCCAATGATACGGCGGGGTGCCGCCGGCCGCCTTGAAAACAGTCGTCTGGCCATCCGTTGCGAGTATCGTGTTTCCACCCCAAATCTTCAGAGTGTAGGTCGATATGTCCTCGTTGGTGTATGTGAGGGGCTCGTTCTCGAAGTATTTTGTGGCCTCATCTTCTTTCGGTCCCTCCTCGCATCCCGGGGCGCAGAGAAACACGGCAAGGGCTGTGGCCAGTCCGAGAACTCCAGGCAATCTCGCCATTTTCATCTTATCCTCCGTCGTTTTCTTGGTTACCGACCCCGTCAGCCTTCTTCTCTGCGGGGTGGACCCGCAACTGTTCGAGCTTGATCTCTCCTGAGCCTCCCAACAACTTGAAAGCATAGACGTTACCGTTCAGGGTAACCTCCAGCACCTGGCCAATCTCGTACATTTCGCCGTCCAACACCACAATAATAATCCGTCCCATGAGAGAAACCGTGGCGTTGTCTTTCACGTATTTTGTGGCGCCTTTCCAGTCCACAGCGTTCCTGGGTGCGGTCTCAACACTTGCATCCGCCGTTCTGTTGGTGTTGCCGGGTGAGGATGCTTTAGAAAGGCCGATGGGCCAGAACGGGTTTCTGTGCTCAGGCCACTCGTCGGTCGCCGCGGCGTACGCGGGTACGACTCCGGTGGACCGGCTGGAAGCTGGTGCACGCACGGACTCCGCCTCCGGGACAGAGCCCTCAAACCCATCCATTGGAGGAGGCATCTGGCTGTACGCTGAGACCGACGACAGAAAGACCGCACATGCTGCGGTTCCGAGAAACAATGGAAGCCTCATCAGCGATGCTCCTTTCTGCCTGATGCGGTGGAAGGCGCGCTGGTTTCACTCTCGGAAGCGTCCGCCCTTGCGAGGAAGTTTGTGGCAATGCTCGGATTCTCCCAGATCGGCCAGGATATCGTGAAGCTTACGGCTTGCGCCATGGTCCCTGGAAGAGCTGCGGATATGTTGACTCTTGAGATCGACATATACGGATTGCTTTTCTCAATTTTCCTGAAGAGCTCAAGCAGGTTCTCGTAGCTGCGCCGGCCCGTTACCCTGCATGATATGGGGATGACAAATGACTTGAGTGAGCTGCGCGGCCCCCTTGGTATGACAAAGGCCTGGCCGTCGGTCGGAGGATCAAGCGAAACGCCCGGGACAACAAAGGTGCTGGTGAGGTACTCAATTGCCTTGATATTGTAGTTGTCGTACTCGTCCTTGAGGATGTAAGCCGCGTCGATCTCTCTCAGAACGGATCGCATTTCCTCGCACTTTTCCTTCGAGTTCTTGTTCTTTGTGATGAACGTGTTCGCTGCCTGGAGCTGATCGCCGAGTGTGCTGATCTTCGTCAGGGCCTCAGCATAGGAAGCGCGGTATGGCTGTACAACAAAGGCAACAAGGGCGTACAGCACCCCAATCACCACGACGCCGGCGAACGCGGCTATCTGCAACCTTTCCTTCTTTCCCTTTGGAAACTCCATTAGAAGCTCCTGGCCTTATACTTGACTAGAATCGTGAAAATCCTGTGATTTGTCTTATCCAGGGGGTTGGTGTCTATTTTGAGGACCTTGGCTTCTTCCACCAGGTTGCTGAACCCCGCCCCCTGCCGGAGTGCTGTCAGGAAGCCGTCCACCGCGCCCCTCGGATTGTCGCCTTCGGCCCGCCCCTGGAGATTCAGGGTGAATGCGCGCATGGAAGTGAGCCGGGCCCCTGTTCCCGTTGTCGGGATCTGCTCGTCCACCTGAAAGCTGGTGATCTGGATGTTGGGTGGAACCAGGGCCTGGAAATCGGCAAGGTGTTGATGCCATAGCATTCGTGCTTGCTTCCAGCCTTCGATCTCGGCGTGCACGTCATTCAGCCAGTCGAGGTCCTTCTGGTCCCCTCTTATCCTGGCCTCAATCTTGCTGGTCCGCTCCCAATCCTGTTCGATGTCGGCCCGCCGTCGCTTTGCAGATTGCGCATTAATAATGTAAATCAGCACTCCAGCCACCAGCAGGGTCAGTACAAGTCCGCCTATAATCTTCGCCGCGGCCTTCAGGCTGACGGGGCTTGCGCTGCGCCGTTCCGATTCAAGGATTATGTCCACGCGGAGACTGTTCACGGGTTTGCCTCCGCCAGGGTTGCAAGCGCCGCCCCAACCGCGGCAGCGAACCGGCTTTCCTGCCCCTTCAGGTTCTCTGTCAGCGCGCCTTCCGGCACTTTGAGCGAATCAAACGGATTCCATGTCGAAACATCATAGCCAAGCGCCGACTTCAACTCCGTGAGCCAGTCGCGGGACTTCGTCGCGCCTCCCGAGACGTAGACCCTTGCTATCCGGCAGTTCTCGCGGCGTTCCACGAAATCCCGGGAAACCATGATCTGCTTCACAAAACCGTCCATTACGTCGCCCATTTGCTGGGAAATGTCAAAAGAACCGTCAGCCAGGATTCCCTCTGCAGTTGCCCTGTCCACACCGAGTGATTCCTGCACTTTTCCAAGGATATGGGCGCTGCCGACATCAAACTTGCGGATGAGGACGGGAACCTTTTTGTTGAAAACGGCGAAAAAACTGGCGCCGGATCCGAATTCGAGCATCCCAACCGCGCTGTCCGACTCTTTGCTGCCTGCGCTTTGTAGAAAAGCCGTCATCGCGGCAAGTCCCGAGACTTCAATCGTGTTGGGGGTGGGGAGCCCGGACGGCAGCAGCATAACAGCGCTCTTCGCTTCCACTTCGGGTACCGCAACTGCCAGGGCGCGGCATTCCGTCTTGCTCTGGCCTTCAGTCAGTACCATGTAGTTCACCCTGAACAGGTTCGGATTCTCCATGGCCATGCTGTCCATGACCTTTCCGTCGAGCTCCGCCCCGAGGGTTTCCGCCCGGCCGGGAAAACTCAGGAGCTTGACGATGGCGTTTTCGCCGGTAACGGCGAGTGCCGCATATTTCGCAAGGAGGTTCTTGGGCAGTTTGAGTGCCGGGACAGGCTCGACCGCGTCGTCCGGCTTCTTTGGCAGCGTAACCCCGGGAAGAATGTCTGCTGCGACAAGCGCGAAGGTGCCATCAGCATTGCGTCGGACCCTGACGGCCTTTATGCCGGACCGGGCAATATCCAGCCCCAGAACGTCATTGGGTTTCGGCGTGAGCCGTGAAACCAACCCCTTAAGAGCGTCAAAGTTTATGGCTATCATTTTCGGCGCAATTATTATTGTTTTGAGGGGTTTCTGTAAAGCACTTCTCGAAAGTTTTTTGCATGCGTGCAAGCTCGCCAGCCTGCGGGTTGTTGTTGACTAATCAGTGCATGTGGGTAAGTTAGTATGAGTCTGATTTGCCGGTGAGGGATGTCCTGCTGCGCTTTAACTGTGTTTTGAGCGGCAGGGAATGTGTTTCCGGGACCGACTGCGGAGTCTGCCATGATTGAAGTGAGAGTCGAGCGCATCGTTGTCCACAACAACGTTGAGCTTATAGTCCTGCTGAGGGGGGACGGTGATGCCAGGGTTCTGCCCATTCAAGTCGACCAGGGGCAGGCGTACGCGATCGGCCTGATGCTGGAGGATCAGGCATTTCCGAGGCCGCTGACCCACGACTTGATGAAGACCGTGATCGAGGAGCTTGGAGGACGGCTTGTCCGTGCCGAGATATCCAGCCTGGTCGAGGGTACTTTTCGCGCAAAACTTGTACTCCTCCGCAGCGGCAATGAACTGATGGTTGATTCGAGGCCAAGCGATGCAATTGCCCTTGCCCTCAGGTGTGAAGCTCCTATTCTTGTGAATGACGATGTAATGAACGAAGCAGGCGTCATGGTGCCAGTGGAGCCGGATGCCGAACGAAAACCGGTCAAGAAACACTCTCCCGTGGAACTGTTGGAGCAGAAACTCGCAAAGGCCATCCAGTCAGAACGGTATGAGGATGCGGCGGCGCTTCGCGATGAGTTGAAACGGCTGCGGGAAAACAAGACCAGCAACTGATTGTTTTGGAACACCACGCAACCTATGGCCGGACAACTCAACTCCAGTGATCCCGAATCGCACGACAGGCGCATGAGGGTATTCTGCGATGCTGCCCTGTATCTCGTGACGTCCCAGGAAGTATCCGGGGGCAGATCGACGCTGGACATTATTCGCTGCGCACTCGCGGGCGGGGTGCGCCTCGTGCAGCTTCGCGAAAAGGGCATGTGTGACCGGGACTTGTTTGGCCTTGCGCTGCAGGCGCGCAGGCTCACCAGCGATGCCGGAGCCATTCTCCTCATCAATGACCGTGTCGATATTGCGCTGGCCTGCGGGGCGGATGGGGTACACCTGGGCCGCGGAGATGTTCCGGTTGACGCGGCCAGGAGGATCGCCCCTGATCTTGTGATAGGCGCGTCCGCCCATTCGGTTGCTGATGTGATTGATGCCCAGCAGAAGGGTGCTTCGTATGTCAATATCGGGCCGGTCTTTCCGACCACGACAAAGAAGGTGCATGACAGCGCGTTCCTGGGGCTGGAGGGCCTTGGCCGGATTCGTGCAGCGGCCAGCATCCCGTTCACTGTCATGGGAGGAATCAAGAGGGAACACATTGCCGCCCTTGTGGAAGAGGGTGCGCGAACCGTCGCGGTTGTCTCGGCCGTAACGATGGCCGACGACCCTGAACGGGCCGCGCGCGAACTCCTTGACGAGATCAGGCGTGCGTTGGCGAGCAGGCGGTTGGCATGATTTTCTGAGATGACTACTTTGGTCATGCGCCATCGGAGGCATGGCCGTTGACGGAATCAGGAAAGGTAGTGCGAATGGACACAGATGAAGCCCTGAAGAATGGATTGGTCCGGATTGAGCCGCTCATACTCGAGGGCAGGTCGGCGCTGTCGCGGTTCCGCATCAACTCCCTGCTGGCGCGCATGGCTGCCGATGCCCCGCACCTGCGCATCTCCAGCATAGAAGCCCAGTTTGTCTATTTTGTTGAGCCTGGAGCCGAGTTGTCTGCCAGGGATCTTGAAAGATGCCTGGCGCTCTTGGGTGCACACCAGGTGTCGGGGGGGCCGGATGGGTTTTATGTTACACCGCGGAAAGGCACCATCTCGCCCTGGTCGTCAAAGGCGACTGACATATTTCATAACTGCGGCATTGACAATGTGTTGCGAGTTGAGAGAGGTATCAGGTACCGGATCTTCGCCGGGCCGGGCGGTGGCCGTGTTTCGGGTGGGCGCAGGCGATCTGGCGCGCCGCTTCCGATGAAGAACGCCGAGCCGCTTCTCCATGCGGTCCATGACAGGATGACGGAAGGTGTTTACACAGATCTTGCCGATATCTTCGTGCAGATTGACCCCAGGCCGTTCGCGACCATCGATGTTCAGGGCGGAGGAAGGGCTGCGCTCGAGAATGCCAACGCCGAGAAGGGGCTGGCCCTGAGCAAGGATGACATCGACTACCTCCACGCGGCGTACAAGGCCATGCGCCGGAACCCGACGGATGTTGAATTGACCATGTTCGGCCAGGTGAATTCGGAGCACTGTCGCCACAAAATCTTCAATGCGGACTGGATCATCGACGGGGTTCACGGGGACTTGTCCCTGTTCGGCATGATTCGCAATACCCACAAGACTCATCCGGCAGGCACCCTCATGGCCTACGCCGATAACGCCGCGATTATCGAGGGCTTCCGCGAGGACTGGTTCGAGTCACGTCGCGGCGGATCGCCGACGTACAGGTATGGGGCCGAGCGTGTGGACATAGTCATGAAGGTGGAGACACACAACCATCCAACGGCTATTTCGCCATTCCCCGGCGCTGCGACCGGAGTGGGTGGGGAGATTCGCGATGAAGCCGCCACCGGCATCGGCGGCAGGAGCAAGGCCGGGTTGTGCGGGTTCATGGTGTCCAACCTGCGCATACCCGGGTTTGAAATGCCGTGGGAGAAGGACTATGCCGAGTTCCCAGGCAGGCTTGCGACTCCCCTGGAGATCATGATCGACGGCCCGCTGGGCGGGGCAGCCTTTGGCAATGAGTTCGGCCGGCCGCAGCTCTGCGGCTTCTTCAGGACCTATGAGGAGGCATACAATGGGCGCTACCGGGGATACCACAAACCCATAATGGTGGCCGGCGGCGTGGGTGCCATAAAGCGGATGCATTCGCGGAAGAAGGATATCCCTCGCGGCGCCTGCATCATCCAGCTGGGCGGACCGGCGATGCGCATCGGCCTTGGCGGCGGCGCGGCCTCATCCATGGCCACCGGGAGCAATGTCGAGGCGCTGGATTTTGATTCCGTCCAGAGGGAGAATGCCGAAATGCAGCGGCGATGCCAGGAAGTCATCGAAGCGTGCATCGCCATGGAGGAGCGCAACCCGATCCTGAGCATCCACGATCTCGGGGCCGGCGGACTTTCCAACGGCTGCCCGGAGCTTGTGTCGGAGACCGGCGGACGCTTCTGGCTCCGAAAGGTGCACAACGAAGAAAGATCGATGAGCCCCATGGAGATCTGGTGCTGCGAAGCGCAGGAACGCTATGTGCTGGCGATTCCGCGCAAGGCGCTCGACACCTTTGTCGGCCTCTGTGAACGTGAGCGTTGCCCTGTTGCTGTGATCGGGGAGGCGACAGGCGACGGGCGCCTCGTGCTGCATGACGAGCATTTCGGCAACAATCCCATTGATATTGAGCTCAAGGTCATCCTTGGCAAGCCCCCGAAGATGCTTCGCGACGTCAAACACCAGCAGGAGCAACACCCTGCGCTCGATCTCGGCGGAGTTACTGTCGGGGAGGCTGCGGAGCGGGTGCTGCGTCTTCCCTGTGTGGCCAACAAGACGTTTCTGATCACGATTACCGACCGCACCGTCCAGGGCATGACCGCCCGCGACCAGATGGTCGGGCCCTTCCAGGTTCCGATCTCGGACGTGGCGGTGACAGCGGTTTCCTACCACGGGTATGCCGGGGCGGCCATGGCAATGGGCGAACGCGCTCCGGTTGCGCTTGTCAATGCGCCTGCGTCGGGGCGCATGGCAATCGCCGAGGCACTGACGAATATCTGCGCCTCCGACATTGGCGGGATAGGCAACGTCAAGCTCTCGGCCAACTGGATGTGCGCCTGCGGGGAAGATGGCGAAGACGCAAGGCTTTTCGACACGGTCAGGGCCGTTGGTATGGAGTTCTGCCCGGCCATCGGCGTTTCAATTCCTGTAGGCAAGGATTCGCTATCAATGCGAACGGTATGGGAAACCTCCGCGGGCGGTCGCGAGAAGATGATCGCCCCCCTGAGCCTGGTGGCCAGCAGCTTCGCGCCGGTCAGGGATGTCAGGAAAACGGTAACCCCCGATCTCAAGCGTGTCCCGGCCACGAGCCTTGTGCTCATAGATCTCGGCAGGGGCCGCAACAGGCTCGGGTGCTCCGCCCTCGCGCAGGTCTACAACCAGGTCGGGGCTGAGTGCGCTGACGCCGAGTCCCCGGCCGATCTTGTCGCATTCTTCGAGGCGATGCAGGAGCTGGTGGACAAGCGGCTTCTTCTCGCGTATCACGATCGCTCTGACGGTGGGCTGTTCGTGACTCTGGCCGAGATGGCTTTTGGCGGGCGCACCGGCCTCACCGTAAAGGTTGACGGCCTCGGTGGCGATGCGCTGTCCATCCTGTTTTCAGAGGAGCTCGGCGGCGTTATCCAGGTGGAAAACCGCAGGCTGGCCGCAGTCATGAAGATCCTTGCCCTGCATGGTATGGGCGGGTGTTCCCACGTCATCGGCAAACCGTCTCGCGACGGCAGGCTGACGGTGAAGCTCGGCTCCGGGAAAGTCTTCTCCGACACGGTTACCAGGCTCAACAGGATGTGGGCGGAATTGACCTGCAGGATGCAGGAGCGGCGCGATAACCCCGCGTGTGCAAAGGAGGAATACGACAACATCCTCGATCGGCGCGATCGCGGAATGGATATCAGGCTGTCGTTCAAGGCCGGCAAATCCAGGCCGTCCATCGGACGCAGGCCGAAGGTCGCGATTCTGCGTGAACAAGGGGTCAACGGCCATGTCGAAATGGCCGCCGCTTTTGATGCGGCCGGTTTTGAGAGCGTTGACGTTCATATGACCGACCTCCTTTCAGGGCGAACCGGTCTTGCCGGTTTCACTGGCCTGGCCGCCTGCGGCGGTTTCTCGTATGGCGATGTGCTCGGTGCCGGGTCCGGCTGGGCGAAATCGATCCTTTTCAATGAGAGGCTGAAGGAGATGTTTGCCGGATTCTTCGGGCGCGAGGATACATTCACGCTCGGCGTGTGCAACGGTTGCCAGATGGTCGCCCAGTTGAAAGAGATCATTCCGGGCGCCGGCCACTGGCCTGAGTTCACCCGGAACAAGTCAGAGCGGTTTGAGGCGCGCTACGTGACGGTGGAGGTGCTGCCCTCACCATCAGTTCTTCTCAAGGGCATGGCCGGGTCACGGATCGGTATACCGGTTGCGCATGGCGAAGGGTACGCCGATTTCACGCGGACAGGCCTTGCCGGCGGTGTGGCACGGAATCGTCTTGCCGCGCTGAGGTACGTGAACAACCGCGGACAGGCGACCGAACGGTACCCGTTCAATCCCAACGGATCCACGGGCGGCCTGACCGGCCTGACAACCCTCGACGGCAGGGTGACAATCATGATGCCCCACCCGGAACGGGCTTTCAGGGCGCTCCAGTTGTCATACAGGCCCGGCTGGATGACAACCGAAGAGGGGCCATGGCTGAAGCTCTTCCAGAACGCCCGGACCTTCGTCCGCGGCGTCTAGTCCCGCAAAGTCCCCGCAAGTAAACGGTTGTATGCGGCACGCCGATAGTGTAACAATTGCACGCTTTCTTGCTGAGAATCCTGAACTGCTTGACGAGAGGGAGACTTATGAAGAATGTTGATGTTTCCGCGGTCCGTACGTTCGCAATCATGGGGCATACCGGAAGCGGCAAGACTTCCATTGTCGATTCAATACTCTTCAAGCTGGGGCTGAACGACCGGCTGGGGTCGGTGTCCGCCGGGTCAAGCATGGCCGACTACTCCGACGCCGAGAAGCACAGGAAGATCACTCTGCAAGCCAAACCCTTCTCGGTGCCCTTTACGACCCAGGCCGGCCTGAAGTGTGAGTTTGTGTTCTGCGACACCCCCGGCTATATGGATTTCTACGGCCAGGTGATCGCTGCAAGCAGTGTCTGCGAGTCAGCCCTGATAACCGTTGACGCACATTCGGGCATCCAACTTGGTACAAAGAAGGCCTGGGCAAGAATCCAGGAGCTCGGCATGCCGGCGGCACTGGTTGTTACCGGGCTGGACCGTGAAAATGCCGATTTCAACAGCGCAGTTGAGAAGATACGGCAGGCCTTGGGTGGCAAGTGCCTGCCGGTGACTCTGCCGCTTCCGGGGGCCAAGAGTGTCATTGATGTTCTGGCAGGCAAGAGTGTCCCTGCAGACCAGGCTGCAGCGGTTGATGCAGCGAGGAACGCGCTGTCCGAACTCGCCGCGGAAACCGACGATGCGCTTCTCGAAAAGTTCCTTGGCGGCACGCCGCTGTCCGCCGATGAGTTGGAGACGGGCATCCGCAAGGCTGTGATTTCCTGCAAACTGGTGCCGGTGTTTGCGTGTGTACCGGTGAAGGATGTCGGGGTCTCGGAGATGCTCGAAGGAATAGTACGCCTCATGCCTTCGCCGATAGATCGGAAGTACAAGGACGCCGAAGGGAAGGAAATTGACCCGGCGCCGTCGGCGCCCCTTGCCGGTTTTGTCTGGCGCACTGTGAGTGATCCGCACGTCGGGCAGCTTGTCTATGTCAGAATCTGCGGTGGCACCCTGAAGGCTGATTCCGATGTCCTGAACGGCACCAGGGGGGAGAAAGAGAGGATCGTCGGGATCCTGTGCACGAACGGCAAGGCGCAGTCAACAGTTGAATTGGCCACGGCAGGCGACATCATCGCCCTGGCCAAGCTGAAGCATACGAAGCTCAATGACGCCCTTTGTACGCCTTCGCACAAGGTTGCTTTCAAGCCGCTTGTGTTCCCGAATCCCGTGATGTCGTATGCTGTCCGGGCGAAGAGCCGGGCGGATGAAGACAAGATGAGCACCGCGCTGGCGCGCGTCGCCGAGGATGACCCGACCCTCAAGGTCAGGCGCGATACCGAGACGCACGAGACGCTGCTGTCTGGCATGGGCGACGTTCACCTCGATGTGGCGGTGGAGCAGATGAAGATCCGCAGCAATGTCGAAGTGCTGCTGGATACGCCCAAGGTGCCCTACAGGGAGACCGTCACCGGCAATGGCGAAGGCCATTACAAGCACAAGAAACAGTCCGGCGGCCGCGGTCAGTATGGAGAAGTCTATCTCAGGGTGTCGCACCGCAAGGACGGTGACGAGGAGTGGTTCGTCAACGATATATTCGGAGGCGCCATCCCGACGAACTTCATCCCGGCCGTGCAGAAGGGGCTTGTGGAAGGGCTGGCGAAAGGGCCCCTTGCCGGGTACCCTGTATCCAACGTCAAGATAAGCGTTTACGACGGCACATTCCACGAGGTGGATTCGTCGGAAATCGCCTTCAAGATAGCCTCATCACGCGCGTTCAGGGCCGGCATGGCGAATGCAAAGCCGGTGCTGCTCGAGCCGATCATGACGGTCAGGGTGACTGTCCCCGACCAATGCATGGGCGATGTGACCGGCGACATCAGCCACAAGCGCGGACGGATGCTCGGCATGGAGCAGGATAGCGGGCACCAGATCATTGTTGCCGAGATGCCGCAGTCGGAAATGTTCAAGTATGCCGCTGAGCTCAGGAGCATGACGTCGGGCCAGGGGACATTTGAGATGAGTTTCTCCCGGTATGATGTCGTGCCGGGCAATGTTTCGCAGAAGATAATCGCGGCGGCGGCGAAAGACATCGTGAAGGAAGAAGAGTAGAATCTTTTGGACGCGATAAAGGACCAGCTTGACTGTTGCACGTTGTGTCCTCGCCGGTGCGGGGTCAACCGGAACGCCGGCGATCGCGGCTTTTGCGGTGCGGGCGGGCGCGCGGAGGTGTTCACGTGCGGGGCGCACCACGGCGAGGAGCCGCCGGTATCTGGCACGCGTGGTTCCGGAACAGTGTTCTTCAGCCGTTGCACTCTACGCTGCATCTACTGCCAGAACTACCGGTTCAGCCAGTCTGGCGAGGGGCGGGAGTACGAAACGTCGGGGCTGGCGGGGCTGCTCCGGTCGTTGCAGGTGACGGGATGCCATAACTGGAACTTCGTTTCGCCGACCCCGTGGCTGCCGTTTATCCATGATGCTGTGGAACAGCTCGATAGGGATGGAGTTTCGCTCCCGGTTGTGTACAATACGAGCGGATTTGAAAACACCGGGACAATTGCAGGTCTTGGCGGACTGGTGGATATATACCTGACGGACCTGCGGTATGCGGACGAGAAGACAGCCCGGGCGGCGTCCGGCAGCGGGGATTACGCGCGCCTGGCCCGCGAGTCCCTCCTGGAGATGTGGCGGCAGGCCGGGCCGCTGGAGTTGGACGATGACGGAATCGCTGTCGCCGGCACGATATGCAGGTTGCTGATCCTGCCGGGGCACGCTGGCGAGGCGGTTGACAACCTCAGGTGGCTGGCCGATAACATAGGGACAGACATCGCTGTGAGCGTTATGGCCCAGTATACGCCGACGCACAGGGCCGCAGGCGACCCGTGGGGCCGGCGGATAAGCATCGGTGAATACGAGGCCGTGCGCGATGCGGTGGAGGAGCTGGGGTTCGAAAACGGCTGGGTTCAGGAGTTTGAGGGTGAGACAAGCAAAGAGCTGATGGGGTTCAACATGAAACCAATCAGCCCTGGTGAGACGGGTCGGCAGGTGCGTTGAGTATTGTGAAAACAGCAGTCCCGGATATGGCGCCGGAGTGGCCGGCCGGTCGGGGATGCAACTGAAGAAGAGGATCGGAGAAGCATGAGCGGACACAGTAAATGGAAGACGATTCAGCACAAGAAGGGTGCGGCTGATGCCAAGCGCGGGAAGGTTTTCAGCAAGTTCAGCAAGGAACTAATGGTCCTGGCCAAACAGGGCGGCAGCAATCCCGACTCCAACGTGGGCCTCCGGACCATGATCACGAAAGCTCGCCAGAACAACATGCCAATGGACAACATTGAGCGGGCCATCAAGAAAGGCGCGGGCGAACTCGAGGGGTCTCAGCTCGAGGAAGTGGTGTATGAGGGTTTTGCAGCCGGTGGCGTGGCAATTGTGATCGGTGCCCTTACCGACAACAAGAAGCGCGCTGCTGCCGAAATAAGGCATATCTTCACGCGTTATGGAACAAGCCTCGCCGGGCAGGGGTCTGTTACCCGCGGCTTCAAGCGGAAGGGCCAGATAATAGTCGATGGTGGCGCGGCGACCGAGGATAAGCTGATGGAGATCGTGCTCGATGCCGGCGCAGAGGATATGCACGCCGAGGAGGGGCAGTTCGAGATCATCACCGAGCCCGCAAACTACCTGAAGGTTGTGGAGGCTCTGGAAAAGGCGAAGATACCCACCGTGAGCTCAGAGACCACGCTGATTCCGGACGTCTACGTGCCCGTGGCCGACAAGGCCGCGGCTTCCCAGATACTCAGGTTCGTGAGTGACCTCGAGGATAACGACGATGTCCAGAATGTCTATACCAACATGGACATCAGCGACGAGATCCTCAAGGAACTCGAAAAAGAATAGACCGGGCGGTAAACAATGCGCGTGCTGGGTGTGGACACGTCCCTGCGTTCATCGGGAGTGGCCGTCGTGGAGGAGCGAGGATCCACGCTCGTCGCGATCTATCACGGTACCATCAGTATTTCACCGCGGCGCCCACTGAGCGACTGCCTGAAGTGTCTCCAGGAAGGGCTTTCGGACCTCATTGAGCGCCACAGGCCGGAGCAGGCCGCGGTCGAGGGCCTGTTCTACTGTAAGAACGTGAAGACGGTAACGACCCTCGCGCACGCGCGGGGCGTTGCCATCGCAACTTGTGCTTCAGCGGGCCTCCCGGTGTTTGAGTATGCCCCGCGCAGGGTGAAACAGGCGGTTGTGGGGTTCGGCGCGGCCGAAAAAGAGCAGGTCCGCAGGATGGTCATGGCCCTGCTGGGCCTCAGGGAAGAGCCGGACGAGGATGCCGGTGACGCGCTGGCAATAGCCATCTGCCATCTGCACAACAGGTCCGGGCACAAGGAAATAGCGCCGCAGCCGATCTGAAGGAATAATGATCACTCACATACAGGGCGCACTGGTCGAAAAGCAGCCTACACGGGTTGTCCTGGAGGCCGGCGGAGTCGGCTACGAGATCTTCATACCGTTGAGCAGCTATGACCGCCTGCCGGTTGTCAACTCGGCATGCCGTCTGCTTACCTACGACTATGTCCGCGAGGACCAGAGGACTCTCTATGGGTTCCAGACCGATGCCGAGCGC
>JBAXKQ010000078.1:0-13923 GCA_037135275.1 bacterium
CTCCCTTGCCTTGCCTCGAGGGTATGGTGATCTTGTCCACAAAGTGCTTGTGCAGGTCCTCTGCCCTGGATCCGGACAATTGTTCCAGTTCAGCTATCGAGCCGATACACACGACTTCTTTGCCGTCATCACTGCGCCACACTGGCAATGGTGCACCCCAATACCTGTTGCGGGATACAGCCCAGTCGCGGGCCTGGTCCAGCCACTTGCCGAAGCGGCCGTCCCTGAGATGTTCTGGCACCCAGCGGGTGCCGGAATTTGCAGCCACGATCCTGTCCCTGATCTGTTCCACCCTCACAAACCAGGTGGATACCGCCCGGTAGATCAGAGGCGTATCACAACGCCAGCAGTGCGGGTAGCTGTGAGTTATTGAGGACTGATGCACCAACACGCCCTCTTTCTTGAGGCGCCTGATGATGTCCTGGTCTGTCTCCTTGACACTACGGCCGGCATAGTCAGGTACATCCGCGGTGAACCGGCACTCAGCATCCACGGGACAGACCGCAGGGATGCCCTTCTCCCGGCCGAGTTGCCAGTCATCCTCACCGAACCCCGGCGCCGCGTGAACTACACCGGTGCCATCTTCTGTGGACACAAACTCGGCGGCATGCACCTTGAATGCGCCGGATGCCGCCTTGTCGGCAAAGTACGGGAACAGCGGTTCGTACTCCATTCCCACCAACTCACTGCCCGGAACTTCCGCCAAGACCTGGCAATCCTCCGGCTTCTTGTAATAGACAGGAAGTCTTGCCTTGGCGAGGTAGTATGTCGCGCCCTTGTCCAGCACCTTCACGTAGGTGATGTCCTTGCCGACAGCAAGACCCATGTTGGACGGCAGTGTCCATGGCGTAGTCGTCCATGCAAGGATGTATGTATCCGGCCTGCCTTTTGTCTTGAACCGGACGGTAATCGCAGGATCTGTGACCTCGGCATATCCCTGGTTGGTCTCGAAATTTGAAAGAGGCGTCGAGCATCTTGGGCAGTACGGCAATATCTTATGGCCCTCGTACACAAGACCGCGATCCCAAAGCGACTTGAATACCCACCAGATCGACTCCATGAATTTCGGATCCATGGTCTTGTAGTCGTTATCGAAGTCCACCCACCGGCCCATGCGCGAGACGATTGCGCGCCACTCGTTGGTGTATCGGAGGACGATTTTGCGACAACTCTCGTTGAATACATCAACCCCGAGCTTCTCGATCTCCCGCTTGCCGCTGACCTTCAGGTCCTGCTCCACCTCATACTCCACGGGGAGGCCGTGACAATCCCAGCCAAAACGCCGTTCGACATAATAGCCCCGCATCGTGTAGTAGCGCGGAACGATGTCCTTGATGGTTCCTGCAAGCAGGTGGCCGTAGTGCGGCAGGCCGGTGGCAAATGGTGGCCCATCGTAGAAAGAATACTCCCTGCCGCCCTTGCGTTGCGCTAAGGACTTTTCGAAGATGCCCTGGTCATTCCACACCTTCAGGATGCTTTCCTCAAGTTTCGGAAAGTCCACCTTGCTGGATACTTTGTCGAACACGTTCATTTACTCCCGCTTGGCCGCGACGTGCGTCCGGCACGCATCACTACACCCCACGCCTCTCAACAACCAGTCCCTTTTTCACTATTCTGGAAAACCCCGGCGGACCATCCTTTAACTCCCGCGCACCCCTGGTTATCTTGCACAGGCTCACCCGCAGGATCTGGCCCACCCGACGCTGACTGACACCCCCCCGCTGCAGCAGCTTCACAAGTTCCCAGCGAAGCGCAATTCTCGCCCTTTCGGGCGGAGTGAGAATTCCTTTGAGGAATCCACACACATCATCTGCGCTGTTGCTGTCTGCAAGAGCAGCAGACAAGTTGCGCAACGAGCGATGGCATTCTACCGGCTGCCTCTTCGCGCCTGCAGACGCTCTTTTACTCATCAGGCTCTCCTCGCAACACTCCACACATGACTCCACCATAACGGGGAAAACGAGAGCGAAAGGATATCCGAATTTGCCTCGGATGCAATGACAGACTTCAGGCCTGGCACTCGCGAGCTCACTTTCAGATGGAAAGTTCTTGATGAAGCGGCTCGCTGGGAACATAATCACGGCTCATTTTGACTTCTAGGACTGTCACTAACTTCACGGGAAGTTCACGAAAGGAACCGAACATGTCAGATAGCGAAAAGTCAGTAGCAATGATTGATGGCAACACCGCTGCGGCCTCGATTGCGCACGCTGTCAGCGAAGTAATCGCGATATATCCTATCACTCCATCGTCGGCAATGGGCGAAACCTCCGATGAACTCAGCGCCGCCGGCGTCACCAATATCTGGGGAACAGTCCCGTCCGTAGTTGAAATGCAGTCTGAGGGCGGCGCTGCCGGCGCTGTTCACGGAGCCCTCAGCTCAGGCGCTCTCTCGACCACGTTTACGGCGTCGCAGGGCCTTCTCCTCATGATCCCGAACATGTACAAGATTGCCGGCGAACTGGTGTCAACAGTCTTCCACGTTTCAGCCCGCTCACTGGCATGTCAGGGGCTCTCGATCTTCGGCGATCACTCGGACGTGATGTCGATCCGCCAGACAGGCTTCGCTCTGCTGGCATCAAACAGTGTACAGGAGGTTGGCGATCTCGCCCTCATTTCCCACGCCGCCACACTCGAATCCCGCATCCCGTTCATGCACTTCTTCGACGGTTTCCGAACTTCGCATGAGGTGCAGAAGATACACGAAATATCGAGAGACATTATCCGCTCCATGATTTCAGATGACCTCGTCTATGCTCACCGCAGCCGTGGCATGACGCCGGACAAGCCGATCCTGCGTGGCACAGCCCAGAACCCCGATGTCTATTTTCAGGGCCGTGAAACGGTGAACAAGTACTATCTCGCCGCCCCCGCAATTGTGCAGGGCTGCATGGACAAGTTCGCAAAGCTTACCGGTCGGCAGTACAAGTTGTTCGACTATGTCGGCGCGCCGGACGCGAAGTACGTCGTCATAGCCATGGGTTCAGGGGCCGAAACGGTGCACGAGACGATTAGCTACCTCGCGGCCAAAGGCAAGAAAGTCGGTCTCATCAAGGTCCGCCTGTACAGGCCATTTGACGTCGACGCTTTCATATCCGCCCTGCCCCGGACAACAAAGGCAATCGCCGTTCTCGACCGCACCAAAGAGCCGGGCTCAATCGGGGAGCCGCTCTACACTGATGTCTGCACTGCAATCGGCGAGGCCACCCGCGCAAACAAGATGAAGCGCGGCTCGTGCAAGGTCATCGTAGGCGGCCGGTACGGTCTCGGATCGAAGGAATTCACCCCCGCGATGGTAAAGGCGGTTCTCGACAATCTCGCGTCCAAGGAGCCAAAGAATGGCTTCACGGTCGGAATCAACGACGACGTCACCAACACGAGCCTCACTGTCGATCCCAGCTGGAACATCAAGCACGAGCAGCGGTTTGAATGCATGTTCTTCGGGCTGGGCTCGGACGGCACCGTGGGCGCCAACAAGAACTCGATCAAGATCATCGGCGACGATAGCGGGAATTTCGCTCAGGGCTATTTCGTATACGACTCGAAGAAAGCCGGGGCGATAACGGTGTCCCATCTCCGCTTCGGTCCCACAGTGATCCAGAGCCCATACCTCTGCACGAAGGCCGATTTTGTAGCATGTCACAACTTCTCCTTCCTTGAGAAGTACGACATGCTAGCGAACGCGAAGAAGGGCTCTGTGTTCCTGCTCGCCAGCCCCTACTCCGCCGAAGAAGTGTGGAACCACATGCCGGACGAGTTGGAGCAGCAGATCATCGACAAGAAGATCCGCTTCTACGTGATCGACGCGATCAAGCTGGCCGGTGATCTGGGCCTGGGCAGCCGCATCAACACCATCATGCAGACCTGCTTCTTCGCCATCTCTGGCGTCATTCCATCCGATATCGCGATCGACGCACTGAAGAAGGCCGCCAGGAAGACCTACGGCAGGAAGGGCGAGGAAGTCGTGCAGAAGAACTTCCAGGCCATCGATGCCGCGGTCGCGTCGATGCGCAAGGTGAAGGTCCCCTCCAAGCCGGCTGGCAAGGTACGTATGCCTCCGACTGTGCCTGCCGATGCGCCCGACTTTGTGAAGAACATCACGGCCAGGATGATGCGCCTTGAGGGTGACCTCATGCCGGTCAGCGCCATGCCCGTCGACGGAACCTGGCCAACTGGTACGACGAAGTACGAGAAGCGCAACATCTGCGTGGAAGTTCCCCAGTGGACGCCGGAGCTTTGTATACAGTGCGCCCAGTGTTCGCTGGTGTGTCCGCATGCCGCTATACGGGTGAAGGCCTACACGCCTGACAAACTCACTTCAGCGCCTGCCACATTCAAGTCCATGGATGCACGCGGCAAGGGTTTTGAGGGCATGAAGTACACTGTTCAGGTTGCTCCCGAGGATTGCACCGGGTGCGGCGTATGCGTAGAGAACTGCCCGGGCCGTGAGAAGAACAAGGAAACCAGGCAGGAAACAGGGCGCAGAGCCATTCTGATGCAGCCCCAGACTCCGCTCAGAGAGCAGGAGGCAAAGAACTTCGCGTTCTTCCTGAAGATTCCCGACCTGGATCCAAAACTCTACAGCAAAGGCACAATCAAAGGCAGCCAGATGGCTGCCCCGTTGTTCGAGTTCTCCGGTGCCTGCGCCGGCTGCGGTGAAACCGCCTACATCAAGCTGCTGACCCAGCTCTTCGGGGACAGGGCAATGATCGGCAATGCCACAGGCTGCTCGTCGATATATGGCGGCAACCTGCCAACAACACCGTACACCACCCGTTCGGACGGCAGGGGGCCAACGTGGTCAAACTCATTGTTTGAGGATAACGCTGAATTCGGCTACGGCATGCGCCTTGCCGTCGATAAGTTCGGCGCCTTCGCCACCGAGCTCCTTGAGAAGGTACGCGCATCAACGTCGTGCACAAGCGTGTCAAAGGATCTCGTGTCCGCGATAGCGGCTGCTGACCAGAGCACTCAGTCCGGCATTGAGGAACAGCGCGGACGCATCACCGAACTGAAGAAGGCGCTCGCCAAGTGCGACTGCGAAACATGCCGTCACCTCCTGACGGTATCTGACTACCTCGTCAAGAAGTCCGTATGGGCCGTCGGTGGCGACGGCTGGGCCTATGACATAGGCTACGGCGGACTGGATCACGTTCTGGCCAGCGGCAGGAATATCAACGTCCTGGTGCTCGACACTGAGGTCTACTCCAACACCGGCGGGCAGATGTCCAAGTCAACCCCGATGGGTGCTGTGGCAAAGTTCGCCGCTGCAGGCAAGCCCCTTCAGAAGAAAGACCTGGGCATGATCGCAATGACCTACGGGTCAATCTATGTTGCGCAGGTCTCAATGGGCGCAAACCCGGCCCAAACAGTGAGGGCGTTCGTTGAGGCGGAAGCCTATGACGGGCCATCGCTGATCATCGCCTACTCACACTGCATAGCGCACGGAATCAATATGATCGACGGGTTTGATGAACAGCGGAACGCGGTGGCTTCCGGACACTTCCCCCTCTACAGGTACAATCCCGGCCTGACAAAGGAAGGGAAGAATCCGCTCGTGGTCGACAGCAAGCCGCCGACCATGAAGTTCAGCGAACACGCGCTCAAGGAAAACCGCTTCAGGGTACTCACAAAGGAGAACCCCGAACAGTCGAAGATTCTTTTGGAGAGAGCAGACCAGCTCTTCGCCGCAAAGTACGACCTGCTGCAGAAGATGGCCGCCCTCGCGCCCTTTGGTGGAGCCGCTCCTGCGGTCGCCCAGCCTGCAGATGGGTCAAAGAACCCGGCCTGACACACGATAGAGTAGTTCTCGTGTGCGGTGTGAGGTCGGAAACACGTGCCAGCCCGGCTGGCACGTGCGGGGGCGTTTCTCTGTCTGTCGCATGCACTTCTTTCTGGAGGTGCGTGCGACAACGGCTTTGCATCGCAAGCCTGGCCGCGATCAAGTAACAGGGGAGGTGGTCCATGCCGCTGGCTAATCGAATGGTTGCGGAGTTCTTCGGGACGTTCTGGCTTGTGTTTGCCGGTTGCGGGAGCGCTGTGCTTGCCGCCTCATTCAATTGCGGCACACCATCCATCGGTCTCCTGGGCGTGGCGCTTGCCTTTGGACTAACCGTTCTCACCATGGCATACAGCCTCGGACATATCTCTGGATGCCATCTAAACCCGGCAGTTTCAATCGGGCTGTGGATCGGGAAGCGGATGAAATCGTCCGACCTCGTGCCGTACGTTATCGCGCAGACAGTCGGTGCGACTGCTGGGTCGGCGCTGCTTCTCCTCATCGCCAGCGGGAACGATGTCTTTGACCTGTCGGGCGGACTCGCGGCGAACGGATTTGCCGAACACTCCCCGGGCGGCTACTCACTGCTGGCGTGCCTCATCACTGAAGTCGTCATGACATTTGTTTTCGTGATGATAGTGCTCGGATCAACAGATCCTCGCGCGCCCCGGGGCTTCGCACCGATAGCCATCGGCCTTGGCCTGACCCTCATTCATATCGTGAGTATTCCGGTCACGAACACCTCAGTCAACCCTGCACGAAGCACGGGGCCGGCATTGATCCTGGGCGGTTCGGCTCTGTCGCAGCTCTGGCTGTTCTGGGTAGCGCCTGTGGCAGGGGCGATTCTTGCCGGATTCTGCAACCGCTGGCTTCGGGGGCCCGAAGGTGCCGCGCAGACCGACAAGTAGGTCCTGCCTACTGAACCGTGGCTTCATTGACAGGCAAGACTGGCGATGAATCTGGGTTGCCCGTTGACGTGATCTGTGCAAGATGTGCGCTCGGGTTCTCCTCGTTGCGTTTCCACGACGCATAGCTCCCGCACGATTCTGGCTCAAAGGGCAAATCATCTTCGCGGATGACGACCGTGGCGCCATTTGGGGTCATGGCAGAGACCTCCTCGGCGTCAGCGTCGTCGAGCACTATGCAGCCATCGTACCAGTCACCATTTTCGCCGATTCCGCGTATGCACAGATTCCCGCCGAGCTCCATATTCCAAGGCGGTTCATCGCCTGTGGCCAGGCTGCAGACAATGGCATCAAACTCCCCTTCCGTAATGCGCTCATCGAGAAGAGCATTCCATGCATCCATTTCATTGGGGTAGCTGATGCGCAGCGAGTTCTTCAGCGCGCGAGGCCCGGCTTTGCCGCAGATGTAATACCGACCCTCAGGCGTCACTCCGTCCCAGGCGGATAGCTTGGCACCGCTCAGGCCCCCTGCCTGCCTCACTATGAACCGCTTGAGTGGCGTTCCGGACACGACAAGGTCAAGGTACCCGGCCGCCTTGTTTACCACCAACTCAACATCCTCGGCGGCCAATTCACCACAGTCCCTGGACGGCACGGCCAGTCCGGGCGGAAGCGGCCGCAGCCAGACCGACTGACCTGGGGTCACTATCACACCGTCACCGGCCAAGTTGAGTTTTCCGGTGTTCAATTGCCAGATATCCCTGATGCCAATGCCGTTGCGCCTTGCAATCGAGAACAAAGTATCATCCTTTGCGGCAAGACATGCGTAACGCTCAGCGCAACTGCTTGCGCCGGGTGTGACGCTGTTTGTCCTCTGTGCGACAATCGCGTCCACCCCCGACTGACGGATCACTTCGTGAACATAGCCGCGTGTTTCGCTACATGCCCGCTGTTTGACAATCTCGGCGCCGCGTCGCCACTTTGGCGATGTGGCGATCCATTCATCAACAGTGGTCGGGCCGGCGTTGTATGCCGCAAGAGCCAGGCTGACGTCACCGCCATAGCGAACAAGCATCTTCTTGAGATACAATCCACCGATCAGCGCATTCTGAAACGGATCCTCCAGATCGTACTTCTGCAGCCCGATATCCCCTGCAGTCTCTCGCGCGGTTGGCGGCATCAACTGCATGATTCCGATTGCGCCACTGCTTGACCGTGCGTTCCGCGAGAATCCGCTTTCGGCTGCCGCAACGGCAACCATGAGATTAGGAAGGACTTCAAGCTGACTGCCCACATTTGCCACAATCTGGCGGTTCTCCTGTACTTGCCTGTCGAAAGGACCATAGCCGGTCTCCGGGCTGTATTCGGCATTAGACGTCAACCGCAGTGCAGGACAGAGCAATACGGCCACTGCCACCTCGAACCACGGCATTCGCCGTGAGCGCTGTGGCACGAAAGACATTACAAATCCAATGATATCCAGTTTCATGTATTCCATTCTGGTATACTGGCAACCCGGGGTAAGCTCTGGTAAACAACGACGTTAGCCTCTATACAAAAGGCCCATCTTTCTGTCAAACTTCTTGATAACACTGCAACGGAACCCGGAGCCGGAAGGAGCGTCTCATTCGTAAGTATTGGGAGCATCCCATCCTGATTGACCGCGGTGGCCGGATGCGTCATCATCCGGGTCCTCAATACCGGAGGACGATATGGTGAAGATTCCTGTCAGTACGTCACAGCGCACACAGTTTGTAGACATAACGGGTTCCATACAGAAGGCGGCAAGCGAATCAGGGATCACAGATGGGTTCATGACAGTATTTGTGCCTCACACAACCGCCGGAATAACCATAAACGAGAATGCAGATCCGCACGTGATGTCAGACATGGCGCTTGCCCTGGAGCGGATGGTTCCGTGGGATGCGGGATATGCCCATTCCGAAGGCAACTCGGCCGCCCACGTCAGGGCCAGCCTCTTGGGCTCTTCTGTACGGGTCCCAGTAAAGAGCGGAAAGCTGGCACTCGGCACATGGCAGGGCGTCTACTTCTGCGAATTTGACGGGCCGCGACGCAGGGAAGCGTGGATCATCGAGAATTGACGACGGTAGGTACGGACATGACAAGACCATCAGCTCGCAAAGCGACCATTCGAGACAAGCCCGCGCGACTAACAGGCTCAGGCAGTGCTTGTGGCACAAGAGTACTCGGTTCGCGACGTAAACGGCAACCCTCGATTCTGCTTATCGGACCAACAGGGTCGGGCAAGACGCCTCTTGGGCAACGCCTGGAGCGTCACGGTTTCTTCGGCAGGAAATGCCGGCATTTTGACTTTGGAGCCGAGCTTCGCCGTGTCGCCGGCAAAAAGCAGGCTCCACGCCTGTTTGCTGCCGCGGACATCGCGGTCATCAGGCGGGTTCTCGCCACAGGTGCCCTTCTTGATAACAGTGAGTTTGGAATTGCCATAAAGACGCTGGCGTGTTTTCTTTCCCGGAAACGCGTGGGCCCTGGTGACTTACTGCTACTCAACGGGCTCCCGCGACACTCCGGTCAAGCCCGCCAGCTTTCCGGGCTGGTGGATGTGGCTCTGGTGGTCTACCTTGCGTGCGCGACCCCGGTAGCGCACCGGCGCATTGAAGGCAATAGCGGCGGCGATAGAGTGTACAGGAAGGACGATGATCGGGACGCCGTTGCTGCGCGACTCGCGGAATTCAGGAAGAAGACACTGCCACTTCTGGACTACTACAGGCGGCATGTTCCGATCCTGCGACTCAGGGTGGACGTCGACACCGGCCCTGAGGCCGCCTGGCAGCAACTGCAGGCGGCGACATGCTCTATGAAACTGGCAATTACAGAGGGGGACAGAGAATGATCCGGAACGTGAACGACGAACACGACATAAGCGACGCCGCGATAGAATTTGAGCTGAAACGCCTGATCCAGTTCTATTCACAGCACATGCCAACGCATCAGATCAAGGCCAACATGCCGGCACTCCGTGAGCAGGCCCGCGAACAGGCTATCGGTGTCCGACTGCTCATCAGGGAAGCCCACAGGCAGAATATCACCGTTACAGATGGTGAAATCGATGAATTACTGGACCAGGTTGTCGACCAGGCAGGCGGCGAAGATGCCTTTCAACGAATGCTAGTGCAACAGGGCATCAACGAAGACCTTCTGCGGGAAAGCCTGGCGGACAGCAAACGCGTCGATAAGCTGATCCGCAAGATCACCGTGAACGTACCCAAACCAACGGAAGACGAAATCAAGTCGTACTACGACGAGCACACGGCAGACTTCCGCCAGCCGGAGCGGCGGCGGGCCCAGCATATCCTTATCAAGCATGCAAAAAGCGATGAGGACGCCAGGAAGAAAGCCATGCAGCTCCTGAAGGAGATTAAGGAGGCGCACACCGCCGGCGCCGATTTCAGTGATCTGGCTGCCGCGCATTCCGAGTGTCCCAGCGGGAAGAAAGCCGGCGGAAGTATCGGCTGGGTCGTACGGGGAGTACTCACGCCGGCCTTTGACGCAGCGGTGTTCACGACTGAAATCGGCAAGACGAGCGACGTCATCGAGACCTCGCTTGGCCTTCACGTTGTTCTTGCCAGCGCAACCGAGCCAGGCGGAATGGCCGTATTTGAGGATGCCAGAAAGACGATCGGCGAGCTGTTGATGCACAACCGCCGGGGCAAGGTCATATCCGAATTTGTGCAGACGTTGAAGACGGTAATCTCCGCATAGTATCACTTGACCCCGGCGTCACTTCGGGTATAGTCAGCGGCTTGGTTTCGACGGGGCGTAGCGCAGCCTGGTAGCGCACTTGAATGGGGTTCAAGTGGTCGAGAGTTCAAATCTCTCCGCCCCGACCAGTTTTCTCTTCAGGCGGACCGGACGAGCTTACGCACAGGCAGCGCCGGACGCAGCGGGCTGCTAGTGAAACGCTTCAGCGAGCAGGTCCTCGGCCGCATTGATCCAGGACCGGCTGTATTGTCGGTCAGGGTTCAGGAGAATCAACACCCGCCGTGACGCCCTGCGACCGTCAACCACCCACCGGTCAAGATAAGTCGGCGGAACACTATCAATCGTCGCAATCATCTCATCCAGCAGATCAAGCGGTTCTTCGGATCCTGGCGCCAGAACGAATTGCCACAGGATATGCCTCTCGGCCTTGATCGCACATTCAATGATCAGGCAAATCCGATCCCTCAGCGCATATAGATCCTCACCTCGAAACACCAGGGCGCGCCGGGAACTTCTGCCAGACACCTCGATGTCGGACGCGGTGAGATCGACTTCCATCCGGTCGCCAAAGAGATCAGGGAGTTTGCTGCCAACAAAGCGCATGGTAGGGTTGTCGGCGGTTGTGCCGGTTATTGACGCCGAAGCTGCCTCCGCACCGGCTATGTCCTCCGCACTCAGGCGCCGTGTTGAGACAACCCTGTATGGAGGAAGCTCCTGACTGGTCAGCCCAAGCGCACTCCGCCGATCCCTCAGTTCCGTGCCCGGCAACAGGAGCGTATGCAGGAACTGCACCCGTGCCTTTGGAATGCTCGCAGCCCAACGGACTGAATCGAGCATATCCGACATACCCTGGCCAGGCAGGCCGCACATGACATCCACTGTCAGCCTGATTCCACGGGCCGCAAGCAGCCCCACTCCGTGGTCCAGGCGTTTCAGAGCGGTGGGCCGACGTATCAATCGAAGCACTGCCTTATCTCTGCTCTGCACTCCCACCTCGATGTCCGTGAAATTCGCCGCAGACAACAGTTCCGCCTGCCTCGCGGTGATGGTCTCTGCGCGTACTTCGGCAAAGAACTTCAAGGTCTTCCGCCTGTTAAGCATGGCAAGAGCCGTGACAATGAGCTCGAAATCAGGATTGGAATTGAATGTCGGGTCGACGAAGCGTATCTCCCGCGCGCCCCGTGCGCAGAGAACGCTCACCCGTCGCACGACATCGTCGACTGCAAGATAGCTGGCAGTCCTCCTCCGCTGGTTGTAGCAGCAGAAGGTGCACCTGAGCGGGCAGCCCCGGCCCGTCTCCAGATAGCCAACCCCGTCGTCAAATGGCCGATTGCACTCATTCCATGGTGGTGGGAGGATGTCCGTAAGGTTCGCGCCCAGAGGCCCCGGGGGCCCCCATTTGTAGCCACGTTGAGTCTTCCATGCCGTCGCTGGCAGCACCGGCCTGCGCCCTACCCTCAACCCTTCCAGTACCGGTGCAATGACCGGCTCGCCCTCGCCCGTGACTGCTACATCAGGAATTCCGCTCGTGAACAGAAACGGATGATCGGGCGCGACCTCCGGACCGCCAACGGCTATCATCAGCCCCTTCCGCCCGGCCTTGATTCGTTCCAGTATTCCCAGAGTCCTCTCTATGTTCCACAAGTACAATGTGGCGCAAATCACATCTGGCTTAACGCCCAGTATGTATTCGATGATGTTGGAATCATCCAGAAGGTCTGTTTCAGGCGGAGGTATTACGACGTCAAAAGGATGGCCCCCTCTGCGCCGCTCCAATGTCCACCGGAGATAGTGAGCAGCAAGGTATACGTTTTCCCTGGCACCGGCGGTATCGCTATCGATGCACGGTAACTGTAGAAACAGCAGCTTGTCAACGGATCGCGACATGACCGGATGCTCCAAGACTGGCTGCTATGCGTCAAGACCAAACACGGCCGGGCTCGCATTGATTCCGTAGTCCGCGCTGCACCCTTCCGCAATCGAATCACCCGCCCTGACGACAGACATGGCTCCCATACTCCACGGCATTGCAGCCGTACTCCTCGATGCCGGCCTCGTGGTGCTAACTGCGACCATACGCCATAATCGCAAGAGAACGGTGAAAATGCTTCACTTTCCAGAAACCAATATGCTAGTCTCCGCGAAACCTTGAACGAAAGGAATCCGAACATGGCAGACAAAGCGGCAGCATCACAAGCGAAGAAAGTCAAAAAGACGGCTGAAGAGGCCGGATCAAAGAAGGACGCTCCAAAGTTTCCTAGTCCCTTCGGCAGCCACGCCTCGATGGACCGGAAAGAGTTGACCGAAGAATTGCAGAAGAAGCAGCCCCTGCTTTCGGTTCTAGAGGACGAAAACGGCCTCTACGTCACGGAGACCACCAGACTTGATAACAAGATGGCGGACCCAAACAGATATGCTGGCGAGACGCACCGCAAGGAACAGCTTGTAAAGGCTGGCGTAGAAGCCGGAGCGGCAAAGAAGTAATAGCGCGATAACTGCCCGCTTCTTCCCAAGAAGTGAACGACCTGTGCCGCTGTCTCACCAAACCGGAGCGGCGGTCTCAGGCGGCAGGTTGTTCCATCCGCCACATTGACCACGCAGCACGCGTTGGATATTTAGAAGTCACCACCCCTGCGTGCACTGACCACCCTGTCGTGGCCTGCCAGGTCCTTTGCGACCTTGACGTCCAGAAACTCGGCGTCCGAAAGGATTTGCGATACGCGCGCTGCCTGATCCGCCCCGATTTCGAGGAACACCATACCGCCGGGCTTCAGGGCAAACCACGCGTCGGGAACGATTTCCCTGATAATGCCGAGCCCATCGGGGCCACCGTCAAGAGCAGTGCGCGGCTCGTAGTCGCGGATATGCCTCGGCAATTTCTCCCAATCACCGGTGCTGATGTAAGGAAGATTTGCCACCACTGCGTCAAGGGAATCAGGCTCCACGGCATCAGCCAGATCGCACTGGCAGAACCTCACAAGCTTCTCCGCCCCAAGCGCGGCCGCGTTGACGCCCGCAAGTTCAAGCGCTTGGGCGCTGATATCCGTCGCGACATATTCCGCCTGCGGCTTTGCAAGCGCTAGGCTCACAACGATGCAGCCCGAGCCAGTGCCGACTTCGCAGACTGCAGGCCTCTCTCCACGCCATACCGCTTCGTTGCCAAGCACTGCATCCACAAGCTCCTCGGTTTCCGGACGTGGAATCAAGGCTCGTTTGTCGACCCTGAAAGGGCGCTGCATGAAGCTGACCTGTCCCACGATGTACTGCGCGGGCTCCCCGGCGGCAAGCCTCTTCACACCGCGCCTCATGGCTGCGACCTGGTTCTCGGTAAGCGCGCTTTCAAATCTGACGTACAACTCGAGCGGCCTGCAGTTGAATAGGCGGCTCATCAGGAGTTCGCATGCCTTCCGCGGTTCAAAAACATCCCTCGCGGCAAGGAATTCTGTTGAGGCCTTCAGTATGCTGCCGACGCTATGCATGGGCTACCTGCAATCAGAC
>JBAXKQ010000079.1:0-13871 GCA_037135275.1 bacterium
CTGAGGCGAAAAGTGCTGCGACAACTCTCCGCCATTGCCGTACTCACTGTCCGGAGCGCATCCCGGACGCGCATGTTTCAGTATGTGCTCGGGTTTGCCATTCTTGCAGCCATCACATTGCCACTGCTGATCCGCGGCGACGGTTCCGTAGAGAGCAACATCAGGATCTCCATTGAATACACGCTGAGGCTTGTGACTTTCATTCTCGCGATCGCTTCGATGTGGGCGGCCGCCGGAACTACTTCCCTGGAAATCGACTCGAAGCAGATCCACCTCATCGTCACCAAACCGGTCACGCCTCTGCAGATCTGGCTTGGTAAATGGCTCGGCTTGATCGCTGTGAACGCTGCGCTCCTTTTGTTGACAGGAATCTGCATTGCCACAATGCTCAGATGGCACTTGCGTCAATCGCGCCTTTCGCCGGAGCAGTGGCGGGCGATTTCGGAGGAGGTCATGACTGCCAGGGAGCCGGTTCTCCCTTCACTGCCCGGCCTTGAGCAAAAGATTCAGGAGCGCGCCAACGAAATTGAGGCCGGGATAACACCCGGAGCTCTCTCGCGGGAATCGTTGGTTGAGAATGCGCGCCGCGATGTTATTCGGAGTGAAAACACTGTCCAGCCCGGCGCATCGCAGCGGTGGGTATTCCCATACAAACACGGAGGTGGGAGGGGCGGCCAGATGTCTATCCGGTACATGTTCTCCTCCCCGCGCCAACTGGACCTTCAGCCCCTTGCTGTGCGATGGATAGTGCGTGATTCAACCGGAGCCACGGCAGGTTCTCACGATGCGCAGGTCTTTGCAGGACAGCCGCATTCATTCGAGGTATCCCCCGGAGGAGAAACGGACGTGCTGACTGCTGAGTTCTTCAATGCGCAGACCAATCCTCCCTCGACCGTGGTATTCGCCCGCGACATGGGGGTGACTCTCCTTCTTCCCGGCGGATCCTTTGAGGGCAACCTGGCGCGGGCGCTAATCATGATCTTCTGCAAACTGGCGGTGTTGACCGCGCTGGGCCTGACGATCGGCAGCTGTTTTTCCATGCCTGTTGCGGTGTTCGCCGCCTTCGCTATTATCGCGGCATTCAACCTCACAGCCCTGATAGCATCCACCGACATAGGAGAGGAAGTCAGCCGCCGCAGCCTGGCGCCCACACACGGCTTCATTGACAGGGTTGTAGCACTGAAATTCAAGGCTGCCGACGCCCTGTTTGCGCCAATCCGCAGATATGATCCAGTTCCGCGGCTGCAGCGAAGCGAACTTGTACCATGGCCACTGGTCGCGCAGGCTTTCCTGCTCGAGGTTCTCCTGTACCCGTCTATTCTCGGCCTCTGTGGCGTACTCATCCTGAAGCATCGCCAGTTCGGCTTGCCGTCCGGCTGAAACAACAACTCCGGAACGGCAATCTCACGCCTGCACGCTGGATCCTCTCCGAAGTCCAATCCCGGGCGCGGCGGCGTATCTATGCCGTCTTGAACCTGCACCCGGCCAAGTACTGGTCCGCGAGTTCGGCACCAATCACCGGGAGAAACAGATGCTTGAAGAACACCCACCCAAGCAGCGTCATCGAGAGCGGCTTTATGATCCAGTTGACGAAGATCGTTATCAGCAGGCCCTTCGGCCGCTTCCGCACTCCAAGGATGCTGGTGAAATCGATCTTGAGCATCATGGGGTAGATCATGAGCCAGATGAGGATCGCAATAGGCATGTTGATCTGGCTATCGTGGCCAAACTCAAGCGATCGCACTGCCTCTATCAAGCCTGGGGCCATCTTGCCAATCAACACCCCTACGACCATGCATACCGCCACCCACACAGTCAGGTAGCGTTCAAACACGTTGGTCAGTTTCCGCCCGCCAGCATGATTGTCTCCGTTGCTCAAGACCGTGCTCCTTTCTTTTGTTCACCATAAGCAATTATGAAAGCCGCCAGAATGCCTTTGCGCTTCATCCCGGGCTGGGCAGCAGCCGGCAACGGCAGCCGGATGGCGTCCAGCAGATGCAGACCAACAACAAGGAATACAGCCGCAACCGCAAAGTTTCCCCAGCTCCCGATATCGCCCATGATCCGGCCGGTAGCCGCGGTGACTGCCCCTATCAGGCCTATGGTGAGAAGAATTCCCGTCGTTTCCCATCGTGATACGCTCCTTTCTGTGTCTTCCTGCAAATGGCATGATTCCAACTCAATATCCCTGGCATCTGTAACCTCTACACCAGGAACTTGCTGATATCCTCCACGCCCAAGACCTTACCCGCGCTCTTGACCTGCCCATCAACTACCAGGGCTGGAGTGATCATGACGCCGAACTTCATGATATCAGCGATTTTCTCCACCTTCTCAACAGTTGCCACCACACCAGCAGCCTTAACCGCCGCCTCCGCATTCGCCGTGAGCAACCTGCACTTAGGACAGCCCGTGCCCAGTATCTGTATTCGTTTCATGCTACAGCCTCCGCTACTTCATCATGGCACCGTAACCGATTCCAACGATAGTCGACAGAACCACCACCAGCCCAACATACGCCGCAGTCTTCTTCGGACCGATAATCGAGTTTATCACCAGCATGATGGGCAGTGACAGCGCCGGCCCTGCCAGAAGAAGAGCCAGCGCTGGACCTTGTCCCATGCCACCGTCCATAAGACCGCGGAGAATCGGAACTTCCGTCATAGTGGCGAAATACATCAGTGCTCCGGTGAATGACGCGAAGAAGTTGGTCCACAGAGGCCACACCATGGCAAGCCAATCCGGCACGGCAACCGGGTCGCCACCAATAAAACTCCAGAACACGGCCGGCGAATCGCCCACCAGCGCCTGGACCCAGAGGCTGGGCACAATTCCGGCGTCAGTGTTCTCAGGACTACCAAGGAAGAAACCGGCCGCCAACACGCCACCAAACAACAGCGGGGTGATCTGCTTGGCAAAGCCCCATGTCTGATCCCGCCAGTCTTTCAGCTCCGTGCCACCAAGACAAGTCAGGACGGACAACCCTGCGATTCCCGCCGTAAAGGCCACCACCGGGTGCCCGGGCAAGGCGAAGCCAAGCACCACTGCCGGCGCTGCTGCCAGCATGACATATCCGAGCCTACCATCTTCCTGATGTCGCACACACACAACAGCTGCTTCGCAAGCTCATCAACCATCAGGAGTCGCACCGGGTGCGCCAGAGCCTTGATGATTCTGGCCCTCGCCTCGTATCTCGCCTTCCGCTGTCCGTCCATCACTCCCCCTCTCTTTACCACCCTCGTTTGGCCAGTATGCCAAATAACCAAGCATATGGCAAGTCAACGATTGGTTACATTCACGCGACCACCACTTTTCAGCCGCGGAAATTGCAATCTCTCGATCAATCTATCCGGCCCGTCTACGCGGAATGTTACCCTAGCCCCGGCCATCGCCGCAGCCGGCCATTGCATCCACAGGCGCGTTGTACTACACTCCCGGCCATGCAATCGCATCAGGAGACAGATAGACGGCGTTCCGTTCCCGCACTTGCTGTCGCCGGGAAGGTGGACGCCTATCCCAGCCTCAGCACAACAACTGAGCCGCTCGCTCGCTGCACTTGCCGGCGGACTACCGGGGCATACGCTGATATCGAGAACCCGACGTCACAGCCGGAACACATCCTTCAGGCAGACGGCAAAAGCTCCGGGCCGGGAGGCAAATATCAACACTCCTAACAAAGAAGCCGGCAGTCCAATTCCACCATTGCAGCCGAAGCCGGAACTACTGGCTCCGGCGGGTACAATCGCGGCCGGGCTCATAGCTTTTGACAGCGGAGCTGATGCCGTCTATGCGGGGCTCCCCAGGTTCAACGCCAGGGAGCGTGGAGACAACCTTTCCACCGACGAGATGTCGCAGCTCATCGCTTACGCCCACAAGAACAACCGCAAGGTCTATGTCACATTGAATACCCTGCTCAAGGACGCGGAGCTTGCTGAAGCCGCAGATATCGCCGCCGCGCTCGCAGACATCGGGCCGGATGCTGTCATCGTGCAGGATCTCGGCCTGATCCACATGCTTCGCACCTGCTTCCCGACACTCACTCTGCACGGGTCCACACAAATGGGCATTCATAACAGCGCCGGCGCCGCCTTCGCCGAATCGATCGGACTCAGAAGAATCATTCTGGAACGCCAGACTACATTCGAGGAACTCGCCGCAATTCGCAAAAACACCGGGATCGAGCTCGAGATCTTCGTTCACGGGGCGCTTTGTTGCGGCCGGTCAGGGGCCTGCCTCTTCTCCTCATGGTTGGGCGGCTGGAGCGGCAACCGCGGCAAGTGCAAGCAGCCCTGCCGGCGCCGCTATTTCTCCGACAAAGGCAACGGCTTCTTCTTCTCTCCTGGCGACCTGAGCCTGCTTGAGAACGTTCCGCTTCTCAAACGCGCCGGCCTGGCGGGCCTCAAGATCGAGGGCCGCCTCAGGCGCGAGGACTACGTCCGCAGCGTCGTATCAGCCTACCGCCTTATGCTCGACGCCGCGCCCGGCACAGAATCCACCGTGATCAACCAGGCCCGCTCGCTTCTCGGAGGCACGCCGGGCCGGAAGTGGACTTCCGGCTTCACCAGCACCAACTCCTTTGCCAATGTTCTCCAGCACAAGACCCTTGGTGCCTCGGGCCTGCAGTGCGGCCGTGTCGTTCGCATGGAACGCGGCCGTTTCACGGCCGAACTGTCGCGGCGCCTGCTGATCTACGAACGCATCCGGATACAGCCGGAAAGTGGTGACGAGGGGCCGACTTTCACCGTGACCAAGATGGATCTGAATGGCCGGCCGGTTTCCCGAGCAGAAAAGGGCGACGTCGTCACCATCTATTTTGACAGGCCTGTGACCAGGAATGCCCTTGTCTACAAGGTGGGGGTCTCAAACCAGGACCTGTCTGCCCGTATAGCCAAACTACCGCCTGCACGAGTGGCAGTAGACCTGGCGGTGGCTGCCGATGCTCACGGGCTCACGGTCACATTCCCGGTTGGGGCGCTGCCACCTTGGCACTTCCCCATGGAAATCCAGGAGGCCCGTACACATCCCCTTGTCACGGCAACTCTGGAGAAGGAATTCGCCAGCACCTGTTCGGAGAGACTGGTCGCCGGCCGGATCACTGGAACTGTGACCGGGCGCCTCTTCCTGCCAGCCGCATCGCTCAACGAGGCGAGGCGCGCCTTCTGGGAGTGGATCGAGAAGCAGCCAGGCCTTGACACATTGAAGCCTGGGCGCCGGTGCCTCGACAACGTAAAGGCCATGATGAGTGCTCTGACGTTCCCAATCCCTGGCCGATTCACTGTCACTGTCCAGGCTCCGATCGGCGCACACAGCCCGATCAAAGCCACATTCACGGCACGAACGCTGGCCGAGGCCGACCACGGCACGTGGGAGGTGATTCTGCCGGACTTCTGCCCTGAGCTGCAGCTGCAGGCTGTCATGGACAAGATCAACCGTCTCGTATCAGAGGGAGTGAAACGTTTCCGCGTGACATCGCCATACGGCTTCACCCTATTGAGAAAGGTGCAGGGCGTCACGATAGTCACTTCATTCCCACTTCCTGCCTGCAATAGTCTCGCTGTGCGCGAACTGCTCGATTGCGGAGCCAACCGTGTGCAGGCATGGATCGAGCTCGACTCGAATGCCCTCAACGACCTCCTGTCCAGGACACGCAGCGTGCTTGAGGTCTACACCTTCGGCCGGCCGCCGCTGCTCACCACTCGTGCCATACCGGCCGTCCTCGGCACCATGACCGACGGCCGGGGTCTCAAGTTTGAGGCTGTGAGGGAAAAGTCGGGTCTGATCCGCCTGTATTCGCAACAGGCATTTCAGATTGAGCCCCCGGCTGACGTATCAACTTTCATGGACTGCACCAGGACAAAACCCGAAGAAAGCAAGACTCACTCCTTCAACTACAAACAGGAGTGGAAATAGAGCGTTAAGTCAGCATCACCAGGCCTGCGCACCCGGGATTTTCGGGCAGGTACCTACTCAACCGCCGGGCCGTCCGCGTCAATTGCCGGATCATAGATCTCTGGCAGCTGTTCCCGCGCCCCGCCCGGCCGGGCCGCGCCCCCGGCGTTTCCGATGTCATCATCGCCAAGCTTGCCAGCTGCGCCGTTCTCGTTTGTCGCTGGATCAACCGTCTCCGCCCCCTCCCCGGCGTCTTCACCGAACATCGCAGGAACACGGCCAGTCTCAGGCCGCTCGAGCCCGGCAAGCAAGGCAGGGTCGGCAGCCTTTCCGGCATCTCGGCCGGCCGAATCATGGACCGCCTTCCGCCTGTCGGCTACCGTCAACAGAACAAGAATCAGCAACAGGATCGCGACCAACCCGAGACCAAGCCGGACCACCGTCGAAAACCCAGGACCGGCGGTCTCCTGCCCGGGCTCAAACAATTGATCCGGGCCCGCCGATAGAGTCTTTGCCCTCCGAGCCCGCGGTGGCGCTACTGTGTGAGTCTGCGTGCCGGCGCCTGGTAAGCCCGGCATCGCCGTCTCGGCACAAGCAGAAGCCGGAGAATCAGACAATTCTCCGGCAAACATGGAGACGCGAACCAGAACAACCGAAATGTTGTCGTTGCCGCCACACTTGTTCGCCTCGTCGATCAGCATCCGTGCCGCTTGCTCAAGCGTCAACACCTCGCCCTGACGCAGGATTTCCTGAATCTTGAAGTTTCCAACCATCGAGGAGAGGCCATCCGAGCAAAGCAGGAAGAGGTCACCATCCGCCACAGACACTGGCGTTTCTTCAATGCCAACATTTGGGGCTATTCCCACAGCGCGCGTGATTACTCCCTGCAATCTGGGGGGAAGCTGTTTCACATCGGTAATACCGCTGGCTTCAGCAAAGGAATGATCCCTGGTGATCTGCTCCAGCACGCCGGTCCTCAGGCGATAGGCGCGACTGTCACCGGCATGAAGGACAACACCCCGCCCTGCTCCCCTCGAATCAATGAGCAGGACAACAACCGTGGTGCCGCAACTCCGCAGGTTCTGCTCCTTCGCAAACCGCAGTATCCGGGTATTCGCATCCCTCAGCGCCTTGCTCACGATGCGACTGGTCTGGATGACTGTCCCATTCCCGGCGTCCCTGGCGGCACAGAGCGCGTCAGCTATCGCCTTCACGGCCATGTCGCTCGCCACTTCTCCGGCATCAGCGCCACCCATCCCATCGGCCACGGCAAACACACGACATTCCGGGAGCACAAGGGTGGAATCCTCGTTGTTCTTGCGCTTGAGTCCCAGGTCGGACAGGGATGTGGATGTCAGTTTGAACGAATAACTTTGCGCCATCGCTATTTCCCTGCTGACTCGAACCACTCCTCCTTCATGGCAATGCCTCGAAGAATGGCCTCGTCGTAGAAAGTCGGCTTGACCCCAGAACCACTGAACCTGCCCACCATCCTGCCCTCCGCATCAACACCTTCGGCGCGGAAGCAAATCAGGTCCTGCACGGCATATTCGCCGTTCTTCAACGGCATAACCTCGGAAACATTGGTTATCCGCCTGGAACCATCTGATAATCTGGCCGTATGCACAACTACATTAATTGCCGAGGCGACCTGTGAACGGATTGCCTGCAGCGGTATGCTCAGCCCACTCAGAAGGGCGCACGTTTCGATCCTCGACAGGCAATCAACCGGGCTGTTGGCGTGTATCGTCGACATACTTCCCGAGTGACCCGTGTTCATTGCCTGGAGCATATCGAGCGCCTCGCCAGACCTGATTTCCCCGATGATCAACCTGTCCGGCCTGAGCCGCAAAGACGACACGACGAGGTCCCGTATTGAGACTTCACCCTTCCCGTGCTCGTCGGGTTTTCTCGTCTCGAATGGAACGACGTGCTCCTGCTGAAGCTGCAGTTCGCTGGCATCTTCAATGACAATAACACGCTCATTTCGTTGAATGAAACTGCTGAGCACATTCAGTACCGACGTTTTGCCCGACGAGGTCGGACCGGAGACTATTACGTTCTTATGCAGCTTCACTATTGCCTCTATCAGCCCGGCACCGTGCGGCGAGATACTCCCAAACTTGACGAGCTGATCCATGGTCAGCTTGTCCTTCCGGAACTTCCGGATTGCCACAACCGTGCCGCATCTCGCAAGGGGTGGCATGACGGCATGAACACGGGACCCGTCCGGCAGCCGCGCATCGAGTCTGGGATTCTCCAGGTTGAAGTGCCTGCCGATGTTCCTGGCCACGTTCTTGACCGCAGCCTGGAGGGCCTGCTCATTCAGGAACTTCGCATCCGTGAGCGTAACTTTACCGCGACGCTCGATGTAGATGGATGAGGGCCCGTTGATCATTATCTCCGAGACGTCGTCATCCTCAAGGTATTCACGGATCGGGGCGAAGAAGAGAACTAGGTATGATTCCGCAGCATTGGCCACCGGCTTCCCCGCTGCAGCCTCATACCCGCCGACTGCTCCCCTTGATGAGCTCTCACCGGTGCCTGGCACCGGACTGACGCTGCACACCTCCCCGCCGCCTGACGGGTGGCCGGCCACGGCAATCTCTTCAATGACAACTTTATGCGTATTGGCGGTGATAACATCCCCGGCAGAAATGGCAACGGACCCGGCAATTGCGGCGCCATTCAGTTGAAATGCGCCTGGCAGCCCAACCGGCTCTGCAATGTACCGGCTGGGTGCTGATTCGAGAATGCGGATCTCAGGAGCGTTGGGCGCCAGAGGTTCAAGGCTGATCTCAGCGCCAAGTCGAAACCCAACCCGTATTTCCCTGGCTGCGAATCGGAAAACCCTGTTTTCGCCCGTGCCGGCAACAACTTTGATCGTTATCATGCCAACCCCCAGTTCCATCACAGCAACGGCAATGCGCGTCAATCTGCCGCATATTTCCAAAACCAGTCATGCACAACACAACACATATAATACGATTTTGCTGTTGAAAGATACAAATCCATTCTCATACAATCCGGCCTTCCTTCAAACAGCCAGTGTGGACGCACGACGCGGCCACGGCTGACCAACACAACAAGGAGGTATGGAATGAATGGTGCAGCAACACGTCCTGTTTATCGCCGGAAACGCGGACAGGGTATGACAGAGTACATCATCATCATCGCCATTGTGGCCATCGGCGCAATCGCAATCATCGGACTGTTCGGCAAGCAGATCAAAAATGCTTTCCATCGTATCGGCAAAGCCGTCAGCGGCGAAGCCCCCGCCGCGGTGGTAGTGGATACCGCTGCTGAGGTCAACAAACAGGATGCGATGAACAGCTTCGACAAGGACTCAAACAAGGGGCAGGAGTAGTAACTCAGACGCCACGGACCCCGGCACGCCGGCGAGTTCCGGAACTGCGTCGTGTTGACTCATCAGATCCCGCCGGCGGGCGAGCATCGCGAACCGGCTGGGATCGCCTGTCGTAGTGAAAGCCCACGCCACTCCGCATGGGAAAGCTATCGCATTTGGAGATATCACAATGAAGAGCAAACTGCCGCTCCTTGCTGCCGTTATCGTGGCCATCGCTGCCGTGGTGATTATTCGCATCTACCTCAAGGGCGTTGACGAGAAATATGCCGCCCAGAACAGGGGCAAGCGGGTTGCCGCAGCCAAGGTTGACATCAAAGCCGGGGCAACGCTTGAACCGGGTATGATGAAGAGTACGGAAGTACCGGACCGCTTCATGCCAGCCAGGGCGATCATGGCCACGGAGGACAACTTCAAAGTAGTGGTTGGCCAGAAGACAGTTCTGCCAATCAGTGCCGGCCAGGTTATTCAGTGGACCGACCTCGACAGCGGCAGGCCCGGCGGGTTCGAAGCGGTGATTCCAATGGGCGAGCGCGCCTTCACGGTCAAGCTTTCCGGCGGCATAAAGGGCGGTCTGGTCCAGCCTGGCGACCGTGTCGATATCCTCGTCAATTTTGCGATTCCCGATGCGCGCGGGGCGAAATCAGTCGAGAAACCCGAGATCACCTGGCGCTCACGGTCGGAGATCGTCAACATCGTTCTCCTTCAGAACGTGAGCGTCCTCTCCGTGGGAGACACATATCTCCCCGACTCGAAGGGCCCCAAGACCGGCAACGACATGACTCTTGCGGTGACCATACCCGAGGCGCAGATACTGATGTTTGCAGCACAGCATGGCGACCTGGCGGCAGTCCTCAGGAGGCGCGAGGACGGCCAGTCCCTCGCCAGGGCCGAGTTGCCAAGGGTTACCTTCGAGACTCTTGAAGCGCTCGTTGGCGACCTGGAGAGCCAGCGCAAGAAGCGCACGATAGAGATCATGAAGGGCAGCACGATAGAGCATGTCACCGTCGAGGACAAACCTGCAGGCAAGTAGAAACGATCAGACTGTGGCTGTAACAGGGCGCTATCGCTCAGCCACCGCAAGGAGGAATTAGTGACAAGACCCGGAGCACTTGCTATTGCTGTATTGGTATCAGCGTTGTGTTCATTGATCCCGCTGCCGGCTTCGGCCGAGCAGTTGCTCCTTGAACCCGACAAGACCGCGCGTCTGGATGTGACCGGCGCCATCCAGAAGATAATGGTCTCGAACCAGGGCGTAGCCGATGCAAGGCCGTCAGATGACGGCAAGTCCGTCGTGGTCCGGGCACTCACGGCAGGCAAGAGCGAGATACGAATCGTCCGCACCGGCGAGCAGGATCTCGTGTATGATCTCACTGTGCGCGCGGACCTGGCACAGCTGGCAAAGGATATCGAGCTACTTCTCCAGGGTGTGGAGGGTTTGACGGTAAAGGTCGTGGGCGATCGAATCGTGCTCGACGGCAACCTCATAGTGAAGAGCGATTTTGACAGGGTCCAGCAGATCGCCGCCACCTACTCCGGATCAATCCTCAATCTCACAAAGCTGGACCGCACAAAACTGAACGACTACGTCGCAGCCGCGATCCAGAAGGACATCGGCCTCAAGACAATCAGGGTGCAGGTGTCCGGCGACACCGCCACCCTCGAGGGCATCGTTTTTGACGCGGCCGACGCAACGATGGCCATGGAGAAAGCCAAGCAGCGCTGCTCCAAAGTAGTGAGCCTGCTTCGACTTGAAGAGGTGATGATCGAGACTGATGTCTACTTCGTGATGATAGACACCACGGATGACACGGCAACCGGCTTCAACATCCTGAAAACCCTCAATGCCGGCGCCTCCGCGTCCGTGAGTGACGGAACGGTCAGCTACAGCGTTTCGGCGGATCTGATGGCTCGAATCAATATCCTTGCCGGCCAAGGCAAGGCAAAGTTCCTTGCCACACCTCACCTCAGCACCAAGAGCGGTGGGAGTGGACGATTTCACTCCGGTGGCGAGGTGTTCTTTGAAGTCTCAGGAACAAGCGGTGGCAGCCTTGAGAAGGTTGAGCACGGCGTGATCCTTACCGTAAAGCCGGTGCTGCGCGGCCAGGACCGGGTGGTCAATGAAGTCACGCTCCAGGTCAGCGTGCCAAGCAAGAAGACCAAGGGAACGTTTTCTATAGAGAAGTACGAGACAACGAGCACCACGATGTCAAAAGTGGGCGAAAGCATACTCATATCCGGGCTCTCGCAGTCGCTGGAAACGCAGTTCGGGGAGAAGACCCCTCTCCTTGGCGACATTCCGGTTTTGTCCGCGTTTTTCTCGGAGAAGAGCAAGACACGCACTTCCCGCGACATCGTTGTCGTGATCACGCCCCGGCCTGTATTCCCGACGGATATGGGCGGCGAGGCTTTCAGCAAAGAACGCCAGAACCTCATCGAGAGGTAATATGCCTGCAGTTGTAGTCAACGGCGGGGAATACAGGGACCACGTGGTCGAAGTAGCCGGCGGCAGCCTCTCCTTGGGCCGATCGCTGGAATCCGACCTGATCCTCCACGACAAGGAGGTGTCCACACGCCATGCACAGGTTGTTCTGCGTGACAAGATCTACTGGCTTCAGGATCTCGGCAGCACAAACGGCACGGTTGTCGGGAAGAAGCGGATCATAAATCACCGCCTGGTACCGGGTGACGAATTCACGATCACACGGTACCGGCTCAGCTTCATAGAGAGCGCCGACAAGTTTGCAGAACTCAGGCAGGCAAGCTTCGAAGAGGTACGCAGGTCGCTCCACGCCCAGCTCATCGCCGAGATGAATCTCAAGCAGATCTCCGCGCTTCAGATGGCCGACAAGACACTCCGGAAGCGCGCCGACGAAGTCCTTGACCGCCTGCTTGAGCAGCGCCAGCACGACATTCCCCGCGAGTACGACCTGTCGGCCCTCAAGAAGGCAGTCGTGGACTCTGCGCTTGGACTCGGTCCGCTTGAGGATCTGCTTTCGGACCCGACCGTAACCGAGATCATGGTCAACGCGCCTGACCACATATACATTGAACGCAAGGGGAAGGTCCAGTTGGCCGGGCTCGGTTTTACCGGCAAGGATGAGATCTACACGGTGATAGAGCGCATCGTAGGCCCCATCGGAAGGCGGATAGATGAGAGCAGTCCCATGGTGGATGCCAGGCTGCCGGACGGTTCGCGCGTAAACGCGGTAATTCCTCCCCTCGCCCTCGACAGTCCCACCGTCACCATCCGGAAGTTCCCGAGCAAGAAGATGTCCGTGGATGATCTCGTCGCCTTCGGTGCCCTGACCCAGCCGATGGTTGACTTCCTCCGCCTTTGCACTGTCTCCCGCAAGAATGTACTGATCTCAGGCGGGACCGGTTCCGGCAAGACCACCCTTCTGAACATACTTGCCGGGTTCATTCCTGAAGGCGAGCGGATCATCACGATTGAGGATTCCGCGGAGCTGCGCCTGCCGCAGGAGCACGTCGTGCGCATGGAGACAAGGCCGCCGAATATTGAAGGCAAAGGCGAGGTCACAATCCGCGATCTTGTGAAGAATGCACTCCGTATGCGACCCGACCGCATCGTCGTTGGCGAATGCCGCGGCGGTGAGGCGCTCGACATGCTCCAGGCCATGAACACAGGGCACGATGGATCAATGACTACCGCCCACGCTAACACCCCCGACGACATGCTCAGGCGCCTGGAAACCATGGTAATGATGGCAGGCATGGAACTGCCGCTCAAGGCGGTCCGCGACCTGGCGTTCACCGCCATTGACGTCATACTGCAGATAGCAAGGCTATCCGACGGAACACGTAAAGTGATATCGATTTCCGAGGTCGCATCGATGTACGAGGGCGAGATCCGCCTGCAGGAAATATTCCGCTACACCCGCACCGGCGTCACGCCGGACGGCCGCGTGTCGGGACGCTTCGAGGCAACCGGCATCATACCCGATTTTGTCGAGGAACTGCGCCAGGCCGGCATAGGCGTTGACATGGGGATCTTTGTGCCCAAAGAGGGATAGACAATGCTGACCAGTATCCTGGTATTCATCATAGCTTTCTGCGCAATACTGCTGGGGGTGTTCCTTGTCATCGTGCCCCTGCACGACAGCGTCAAGCGGGCAGCCGCTCGCGAGCGTGAGAAAATGACCCGCAAGCTCGACGACATGTTCGTGTTCATCCCGGTGGATCACCTGCTCACCATCAAGCTCGCAGCCGCAGGTACGTTTGCGGCGGCGGCCTTCTTTCTCTGCTTCAATCTACCCGGCTGGACGCCTTACATCATGTCCGTCATAGCTGCGGCAACAGGGTTCTTCTCACCCGAACTGATGGTCAGGTGGCTTAAGAGAAGGCGCCAGAAGATGTTTTCCGAGCAGCTTGTCGACTCGCTTATTATGCTTTCGAACGGCTTGCGGGCGGGCTTCACACTGCAGCAGGCGGTCGAAATGGTCGCGCAGGAGGCAAAACCTCCCGTATCACAGGAGTTCGAGCTCATCCTGCGCGAATTCCATTTCGGTGTCGACCTCGAGACGGCAATGACAAATTCCGGCAAGCGGGTCAAGAACGATGACTTTGACCCGCTTGCCGGAATTTGTCATTGCCGTCT
>JBAXKQ010000080.1:0-13801 GCA_037135275.1 bacterium
GCGGACAAGAACAGGCACCAGACTCGACAGCGGGGTGAGGGCACCCCGGCTCCAGTGGAGTGACGAGAATGAGCCTGGTTAGGCGGTAGCGTGGGACTGGTCCTACTGGCTGTAACGCGTTGATTATCAGCAACAACTATTTGTCTGTCCCTCGCCAGGCCGCTTCTCCAGGGCCATATGCAGGGCCCGCACCGTGTCGGCCTTCTTGTACGTCAGTTGCGTAAGCGGATCAACCCCGTACATACTAGATGGCGCTCTTTTCTATTGGGCTTTATAGGCTTGCATTATGGTTGGTGATTTGGTGTATTTGCCAAGCGTTAATCAGAGGAGGGGTGCGATGAATGAGAAACAGAGAGCGATGTATGAGGCGCGGGCGCGGATCGTGAAGGCACTTGCGCACCCGGCGCGACTTATGATGGTGGACGAGTTGGCGAAGCAGCCACTGTGTGTTTGCGACATCCGGGAACTCGTGGGATCGGATCTTTCGACGGTGTCCAAGCACCTGTCGATACTCAAGAACGCCGGGATCGTGGAGGATGAGAAGCGGGGGTCCCAGGTCTTCTATAGTCTGCGGTGCCCGTGCGCGGTGAACTTCTTCTCATGCGCGGAAAAGGTGTTGAAGACGACGGCAAAGGACCAGATGCGACTGGTCTCGCGGAAGTAAGGCGATGAAGTTTGATCAGGCCAAGGTGATTGCATCGGTTCTGAAGGCTCTGGCGCACCCGGCGCGGCTGCGTGTAGTGGAGGCCCTCGTTTCCGGCCCGAAGACTTCCGCGGACCTGGCCTCCTCATGGCGCGTGGGGCAATCCACGATGTCACGCCACCTGACCCTTCTGGTGCAGGCTGGGATTGTGGAAGCGCACAATGCGGGTCAGCGGGTGGTGTACCGGCTGTCGCAGCCGTCCATCCTGAGGTGTTTGTCTGGAGTGCGCGAGTTGCGTGCTGAAAGCAGATGAATTGCGGATGCGGGAGGCTTTGGAAGGAGCTGAAGCATGAGCGGTGAGAACGGCAGGAAAGAGGGGAAGATTCTCGCGGGGCTGATTGCGGCGTTTGTGGTGCTTTACTTCCTGCCGGTGGAGGCGGAGCGCTTCCAAGGGGCGGTGATAGCGGCGGTCAAGCTGGTTAAGTGGTATGCACGGGAGCATGTGCTTCTGTGCCTTGTGCCCGCCTTCTTCATAGCCGGGGCTATTGGCGTCTTCGTGAGCCAGAACGCCGTGATGAAGTATTTCGGGCCGAAAGCGAACAAGTTCTTGTCGTACGGCGTGGCTTCGGTCTCCGGAACTATCCTCGCCGTTTGCTCCTGCACCGTTCTCCCCTTGTTCGGCAGCATCTACATGCGCGGTGCAGGACTTGGACCGGCCATTGCATTCCTCTACTCCGGACCGGCGATCAATGTGCTGGCGATCGTACTGACGGCACGCGTGCTTGGCTGGGAACTCGGTGTTGCGCGGGCTGTCGGAGCGGTAGCATTCAGTGTGATCATCGGTTTGCTGATGCATCTGATCTTTCTGAAGGAGGAACGAGCGAGGGCGGCACAGACGCAGGATGTGTTCATCGGGGAGGATGAACATGGAAACCGGCCACTGTGGCAGGTAGTGGTGTACTTTCTGGCGATGGTTGGCATCCTGGTCTTCGCCAACTGGGGCAAGCCCATGGAGCAGACGGGAGTCTGGTTCGCGATTTTCAAGGCGAAGTGGTTCATAACAGCGGCATTTGCGATCCTGCTGGGTTTCGGGCTGTGGAAGTTCTTCAAGGTGAAGGCAGGATATGTGCTTCTGGCGGCCGTGCCTGCAGTGGCGCTTGGTTTCGCCTTTCCGGGTCATCCGGTGGTGGCGTTCACAGCCGGAATCTCAGGACTGGCCGTACTGACTTTCTTTGGTGGTGCCGAGCTCAAAGACTGGCGGGTCCGGCTCTGTCTCTTCCTAGCATGCTGGTCATAAACTCATTGATCGGCCCGAAGAAGACGCTTGCGTATGTGGGACTGGTGGTCGTGATGTCAACGGTCACCGGAATGGTTTACGGCGCGATGATGAAGTGAAAGGAGAAGGCGTACAATGAAGAAGATTCAGATTCTTGGCACTGGGTGCCCGAAGTGCAAGCTTCTGACGGCCAACGCGGAAGCGGCCGTCAAAGCACTGGGCATTGAGGCCACCATCGAGAAGGTGGAGAAGATTCAGGAAATCATGAAGTTCAGCGTGATGACTACGCCGGCGCTGGTGGTGGACGGACAGGTGAAGAGCGCCGGGAAGGTTCTGGGCACGGATGACATCAAGAAGTTCTTGGTTTAGGTTCAAACAACACAGGCGGAGGTATGACCATTAGTGATAAGAATGAATGCGGATGCGGGTGTTCGACGGCGCTGAAACTTATCTTCCCGTGTTCGGGCGCGGCGGATGTGGGCGCAATTTCTGATCAGGCAGCTCGCAAACTGACGAAGGATGGCGCCGGCAAGATGTACTGCCTCGCTGGGATCGGCGGGCGGGTGTCCGGGATCATGGCAACCACGGAATCGGCCGGAACAATCCTGGCCATTGATGGTTGTCCTCAGGATTGCGCAAAGAACACGCTGGAGAACGCCGGGTTCAAGAAGTACTCCCATGTGCGAGTGACGGACCTGGGGATGGAAAAGGGCAAGACGGCGGTGACGCCTGCGAATATCGCGAAGGTGGCTGCGGCTGGGGCTGAGAAGTTGGGCTGTTAGGGTCGGGACATCAGATGACCAATGGAATGGGTGCGCTTTCATCAGTTTGTTCATGTCGGGGCAACGGCTGAAGCGATCTGATTCCGCTGCTGGTCGTTGTGGCCATTTTTGCTTTGTTTCATGGGGGATGGAAGTGGTTAAAGAGACCGAAAGGAAGGTCAAACATGACAGAGAATGGCGAGAAGAAGGTTGAGGGCTCCGCCTGCGGTTGCGGCGGAGGAAGTTGCGGTGGCGGGATGGGTAAATGGATTGTCATCGTCCTGGCGCTGGCTGTTGCAGGGGTGCTGATAGCCAAGAACGCCGGGAAGAAACCCGGCGCTGAAAGCGCGACAGCGGCGAGCGGTCCTGCCGCGACCGTGAAGGAAGCCGTCAGCAACGCCACCGTGCCCGAAGGGACCGGCCAGGTGAAGGCCGTTCCCCGCCTTGTTGACCTCGGGGCGACAAAGTGCATCCCGTGCAAGATGATGGCGCCCATCCTGGAGGATCTGAAGAAGACCTATGCCGGGAAGCTGGACGTCGAGTTCATTGATGTGTGGGTGAACCCGGATGCGGGGAAGAAGTACGGGATCAATCTGATACCGACGCAGATATTCTATGATGCGGCCGGTAAGGAATTGTTCCGTCACGAGGGTTTCTTCGCGAAAGAGGACATCCTGGCGAAGTGGAAGGAGTTGGGAGTGGACCTGACGACGGCGAAGGGCGAAGCTCCGCCGTTGAGCCGGTGGTCGCCGGCGAAGCCGGATACAAGGGCCAAGGACGCCATCTGCTACATGTGCGACGGGGATATGCCGGCGAACAGCCTTGTGGTGGTCAAGACGGACAAGGGTGACGTCCGTCTCTGCGGGATGCATCACTACTTCGTCATGTACTCGTGTCTGACCGAGGATAAGACCGGATTCGAGAAGAAGGTTTCGGTGGCCGACTGGGGGACCGGCAGTCTGGTACCGATAACTGAAGCCGTCTATTTGTACGGCATGGAAGCAAAGACAGGGCGGCCAACAGTCAAGGCGTTCGCGAGCAAAGACGCGGCCGAGAAAGAACGGCTGGCAAGCGGCGGGAACGTACTGGATCTGGCGGTGCTCCAGAGCAAGGAACTGGCGAACAAGTGCGGGTTCTGCGACCGCTCGGTCTATCCCGAGGACGTGGCGGAAGTGATTGTAGGCGACGTGAAGACCTGGGGTTGTTGTTCTCACTGCGCCCTTGGCGTGGCAGCGAGGACCTGCAAGGACATCGAGGTCCGGGAGAGAGACCGTCTGACCGGAGAGAAGGTTGTCGTCAAGACTCTGAATGGAAGCGTCGCGTCCCTGGAGCCGTCCACGGTTGTCGCCTGGTTCGGGCAGCGGACGAAGCCGGACGGCACGCACGCGTCGGCGGGGTGCTTCCACCAGGGCTTCTTTGGCAATGCCGATAATCTCAAGAAGTGGGTGGATGCAAATCCTCTGGAGACGGGAGAGATGATCACGATCCAGAAGGCGTTGGCGGACAAGGTGAAGCTGACGCCGCAACAAATCAGCAAGGCGTGCAAGATCGGCGAATGTTCGCCGAAGTGATGGGAGCAGGTCCATGGAACAACTCTTCACAGCGCTTTCTCACGCGGTCGAAGGCTCGGCAGCACTTGCGTTGGGTGCCGCGTTTGTGTGGGGTGTGCTCAGCATACTTCTGAGTCCATGCCATTTGGCGAGCATCCCTTTGATCGTCGGGTTCATCGACCAGCAGGGCCGGATTTCGACCCGACGTGCGTTCACCATTTCCCTTCTGTTTGCGGTCGGCATTCTGATCACGATCGGCGTGATCGGGGCGATTACGGCGGCGGCCGGGCGGATGATGGGCGATGTGGGACGCTGGGGCAACTACGCGGTGGCCGTGATATTCTTTGTCGTGGGGCTTTATCTTCTTGATGTGATCCACCTGCCCATGCCGGGCGCAGCGCAGCCAGGAATGAAGCGCAAGGGGATGCTGGCGGCGTTCATCCTGGGACTCGTGTTCGGGATTGCGCTTGGCCCCTGTACCTTTGCCTACATGGCGCCGATGCTGGCCGTGACATTCAAGCTGGCTGCGACAAACCTGACGTATGGAATCCTCCTGTTACTGCTCTACGGCGTTGGCCACTGCTCTGTCATTGTTCTGGCGGGCACTTCCACCGAAATGGTCCAGCACTATCTGAACTGGAGCGAGAAGTCCAAGGGTGCAGTGATCCTCAAGAAGGTCTGCGGCGCACTGGTGCTTCTGGGCGGGCTTTACCTGATCTACACGGCAAACTAAAGGAGACGCAATGAAAGCGCTTGTTGTGGTGGATGGCGGGATCTGCGGGTTCCAGTCGCGTATTCATGCCGATAGCGACGATATGCAAAACGTGACATTCAGGATCGCCAGCGCTTGCGAGAAGGCGCGGGTGTTCGGCGAGGCGCTGATTGCCAAAGGGCCGGTGGATGGCTATGCCGAGATCGGAGCTGGGTCGGACGGAGTGGTCCTGGCGACCGCGCGTGAAAGCCTCAAGGGCTGCTGCGCCGCGTGCGCCGTGCCGGTCGGTGCGTTCAAGGCCATGCAGGTTGCAGCGGGCGTGGCCCTGCCAGAGGACGTGACGCTGCAGATTACAGCGGAGTGATTCCCATTTGACATGGAGCGTTGTATTGACTAGTGGCCTCACATAGTGCTATAGTTCGCCAAGTAACGAAACAAGGAAAGGGCTGACCATGAAGAACGTGGAAGTCTTTGCCCCGCCGATGTGCTGCGCAAACGGAATTTGCGGTCCGAAAGTTGACCCGGCGCTGACGAGGTGTGCCGCCGATCTCTTCCGGTTGAAGAATCAGGGAATCGCCATTACACGTTACAATCTTGCGAAGCAGCCGCTGGCATTCGAGCATAACGAGACGGTGCGGGCGGCAATGAGCGATGACGACACCTGTCTGCCTCTGGTCCTTGTGGGCGGCAAGATCGTATCGCGTGGCAAGTATCCCCTGCGGGAGGAATTGGTGGAGTATGCCGGGGTAACAGCCGAAGCCCGGGGCGCATCCGGGGATGATGAAGAATGGTGCGACGCCGTCGCCGGATACAACCGGGTGAAGCACAACGATTGAAGAAGGCGGATGGCTCCAAGCAAGAGCGTATGTTGCAGGTGAAGGAGTGCTATATGAACGGAGAAGCTATGCGATCAACCCTGCGTGTTACGAAAGCGCTGGCCGACATTCAACGTGTCCGCATCCTGATGATGCTGAGGCCGGGGGAATTGTGCGTGTGTCAAATCGTGGAAGTGCTGGGGCTGGCGCCTTCAACGGTCTCCAAGCACCTGTCGATCCTAAGTGCTGCCGACCTTGTGGATTCGCGCAAAGAGGGCAGATGGGGCTATTTCCGCTTGCCGACGGGAGCAACCGGGGCCCTTGTTCGCCCTGTTCTGAAATGGTTGGGCGATACTCTCAAGAACGACGAAACGATAAAACAGGATACTAAGAAGCTTCGAAGCGTCGTCTCCTGTGAGCCTGGAAGCCTTTGCCGGAAACAAAGGGAACGCGAGTAGGAGAGACGGCAGTGCTGGAACAACAGAACGAGATGCCGGCCATCAATGAGGACGGAAACCGCCCCTGGGTGGTCGGTTACGTTGAGACCCCGGCGGGGCGCGTGCCCCGCGTGTCCACGCGGTGGACGTGGCGGGATCGACTTGGCACCCTTGCCGTCCTCTGGAATATCGGCCGGAAGAGCTACAGGGTGGAACCCGGGCTCTATGCGATCGGGCAGCCCACCGGTAAGTCGCCCCTGATGGCCACAGCCAACTACAAGTTCTCATTCGATATGTTGCGCGGAGCGCTGGAAGGTCTGGATGCCTGGATTCTTGTGCTGGACACGCAGGGAATCAATGTGTGGTGCGCGGCCGGCAAGGGCACATTCGGAACGGAGGAATTGGTCAACCGCATGACGGTCACTGGGGTGGCGCAAGTGGTGCCGAAGGGTGCGACGCTGATCCTGCCGCAACTGGGCGGGCCTGGCGTGGCATCGCACGAAGTGCGGCGCCTCACCGGCGTGAGAGTTGTCTATGGTCCTGTGCGCGCCAGGGATATCCCGACCTTTCTGCGAGATGGCATGCGTGCCACTCCGGAAATGCGGCGTGTGCAGTTCGGGTTTTGGGACCGGCTTGCGGTCGCGCCGGTGGAACTGACTCAGCGTTTCGCGGCGACCCTTCTCATTATGCTGGCTCTCTTTCTGGCGTCCGGATTTGGACGGGACGGCTACCGGGTCACTCTTGACCAATTGCCGGGCATAGCGGTGGTAGTCTGGGTCAATTTTCTGAGTGGCATAGTTCTGACGCCGGCGTTGCTGCCCTTCCTACCGGGCCGTTCCTTCGCCTTGAAGGGCGCGGAAATTGGCATGGTGACGTGGGCAGTTCTTTGGATGTCCGGGCGGTACGCTTTGGTGGAAGGAATGGCTGTGGGCATGCTCAGCGTAGCGGCCTGTTCATTCCTGGGACTGATGTTTACCGGCGCGACGCCCTACACCTCGGCTTCCGGGGTTCGCCGGGAGATCCGATGGGCGATTCCACTACAGATCGCGGCTGCCGCCATTGGGGTCGTGATGTGGTTGGTTGGTCGATGGAGGTGAGAAGACCTTATGAAAATGGCGTACCTCAAGGATGTTGTCACTCTCCGGCTCGATCGCGACGCATGCATCGGCTGCGGTCGTTGCCTGGACGTTTGTCCTCATGGCGTCTTTGCAATGGCCGACGGCAAGAGCGTGATTCTTGACCGCGACGCCTGCATGGAATGCGGCGCCTGCGCCCGCAACTGTCCGGCAGAAGCGTTGCGGGTGAAGAACGGAGTTGGTTGTGCGGTCGGCATTTTGAATGCGGCCTTCGGACGCAAGTCCGCCTGCTGCGGCGAGGATCAGGCATGCTGTTGCAGCGAAAGTGAACCGGGCAGCGGGGAACAGGAATCGAAGACGTGTGAGTGATAGCAAACAGAAGAAAAGGAGATCAGATCATGACTGAGCAGAACGACAGTGGGAAGGCAGAAACGGGGTGTTGCGAATCGGGATGCAGCTGCGGGACGGCGAAGACCGGCGGACGGGGGCGATATATTGTAGGGATCGTAATCCTGCTTGTTGCCGGCGTGCTTGTCGTAAGGGCCATGGTGAAGGATAACGGCACCGCGACCGTTCCGAAATCGACCGGCTTTGCGGCGCTGCCGCCTGCACAAGTGCAGGCGTCCGATCCTGCGGCTGCAACGAAGGCACCGGTTACTAACACCGCAAAAGAAATCGGGGCTCTTTCCGAATTGAACGCGGTCGCTGCGGATTCGTTTGGCGTTTTCGTGTACCTGCCCGACAAGAGCGAGACAACATGGAAGGCGCCAATGGCGCAGATGGAGGGGGCGGCTCGAACTGTGGAACCTCAATTGAAGGGTGGCAAGATCAGCATGTTTGCCCTGAAGGCCGGTTCGCCCGATTATGAGCAGTTAGCGAAGCAAATGACCGTTCCTGGTGTGCTTGCCATGGTCAAGGGAGCCGGAATGAGCGCCACTTCCGGTGATATCACCGAGAACAAACTCGTGCAGGCGCTTGTTGCAGCATCGAGCGCTGGCGGCTGCGGCCCGGCATCTTCCGGCTGCGGCCCGTCAGGCTGCAAGTAGGAGACTGTTATGGTGGACATGTTGAAATGGGCTACGGAGACGCTTCAGGCGGCCAGCTTGGGGCCGACGGCGCTGCCGCTGGCTTTCCTTCTCGGCCTGGTGAGCGCCGTAGCCAGCGCGTGTTGTACGCTGCCGGCTATGGGAATGCTGGTGGCCTACACGGGCACGCGACAGGATACCAGCCGGCGCTCGGTGTTTGTGTCCGCGGCCTGGTTCTTGATTGGCACCACGCTGGCACTTATGATCCTCGGGTTAGTAGCGGGGCTGATCGGCCAGGCGGCGCAGGCCTTTCTTGGCCGTTACTGGAAGCTGTTCGCTGGCATTGTGGCGGTGCTATTTGGGCTGGCCACTTTGAAACTGCTTCCGTTCAAGCTGCCGGGGCGCGGTCAGAAGGATGGCGCATCTTCGGCTTCCAGCGGAAAGATGGGCGCGGCGTTGGGCGGGCTCTTTCTGGGCGGCGGGATAGCGGCGTGCTCGTTGCCGTGCAATCCGGGCATCTATATTGTCATCGGCGCGAGCGTGCTGATGGGCAAGCTTTTGTGGGGCACGGTTCTCATGGCTGCCTTTGCACTCGGGTTCAGCCTTCCTCTCACGGCCATCCTGTTCGGCGTGTCATTCGGCAAGGCGTCTCTCAAGGTGCAGAAGGCGGATACCGCAATCAGGATCGTCGCAGGAGTGTTGTTGGTCGGTGCGGGCTTGTACTTGTTAGCCACGTTCTAAATGGAGGTGAGAAATGAGCGAGATAGTGAAAACCAAAGGAAAGAAGAAGGGCTTCTTTGCATTTTTGAAGGAGTCGATCGCAAAAAGCAATGACGGCTGTGGTCCTGGTTGTGGTTGCCACGCGTCAGACGAGAAGAAGGCGAAGGGCGACAAGACCCCGATAGACACGAAGAAGAAGTAGGCTGCACGGTTCCTGTTGTGCCGGCCGTCGGGGCGTTGTCCCTTCGGCCGGGGACGAATTGAGGATTCTGATGTCCGATTCTGAGAGTGTTCGTTCCGAGAGGTGGAGTGAGATAGTTGTTCTCACACTCGCCCCTGCGCTGATCCTGGCCTTGATCCTGATGAGTTGGGGACTCGCACACTGGCATATCGGTCCCGTTTACGTGAACGCGTCCCTGGCGCTGGCTGCCGTGCTGCTGGGCGGGACCCCACGGTTTATTGCCGGTTTCAAGGATGTGTTTCGCCGCCGGATCACGGTCAACGTGTTCGTGACTGTGGCGCTTGCCGCGACAATTGCCGTAGGCGAGTTCCGGCCGGCGGCCATAATCATCCTCATCATGTCGGTGGTAGGGGCATTGGAGAGCTATACGCTGGACAAGACCCGCCGAAGCATTCGAGACCTTCTGGACCTGGCGCCTCAGACCGCGACGGCGCGCCGGGATGGGCAGGAGGTGACTGTGCCGGTTGCCGAGTTGCAGGTTGGCGACACGGTCGTGGTGCGGCCGGGCGAGCGCATACCGGTGGACGGGAGAGTGATCGCCGGTGCGAGCAGCGTCAACCAGGCGCCCATCACCGGTGAATCCATGCCGGTGGAGAAGTTGCCGGGAAGCAGCGTATTCAGCGGAACGCTCAACGAATCCGGCCGGCTGGAGATCACGACAGAGAAAGTCGGCGAAGGCACGACGCTCGCCCGGATCGTCCACCTGGTGCAGGAAGCCCAGGGAAGCCGGGCGCCGATCCAGAACCTGGCCGACCGCTTTACAACATGGTTTCTACCCACGGTTGTCGTGTTGGCCGTTGTGGCCTTCTTCGTTACCGGCAACGTCAAGGCTGCGGTGTCGGTTCTGCTGGTGGCGTGCCCGTGCGCCTTTGCCATCGCCACCCCGACCGCGGTGACTGCCGGCATCTCGAACTTGGCCAGGCGGGCTATCCTTATCAAAGGGGGAATGTTTCTGGAGCTTGCGCACAAGATCGACCACCTGGTCGTCGACAAAACGGGAACATTCACCCTCGGCAGGCCGAAGGTGATGGACATCGTCAGCTTCAACGGGCAAACCACAAATGACATTCTGAAACTGGCTTGCATAGCCGAGAAGTACTCCGAACATCCCCTGGGCCGCGCCATTCTGGCCGCCGGAAAGGAAGAAGGGCTCTCTATCCCGGAACCGGAGCGCTTCAACAGCGCCGCAGCCATGGGCGTTGAGGCCGAATGGGAAGGCCATCGGATTCGGGTCGGGAAGCCTGCATACCTTCGAGACGCAGGGTTGCAGATGACGCCGCAGATCGACCAGGCACTTGCGACACAATCGGACCAGGGCCGTACCGCGGTGCTGATTGCTCATGATAGCGAGCCGGTGGGCCTGCTGTCGGTTGCAGATGAGATTCGCCCTGAAATGCGGTTGGCCATCCGGGATCTCAAGGCAATGGGCGTCAAGCGGGTCACGATGTTGACGGGCGATAACGCCAAGGTGGCCGCCGCCGTAGCCCACGCTATTGGTGTTGACGACTTCCAGGCCGAACTGCTGCCGGAAGATAAGCAGGCGTTCGTCAAAAAGTGCCAAGCGGAAGGCCAGGTAGTGGGGATGGTCGGCGACGGTGTCAACGATGCGCCCGCCCTTGCCCAGGCCGATATGGGCATAGCCATGGGCGCCGCCGGCACGGATGTGGCCATCGAAACGGCTGACGTCACGCTCATGAACGACGACATCTCCGGGGTCGCTGACTTCATGTGGATGTCGGCCAAGGTGTTGCGCCGTATAAAGTTGAACATCTTCTTCTCGATGATCTACAACGTCATCGGACTGACCCTGAGCGTGGCAGGCCTGATGACGCCCATCATCGCGGTGATCTTTCAGGAAGCGGGTTGTGTGACGGTTGTTGTCAGTTCTACGCTGCTGCTCTGGTCGAAGGGGCGGCCGGTGACGGTGTAAAGCGATGTATTCAAGTTGAGGAGACGGAAAGATGAGTGAGGGGATTATCAAACGGCTGTCGTTTCTGGACCGGTTTCTGACGCTCTGGATCTTTCTTGCAATGGGGATCGGGGTATTCCTTGGGTATGCGCTGCCGGCCTTCGGAAACTGGATCGGATCATTGAGACCGGAAGGCACGCAAACGAGCATTCCAATTGCCGTCGGCCTGATCCTTATGATGTATCCGCCGCTTGCCAAGGTTAAGTACGAGGAACTTGGGGATGTGTTTCGGGACTGGAAAGTGCTGGGGTTGAGCCTCTTGCAGAACTGGGTGGTTGGGCCAATCCTCATGACCGCGTTGGCCATTGTCTTCCTTCGCGGCCAGCCTGAATTCATGATCGGGTTGATCATGATCGGGCTGGCGCGGTGTATTGCCATGGTGATTGTGTGGAACGAGCTGGCCAAGGGCGACACCGAGTACTGCGCGGGGCTGGTGGCGTTCAACTCCATCTTCCAGGTGTTCTTCTACAGCCTGTATGCCTGGCTTTTCATCACAAAGCTTCCCCCTCTTCTTGGACTTTCGGGCGCTGTGGTCAACATAACGATTTGGCAGATCGCCCAGAGCGTGTTCATCTACCTGGGCATCCCGTTCATCGCCGGCATGCTTACCCGTCTAGTTCTGGTCAAGGCGAAGGGGAAAGAATGGTATCACTCGAAGTTCATCCCTAAGATCTCGCCGATTACGCTGATCGCCTTGCTTTTCACCATCGTGGTGATGTTCTCCATGCAGGGCCAGAAGATCATCTCAAAGCCCGGCGACGTGGTCTTGATCGCGATCCCGCTATTGATCTACTTCGTGGTGATGTTCCTGTTGAGTTTCTGGATGAGCGCAAAGGCCGGCGCCAACTACGCCAAGTCGGCAACGCTGTCGTTCACGGCGGCAAGCAACAACTTCGAGCTGGCGATTGCGGTCGCGGTGGGAGTGTTCGGGATCAACCACGGGGCGGCGTTCGCGGCGGTAATAGGGCCATTGGTGGAAGTACCGGCCTTGATCGGGCTGGTGAACGTTTCGCTGTACTTCCGGAAGCGCTTTTTCACAGCGTAGGCTGGCGCAGGTAGAAAGGCGTTGAGGTATGGCCGTTGTCACAACGTTTCCGCAGACGGGCGAATTCGAGAAAGCAAAGGCGTCCCTGGATGCGAGAGGTTTGCCGTACCGGGTAATCGCGCCCCTGCCCGCGTACGTGCATGTCGGCGCGCCGGGCCTTGTGGTTGAGGAGGACGTCAGGGCCGCGCTCTGCCGGGACGACGGTCAGAGATTTGTGTGCTCGGGCTGGGTGGAGTTTCGGCCATAGGACGTGCGCCTGCTACCGTATCTCCAGCACTCGTTCTGGTTTCTCCCAAACGTCGCGGCGTGTCACGCGATGGCGAACCTGTTGGCAGAGAGGCAAAATGTCTTCTGGCACGATTATGATGTGGTCGTCGCTGCGGGCGCGTCGGCGGGCATCGGACTGGACGCGCTGCCGCCCGTGCGCGAGGCCATCGGCAGTGGCTTCGACAACAAGACCATCACGCTCTCGTGCGGCAAGCTCACCACCGGCGTCACCGTGCCGCAATGGTCGTCGATCCTGATGTTGCGCAATCTGAAGTCGCCAGAGACCTATTTCCAGTCGGCGTTTCGCGTGCAATCGTCGTGGTCTATCAAGAACCCCAACGGCAACGACCCGAACGAGGAGGAAAGTCTCAAGCCCATCTGCTTCGTGTTCGATTTCGCGCCGACGCGCGCGTTGCGGCAGCTTTCCGAATACGGGATCGGGCTTTCACCCAACGAGCCGAACCCGGAGAATGCGGTCAAGGACCTCGTGTCGTTCCTGCCGGTGCTGGCATACGACGGTGCGAACATGACGCAGATTGACGCGGGCGGGATTCTCGACATCGCGATGGCGGGAACATCGGCAACTTTGCTCGCAAAGAAGTGGCAAAGCGCAATCTTGGTGAACGTTGATAACGACACCCTGCGCCGTATCCTCGACAATCCCGAGGCGATGGCTGCCGTCGAGCGCATTGAGGGTTGGCGTTCCCTCGGCGCTAACATCATTGAAACGATAATCAACAAGAGCGAGAAGCTGAAGGAGCTAAAGAACAAGGCAAAGGAGACTGATCTGTCGGCGAAGGAAAAGAAGCAGCTTACGGAAGAAGAGAAGGAGTTCAAGTCGAAGCGCAAGCTCGTGCAGGAAAAACTCATCAAGTTCGCCACACGCATCCCGGCGTTCATGTATCTGACCGATTTCCGCGAGAACACATTGCAGGACGTGATCACCAGGATCGAGCCAGACCTTTTTGAGACGGTTACCGGCCTGACGGTAAGAGATTTTCACCTGCTCGTGCGACTCAAGGTCTTCAACACCGAGCAGATGAACCAAGCAGTGTTCGCGTTCCGCCGGTACGAGGATGCGTCGTTGCGTTATACCGGTATCGATAGTCACCCCGGTTTGACACACTGCAGGCTGTACAACACAGTGGTGGCGAGAGAGTGACAAAACAGTACCTGCCGGGCTGAGAAATCAAAGGGGACAGGTCTCCACCGGTAGATGATGACTGAGCTCAGCGCCAACTGGAGCCGGGGTGCCCTCACCCCG
>JBAXKQ010000081.1:0-13707 GCA_037135275.1 bacterium
ATTCGCGGAAGTCGGTGTTCGCAAAGCCGATGGTCCACGGATGCTGATCGCCCGCCTCGTCGGCGTTGGGGAACAGCCCGTCGGGCGAATAGGGCGAACTGGGCTGATAGAACCGCCCCGGGTCTTCCTCGGCCAGCAGGCGCGGAAGCGTCAGGTGAAAGATCCCATAGTCCGGATGCACCGTCCCGCGGTCATACCCCCAGGCCCACGCCCCCCACTCCATCTCGTTGTTACCGCACCAAACGAACAAAACCACCAAGGGACAGACAGGGTGTCCACAAGAGGCTAGGCCCTAAGGCGTTATGAAGATGGTGGTGTGAGGTGAGCGTCTGGTTGAGTAGTGTGGCCGGGACTGAGGTGGCCCGGGTGGCCGGATTCGCTGGAATACGTGTCCGGCCATATCGGAATGGGTGTCTCGTTCTCGATCGGAGGGCTCAGATTCCACAGACGTAAGCGCAACAATCGGATTATCAACCGGTTATGGATGGTTTGTCTGTCCCTCGGACGCTTCCGGTAAGCAGGTATTCGTCCTCCATGTAGTGGGCGTCGCCGTTCACATTGACACGCCCGGAGCCGTAGGAGGAGTGATGGCGGGGTCTGTCCCTCCGCGGCTTTTCTCGGACGCTTGTCCCTCGGACGCTTTATGGCGGGGTCTGTCCCTCCGCGGCTGCTCATGCTGATGGCGTTGGTTTGTCGGCACTCATGTTTACATTATGCCGACTGTGTCAGCCTGACCGGCGACAGGCCCTTGAATGCAATTTCGCCTGTCAGGGTCCTGGCCAGCGCGGTCAGCGTCGCCTCGTCCCGGGAGTAGGCGTTAATGCAGATATCGACACGCTCGAAATATGTGTTCGCCAGGTAGGGGCTACCCAGGGAGACGATGATAATCTTGTCCTTGGGCATGGCGTTGATTCCCCAGACCGACTGCGCCTCGTCGTCCCAGAACAGCAGCGGGCCGTACGGCTCATGCGTGACACGCATGACGGCGACGATGATCCGGTCGTAGCGTTCCGTAAGGTCCGATTCCCAATAATCGGTCTCATAGAGAATGTTGTGCCGGATATCCACAGAGAAACCGCGCTTTTCAAGCTCGGCCTTCAAATGCTCGAGGCGGCTGAAACCGCCGTCACCGCCCTTGCGACTACCTGGCACCACGCCTACGATCAGGATCTTCCGGTCTTTGCCGGGCTTGAGTGGTAGTGCCTGTTTGCGGTCGCGCACCAGCGTGACGGCGGCTTCGCAAATGCGGCGGGAGTCGCGCGCCGCCTCGGCCTTCTCGGCAGGGGACATATCGCGAACGAGCTGCCTGTCTGGTTCGAGCAGACCGAGTTTGCGCTTCATCTCCCAGACACGGCTGACGGCGTCGTCCAAACGCGACATTGGGATCTCACCACGGTTGATGCGGCGCTCCACCTCGTCCATGAATTCGTACGACGGCCAGAGCATCACATCCACGCCGGCCAGGAAACTCCGGATTTCTCCCTCGATCCGGCTGGCGTAATAGCCGCGGAAACCGCCCATCATCATGGCATCGGAAACGACGACCCCGTTGAATCCCATTTCGCCCTTGAGCAGGTCGGTCAGCAGCGCTTTTGACAAGGTGGCAGGCGGATGAAAACCATCAATGTATTCGCCCTTGGGGCCCTGGTAGGCCGGCAAGGTGATGTGTCCGGGCATGATGGACATGACGCCGGCGTCAATCAGCGCCTGAAAGACCTTCCCATGCTGACACCGCCATTCCTCCATGGAAAGGGAGTTGCAGGTTGTGCAAAGGTGCTGGTCCCGCGAATCCACCCCGTCGCCCGGGAAATGCTTGGCAGTGGCAGCCACATGGTTCTCTTGAATGCCCGAAATCACCCGCGCGAGGAGTCGTGACGCGAGATTCGGTTCATCGGAAATGCAGCGGGTATTGACGATGGGATTGGCCGGATTGATATTAAGGTCGGCGACGGGATTGAGCACCCATTTGACTCCGACCGACCATGCCTCCCTGGCATTGTGCCTGCCATAAGCGCTGGCGAGCTCTTCGGAATTTGCCGCGCCGAGCGACATCAGCTTCGGCATCGTGGTCATGCCGGGAAGGCCGACACCGTTTTCGTAATCCTCCTGAAACAGCAGCGGCAGTTCACTGGCCGCCTGGTACTCCCGCACAGACTTGCGGACATGTTCCGCATGCTGCTCCTTCGGCACGCCGTCGAACAGTTTCCAGCCCATGAAATAGCCGGTGATTGGATAGCGCTCGAAATAGGCCTTCAACGAACCGCCGCCGAGTTCCAGTTCAAGCTTGCGGTTCGGCAGCATGATCATGGTTTGACCAATCTTCTGGCGAATCGTCAGCTTCCTGCAGTCTTGCATATGTGCGCCCCCCGAAATCTACTCCCTCACAAAGTTCAGCTGCCGGACGTGATGCCGGCAGCGTTCGCAGTCCAGCGTTCAGCGGTTTCGTTCAAGATGGGTCATGCCGCCGGATCCAGTGTTATGCGGAGGTCTGTCACCATTTCGCCCCCTCACCAGCCCGATCTCCTCCATTGGAATCTGGCAGAACCCAAGCGCCAGCGCGGGCGAGTCGGGGCGCAGGCGCCAGGGATTTTCCGTCCCTTCCAAGAATCCGGGATCGCGGTCAACGAGGTTGCCGGTTTCCGTTATGCCGTTGCTGAGGTGCTTGGTCCAGACGTCACTGATCCACTCTTCACAACGCCAGCAGATGTTGTGCGAGACGCTGTTGTGCTCCGGCGGCACCCCCTTCCCTACGGCGTAGTGCGGATCCACGCCGGCGATCTCCGGATAGCGCACGCTGTAGGGCGGCTCGTGGTACCGCATCTTCTCCAGCAGCCCCCGCATGTAGCCGTTGACCATCTTCTGCCAGACGGGGTTGGGATCGAGGCCGCGGGCGTCGGCATGGATCGCGATCTTGCAGTCCACCATCACGTTGTTGTCGACGCGGAAGTCGCGGCCGCCGCCCAGATGGATCCCCTGCTGGCAATGCCACAGGATGTTCTCCGAGATCTGCGTGCCGCTGACGCAGTCGTCCATGTAGATTCCCATGCTACCCATGCCCATGCCGCCCATATGGTGAATGAAGTTGCGCCGGATGACATTGCCGCGGTAGGTGTAGTCGCGCCCGGTATAGATGGCGCCAGCGTCGCCGGTCTCGAGGCACACGCGGTGGATTTCATTGTTCTCGATCAGGATGTCGTTCCCCCCGAAGAGAATCGCGTTGTGCGGCGCGTCGTGGATCAGGTTGTTCGCCAGGCGCAAGCCCACCCCGCCGGCGCCGATACCGGCGACGTAACAGCGGCTCCATCGTGCGTAGTGGTGGATGTGGCAGTTGACCACGCTGTGATGGCAGGGCGTGAGCGTCTGCCGGTCGCCACCACTGATGCCGATCCCGCCATCACCCATGCCATAGAGGTCACAATCGCGCACAGCGTGGTGCATGCCGCCGCTGATCTGGATGCCCCAGTTGCCGAAGTTGCGTATGACGCACCCGCTGATGCGCACCTCGTCGCCACCCGCAACCTCGACCCCGTTGCCGCGGCCCGCCTCGAGCGTCAGCCCGCGGAATTCGAGGTGGGAGACGTCCTTCAGCGCCAGCAGGGGCTCGGGGAGGATCGAAACCAGGATATCGGCGCCCGCCAGGGAGGCCGGCTTGCCCTCCGAAGCCTCCTCGGCGAAGGAGGGCGGCAGGAAGTAGAGCATCCCGAGGTCCGCGTCCACGTAGTATTCGCCGGGCTGGTCCAGTTCCTCCAGCACGTTGAGGAAATAGAAGCGTTGGCCCTTGGCAAAGCTGTAGTTCCCATGGGGCGCAGCAGTCTCCACGAGGCGCGCAATGGGATCGATCCGGCTGACGCGCTCATAGGAGTTGGCCCAGTCCTCGGCCCAGTACCCGTGAGCCCAGATATTGTCGCTCGAGGCCCAGCGTTGCGGCCGGTCGCCCTCATAGGTGAAACCGCCGGTCAGATCGCCTCTCACATGCCCCCATTCGCTCGTGATCGCCTTGGTGAAACCGGCAATGGTCAGGAACTCGCCAGCATCCGGCCATTGCGCCACGGTCATCGGCCGGTCGTTGAAGAACAGCTCCAGGTGGGACGCCACGGTCTTCCGGTCGAACCCGCGCGAGGCGAATGCGCCGAAATCCGTCACGCCCTGCGCGCGCAGGTCCACCTGAACGACGCGATCCCGCACCGCCGCGTCCAGCCGCGCACGCACCGCCGGATCCGTCACCGGCGTGAACGCGGCCGGATCGAGGCGAACGCCGCCGACAAGGCGCACGGTGTCGCCTTCTGCCGCGCGGTACACGATGGGGCACTCCACGGTGCCGGAGTCCTCTGCACTGAAGGTGACACCACGCGTGAGCGGATAAATTCCGCCATGCAACCAAACCGTGACGCCGCCCGGAGGAAGGCTGCGCTTCGCCTTCAGCGCGCGGATCGCGTCCCGCGCGCGTTCGATCGTTGCGAATGGCCCGTCCGTCCCGCCCGCGACCGGCGCGGCGATTGTCCCCGTCCAGCCGTCATTGCCCGCCCTTGAAACGTGGTAGTCCATGCTTGCGCGCTCCTCATGCTCGTGTCTGTGTGGCTGTATTATTCCTAAGCCGTCTCAACCCTTCCGGCTTAAGCCGTTATTCCAACCTGCATTTCTTCCGTCTGGCCCCATTTTGCGTACTTCTCAATCAATCTCATCCAGAACCTTGTCCAGAACCATCCCGGCAACCGCAGACAAGGTTCTGGACAAGGTTTCTCTGTGACTTCACTCGCGTCTATGGATTAATCGGCATGCGCCAGAGTCTGTCCCTCGTTCCGCCCCTGCTGCAAGAGTGCGTAGAGCGCCTCCAGATCAAAGGCTCTTTCCTTCATGATTCGGACCTCATTATTCGTCAATCAGCGGTTTTGAAGGTTCTGGCGAGGTCTGTCCCCATTTCGCCGGTGGTCCGCTTCACCCGTGCACGGACTTCAGGCAAACCCGATCCGCAGCGGGCTCCAGCCAGGCCATGTGGCCTTCAACCATCTTCGCGACCAGGCGCGCACCACCAGGCAGTTGTTCGAGAAGACCTTCTCTATATCCACGACATGGGTCTTCCTGAGAAACTCGACGAGCGTCCACAACTTATCAGCATCGCCGTCGACCGCGTGAAACTCGCCTACAATTCCCCGTACCAACGGCAGCCGGTCCTCCATGGCCCGGAGGATGTCGTGTTCCGCCCCCTCGATGTCTATCTTCAGCAGATCGATTGAGGCTCCCCCTAGTTCGCTCAGCACGTTCCGGACGTCACGCAGCGGCACATCGAAGGACCTTGCCTGCTGCCGAGTCTCGACCGCCTGGTGCACGCCTCCGTATTGCCCGGGCTTGTCCATGCTCAGTGTAAGTACCTGATCACGGTCGCTCAGCCCGAACGGATACGCGTGAACGTTACAAAGGCCGTTGAGCGAGCACTGCGACTGCAGCAACGCGAAGTTCTCCGGCACCGGCTCGAACGAGTGGATCGTGGCGTTGGGATACTTGCGCGCAAAGTACAGAGAAGCGAGGCCGATGTTGGCGCCGAAGTCCAGGATGACGCACGGGGGTTCGGGCAACTCGATCGCGTAGGCCTGGTGGACGAACACTTCGCTGACGACGGTCATATCCGAAGTATTGGTCCTGAAGACGAAGCGGCAGGGGAACGGGTGTCTCAGGCGGACCTCCGAGAGCTTCTCTTCACCAGGGTTCCACCGGTGCGCATCGACGATGACTTTCAGATAACTGGGCACATCGCCCGCGCATCGCGCGAACTGCCACGTGAACAGGTCTTTCAGCATGGGTGTTCCTTATCGGTTGTCAGCGTAACAGGGTCCACACTATCCGTGCGGCTCGGCCAGTTGTCAAGAACGGCCGTGGCCGCTGTCGTGGTGCATTCACTCTTTCCTCTCTTGTGCGCAGCGTTCGTCGCACTTTCCGCGACGGACCACTGAGAGGTTCTGGCGGTGTCCCCATTTCGCCCGTTGAAACAGCCGCTAACGGAGCAGAAAGGCTGTTCCGTGAGTGGAGAAGAAGCAGTACCGTACAATCACGATCCCGGAGCCTCCATTGCCGCCGTTGCCGGTGCCGTAGTCTTCCTCCGCCCCTCCGCCTCCACCCGACCCAGTATATGCCACACCGTTGCCGGGATTGTGCAAGCTATCCCACTCGTTGCCTCTTCCGCCGATTCCCGAACCGCCTTCGCCACCACCGCCTTGAAGGCCATCCCCGTTCCGTCCGTCCCAGCATCCACCCCCCCTCCTCCAGCATACCAGGCACTTACTCCGCTAATGTCCAACTGCAGAACCGGCCCCCCAGCCCTGATAGGCGGCGCCGCCTGGACCGCCCGCGCCTCCTCCGCCGCCGCAAGAATAGTATCCGCCGACGCCTGTCCCGCCGTCACAGCCCTGCTGATCCACGGCAGGATCAGCAGGCCACGCATCGGCACCCTCACCGGCGCCGCTGACGCCACAGGCTCCGCCGCCGCCAGGGCATACGCCAGGGTCTGCCCCTCGTTCCGCCTTCGAGTCCGTCGGCAAGGACGAGAGCCTCAGTATCCAAGTCGTTGCGCGCCAATGCTAGCGATACAACGAGAAACCGATGCGAAAAGCCGACGTATTGGAGTTATACCCCTGCAGGCTTTCCCCATAGCCAACAAAGTACTGCGAATAGAGATAGATGGTGAAACTATTGGAGAGCAACCTCATCAAAGGATAGGTCAGATCGAGTTGTAGAGCCTCATGGTTGCCCTTGCGGCCAATCCGGCCAAGGGCGGATAATTGGAGGCCTCGTTTCCAGCCCACAGTCGCTCGCAGGTCTCCTTTACCACGGTAATCTGTCATGTCGTCGTTGTTACTGTCCTTATCGACGACATGAGCCCACACTCGGGGCTGCAACGCCAACTGCAGGCCATCGTCTTGACCGAAAACAAACGTCGGTCGCAGATACGCGATATTGAGTCCCCGCGAATCCAAACCGGCCTTGCCGTTTGATTCGTGCTGTAAACCTCCTTGGAGATCGAGGCGGAACCAGTCCATCGGCTTACCTCCAACGGCACGCTCCCGCAGATATAGAATCTCCGGTTTGTAGCTGGTGTCGTAGAATGGCGAAGATGGTCCGTCAAAGTCCCACAGAGACGTTTGAGTGTACGCGAGATGGAAACCCTTGAGAAGAGGAGCGCGCTTTGCGAGCCAGCCGTAACTGTTCATAATCTGATACTTGAAACTGATCTGAAATTTCACAGCGGGCAACTTCGCTCCTCCGATCACGTACATTGGCTCATAACCGGAGACATGCTCTTTGAAGAATTGCACAGGATCGTAAGGACGGCCAGGCTCATCCAGGCCTCCCTCCTGCAGGAATTGCATAAACGAACCTGATTCCACGTCTCTTGGCTCGCCTCTGGCCGGTGCTGGCGACTGAAGCGTGAGAATGATCCGGGACGCACGCATCTGCGGAAATTCGAGAACCACATCGCCGGATACTTCCTGTGGAATGAGAATCACATATTCTCGCCGGACAAAAGCGCCCGCTCCGATGGCGACCTGCCCTGCTTCAGACGGCCGCCTCAACGTAAGAAATCCCTGGAATGGCGGCATCGAAGAAACCAGACGGCACTCGATCCTTTCGGAAAATGTCCATGAAATATCCGTGTCTGATCGATTCATCACGTTCAACCAAACACTCGATGGGCTACCCGTAGAGACCGTCTCCGCAGATGGAACGAAGACTTCTATCGGATCTTGTGCCCGCGCAGAAGTGAAGCACCAAGTCGGAACGAGGAGGAATAGACATAGCAGTGCCCTTTCCATTTCATGGAAGGTCCTTATTCTCGAGTCATTGCGTCTCATGGATTTCACGCCATTGTAATGGTTCATGGTTCGAAGATAAGCATAGGTCACGGACAAGCACTATGGGGTGTTCACCCCAGTTGATGAGAAACTGCCCTTCAGTCGGCACGGATTACCATATTCGTTCAAGCAGCTTCCATGGCAAGCGCAAGGGGGCTGTCCCGCTCTTCCTCACTCGGAACATTCGGGAGCTCTCTCCATCAGGGAATTTGTCCCGCTCGTCAGCAGGCTATTGCCCGATTCTGAATAGAGCCAATAGAGTGAAAAAGACTTTGTGTTGGTATTTTGGTTTTCCGGAACAGTTTCAGGCGGCCGGCATGGCAGCGTTGTCTTGACGTCGGCAAAGTGCGTTATAGACACAGCGGATGGGCTTGTCGATATGGGATTGATTGCCCGGCTCACGCCGTTATCCGTCTTGAAGGCCAGAGGATACTTCAAATCATCGTTGCTCCATGCGACCCAGATGTATTCGGGCAGGAAGCGTACGAAACGATAGCGGTCGGACGTGTCCAAGTCCTCCCTGAACTCGTCGACCGCATGGGTTGTGGTCTTAGAGGCATGCGATACGCCGGCGAACGGACCGGCAATGGCAACCACCACACCCAGCGCGACCAGCTCTCCTGATTCGGCCAGCAGGCCCAGATATGCTATGCCGGCGCCACCGCCGACAAGCACCGCGCACATTCCGACTCCTACACCGACGCCTGCGCCCACTCTGGCCGCCATCAGCGATGACGAGCCAAGCATACGGTTGAAGAACCGGGAGTCTGTGATGAGATCGTTGATGGCGTTGTTCCGCCGCCAGTGCCGCTCGTACCATGGCGCTGATGCCGGAGAAAGATGCGCCTCGATCTTGCGTCCTTCCCTGTCGACGAGATAGCCGCTGCTTCTCAGGCCCGCGAATTGGAAGCCGACGTGTCGAAGCCCACGCATGAGATTGAATGTCCTGCGTTGATTCCAGTATGTCTCCGGCCCGATACCACCAAGCACAAAGGCCAAGTGTCTGGGCGGCTGCTTCATGTTGCCAAGCTCGCGCGCCCACACCAGCGATTCATCCATGACGGCGGCAGCCCGGAAATCGACGGCCGCGTCATCCCACATCCCGCACATTGTCCATATGGACGCCAGGAATATGCGGAGTACCGGATCATCAAAGTGGCCGTCGCGCCCCCTCTGCTGAGTGAGCAGATTCGCCGATCGCCTCGCCTCAATCGCCGCGTTTTCGTATTCACCCCGCAGGCAATATCCCCAACCCAGCATCAGATGCAGCCAGATCACTTCATGCTCGGACGCATAGTATCCGTCTTCGGTCTCAGCGTAGAAGAAGTGTCGCAATTCGTCGGAAACGTCGAACCGTATGCGCCTCTCAATTCCCGCGGCATGCCGCAGCAGTTCTGTAGGCTCGGGCTTAGCCGCAAGAAGACCGAGGTAGGCTTTCTCCACGCTCGTTATGAACCCGCCCTTTTCGCCGGTTGGAAAGTCTGCGAGCGCTTGTTCCGGTGCATTCGACGACAAAGCACTCAGGCTGGGCTCATAATCGCTCCGCTTCAGCATAGGCGAGGCGCACCCGCCAAATACAGCCACGCCAAGGGATAGCCCGCATAAAGCAGCAGCTCTTCGATTCATTCCCTACCCCTCGCAGCCCGAGTGCTCCACGCCTACCGCCGAACGCCGCCGGTGATGTCCCGTCCCCCGTGGAGCTGCGGATAATAGCTGGCCATCAGGTACTGCGGCGGCCCGTCGAACTCCAATTCAATCACGGTAATGCCGGCATTCGTGTCGGGTGGCGTCCGCGGCAGGTTCTTCAGCACCAGCCGGTGCCCGACAAGCTCAAAGTCCAACGGCGTGCCGTCCTTGAGCAGGCGCACCGCCCTGGGGGCGTTCCGGTAGCCGCCCAGCGCCATCGAGCCGCCGGTCGGCCAGATCCAGTTCCAGATGAAGACCGACTTACCGTCGGAGGTGGCCTCGGCCACGCCGTTGCCACCGAACGGCCGATTAGTCCAGCCCTTGTTCCTGACAAGCTTGCCGTACACCGCGCGACCGTTTTCCTTCAGCCAGTCACCTACGGCGCTGAGCGGCTGCACTGCTTCCTCGGGAACCGAGCCATCCGGTGTCGGCCCGATGTTCAGCAGCAGGTTGCCGCCGCCGCTGGCGCAGGTGCTGAGCATTTTGATGATGCGCTGCGGGGTGTAGCTGTATGGTGCCGCCTGCCGGCTGTCCACGTAACCCCAGCTGATGTCGTTGAACGTCATGCAGGCTTCCCAGTCCCGGTCCTCGGCGGTCACATGCCCTTCCGGTGTGCCCAAGTCCTCCAGCAGGTGGTTGCGGTTATTGAGGATAATATCGGGCTGGAGGGACCGCATGTGCTGGTTAAGTTCCAGGGAGTCCCAGCCTTCCCAGGACTGCATTGGCTGGGCCACGTCGTACCACAGGACGTCGATCTTGCCGTACTGGGTGAGCAGTTCCGTGTTGAGCTCGCGGATGTAGCGATTGAACCGGCGGCGGGCCTCGGTGTCGAACGCGCAACGCCAGCCGTCCGGATGGTGCCAATCCATCAGCGAGGAATAGAAGCCGACGCCCAGACCATACTCACGGCATGCGTCCACGAACTCGCGAACGATATCCCGCTTCGGCCCGAGGTTGACGGAGTTGTAGGGGTTGGCCTTGGAGTCCCAGAGACTGAAGCCTTCGTGATGCCGGGTGGTCATGACCATGTACTTCATCCCGGCGCGCTTGGCCAGAGCCGCCCATTCCCGCGGGGCACCGGGCTTGGGATTGAAGGTGTCCGCCAGCTTTTCGTACTCCTCGATGGGAATGTTCTCCATGGCCATCACCCACTCGTTGCGCCCCATTTGGGAGTAGAGCCCGTAGTGAATGAACATGCCGAAGCGCGCGTCGCGCCACCATTGCATGCGGCGATCGCGCGTCGAGGCAACCTGTTCTTCGTAGTCCTGTTTGCACAGTAGCCGTGACATGGTGTGTTCCCCATAATTGCTCATTATTGCGCCACCGAGGGCATCCGCGACGTTTTGGCACGACAGAAGGCGGAGCCGTTTCCCTGCCGCCGGGTATATACCACTTCAGTCGTCGGTCCGTCCATGACTCGTTGGGAGCACTGTCACGAATGACGCTTACTTGCGCTATCGCGGGCCTTGAGCCCTGAGAGGCGAGAATACTCCGGCATGGACTTGTAGTGACTGTCCAGCGGGTAACATCCTGATACCATGCCATTGCGCGGAGCGGTGGTGCAATCGCTGAAAGTCCGGCAGATGCGGTTGTTTTTGAGCGGGTTACCCTGAAGGATGTCGGCGGGCATATCAGGATACGGAAGTATCATTCTGCCCAAGCCAATGAAATCCGCCATACCTTTCCGCACAACGGCCTGGGCAACATTCGGCAGCCATTCCTGGAGATAGGAATAGGCACAGCCGACAAAGAGCATGTCCGGGACTTGCTCCTTCATCTTCGCAACGGCATGTATCTGCCTGGCGACACCAGCCAGCGGGTCTTCCGGTGGCAAGTAACCGTCAGAGGGCGGGAACATTGCGGGGCGCTGGATGTGCGGGTTGTAGTAGGGACTCCCGGCAGTGGTGCATATCATTCTGACGCCCAGTGCACCCAGCATGCGGCAGAATGCGATGGTCTCAGTCAGATCAATTCCCTGCCCGGTTCCATCTCCTCCAAAGGCATACTTGTAAGGACCCCCCACAACTGGCACTCCAATGCCATCCGGGCTTTTCTGGAAGGGTACGAAATCAAAAAGGCTGAGCCTGACCCCTACTTCCACATTCCGACATGCGGCACCGATACCCGAGATGATTTCCCTGGCAAACCTTGTGCGATTCTCGAAGCTGCCGCCGAACACCCCGGGCCGGTCGAACGCGGTCAGCAGTTCATGCCCGAAATAGCCATGGCAGTGTTTGACGTCCACAAAATCAAACCCGGCCTTACCCGCAAGCACTGCGGCCTCCACATACCTGTCGATGAGCCGCCTGATATTGTCGTCGGAAACACATGAATGCTCTGGCCCCACGCCAGTCCGTGCGTCAAGCAAGGGGTGGTGATACGCAATAACAGGCTGGGTCTTCTTGCCCTCGTAGGGCCGCGAGAACCTTCCGGAATGGGTCAACTGCAGTCCCACGAGCAGGTCGCCGGTATTGCCGTATCTGTCTGCGTGCGCCTTTACCAGCTGCTCCCTCAAGCTTGTGATCTCCGGGAGATTGGCCTCGTTGATGAGCAGTTGCCCGGGGTTTGACTTGCCGTCAGGCTGTACCGCAGCGGCCTCCCCTCCCCAGACAAGCTTGGCTCCGCTTTCTCCGAACCTCTCCCACCGGCGCCGCGTAAGATCCGAAGGTTTGCCGTCGGGAAGACAATCCCATCCTTCCATTGGGAGAACGCAGAACCTGTTCCCTACGCTTCTTCCCCGGCTAACACAAGGTTGCGCCAGGGGACCGGCACCGGTCTCAACCGTACCATCAAAAGGCAGGGCTATCCCGTGCGCCTTGCAGTATTCCTCAAAGGCTGCCGGATTCTTCAACGCGGCCATCTTGCCGTATTTCATGACATCTTCTCTTCCAGCATGCTCAGTATTCCAGCCAGGATCGGAATGTCGCTCGCCGGTCTCTTCCTTGCCCTCGGGTGGGTGTTGTTGGACTCTATCCAGCCTCTCAGCTTGAGGAACTGGGCGGCACTGTGCTTGTAAGCCGGGACCGGGGCACGGAATGAAAAGAAGCCGAGGTATTGGAGCACGTCATTGAGCTCATAGAACCTGTTGTCGCCACATTTCCAGTAGCTGTCCCTAAGGGCAAAAGCGTCGGGCGCAAAAGTGCTCAGCCCCAGCAGGTAGTCTGATCCGTACATGACCATATCCACGGCAAGGTCGTTGCCCGTAAACACCTTGAAGTCGGGGCGCTCCCTGTCGCGTATCGCCAGTCGTTCCCACTCACTCTCCCTGCGGAGCGAGGAGTGTTTGCATCCGATGCATTGCTTTATCTGCATTATTCCGCGGAACGTATCGGCGTCGTAAATCGTTCCGAAAGGCATAAACATCTTTCCCAGCTCGAAACCTATGAAACTGTCGCACATGTCCGCGATCTGTCGATAGGCCGAGACGATAGCCTTGCCGGTCTGGTGGATCAGGCCATACGACTGAAAGATGACCGGCACGCCGCCGTATCTGGTGATCAGCTTCACCTGCTTCTCGTACTTGCGGGGATCCCACCTGTCGCCGGGCTTGTCACCTATGAACGCCCCCGCAACAAAGCCATGCTCGCCCGCTATGCTGGAAGCGCGGCTGAGAGCTTCTTCACGAACGGCAGGTCCAATCAGGTTGGCGTATCCCGTATCCATGTTGATGGCCGGCATCAGTCCGCATTTCTTAGTCCGGCGGGTGTGCGCTTCAAAACCTTTCCAGTCCACTCCTGCCTTGAACGGTAGAAGAATGGCGGAGATGCCGGTGATCTGCCGCTTGTGACGGATGGGAGGAGTCGAGATGGATGATGTATTCATACTAGATTCCCCAAGAACATGCACGTTCTGATGTCCGGGTAGAGCCAGGGAGTTGTCCTCCCTACTCGGGCCTTTCTCGTCTGCATGGTGATGCTCGGCGCTGATCGCCGGCGGCCGTGGTTTTCAAAGGACGGGTATGTTTAGCATTTCGTCAGACAAAAGACAAACAACATTAGTCGGTTGTAGGAGACCACCGAGGGACAGACATGATGTCCACAACAGGCTCGGCGCCATGGTGTTATGAAGGCGGTGGCGTCAGACAAGCGTCTTGTTGAGTAGTGTGGCCGGAACTGAGGTGGCCCTGGTGGCCGGATTCGACGGAATACGTGTCCGGCCACGTCGGAATGGGTGTCCG
>JBAXKQ010000082.1:0-13677 GCA_037135275.1 bacterium
CGTGGATGAGCTGGCCTACGGCGAAGCAACTGAGCATCACGCCGGTTACGACCAGCCCTGTTCGCCGGCGCATCGGCCGGATGGTGGTTCTCCTGACGACCCACCGCAGCAGCAGCGCCTGTGCCGCCACAAGCACCACTGGTATGGCAAAAATGGCCGCAACGGTGCCGTAACTGAGCCCGAAGTCGCTAAACGTGGTGAAGAAAGTGCTCAGGAAGAAAGCGTTGATATGGAAACGGTACACGTCGTACACCACCGTATCGGCAACCAGGAACACCAGGCAGGCCGTATAGAACACGACGGACAGGACGTGGACCAGCCTCGGCCATGATCCCAGCACGGCACAGAAGAACAGCCACACCAGCGCCCCGACAAATGCGTACCCCATGATGGCGGTCGGCACATAGATGAATCGCAGCCATTGGTCGGCCGGCTCGAAGTGCCTGAAGTACCGGCTGCAGACCAGCAGCACCAGGGCACAGTTGATCACCGTCAGCCACAGAATCTGCATGACCGTCTGAACACGTATGGATTGCGTTGCTTTCATGGTGAGCCAGTAAGTTACGCGGCAGATTGTGACCCAACCGGCCACCGCAGTCAATACCATTCGCGGTGTGCGCCACGGCCACGATCGGTGCCACAAAGGGATTCGGCCAGGCAAGCCTGTTGTCGGCACCGAGTTGTAGTAGACCAAGGGCCTGCAGGGTGCTTACGTGGTTTCCACCTCTGCCGGGAAGTCACACGTACCGGCTACTACTTGCCCATCTGGGTAACGAGCGACACTATTGGGAGGAACATCGAAATGACAATCGTACCTACCACACCGGCTAGCATGAGGATCATGATGGGCTCGATAATTGACGTCATGGCCGCAACGGCGTTATCAACCTCGTTCTCATAGGTTTCGGCCACCTTCCCAAGCATCTCAGGGAGCGCCCCAGTCTCCTCCCCAACCTCCACCATGCTCACCGCCATTATTGGGAATGCGCGTGATTCAGTCATCGGAGCGGCCATCGATTCGCCCTCCTTCACGCTCTCGTGGACTTTGCTGACAGCCCTGCTGACAACATCATTCCCAACCGTATCCCGCACAATGGTAAGCGCCTGAAGAATCGGGACACCAGACGTCAGAAGCGTCCCAAGAGTGCGCGAAAAATGCGCGACAGCCGTAAGTCTCAAGAGATTCCCGAAGACAGGCAGCCTCAGCTTGATACTGTCGATGGCATAGCGCCCCCTGCGGGTCTGGCCGATGAGCCTGATAGCCACCACAATAGATATGATGGAGCCGATAATGTACGGACTTCTTGTCAGGAACGTCTTGCTGAGGCCCATCACCTGCTGAGTCAACCACGGCAGCTGCGCCTCGCCGCCGAGCATTCCAGTAAACATCTTGGCAAACTCTGGAACAATCTTCACAATTAAGAACACAAGAATACACACTGCGACAATCAGTACGACAAGGGGATAGACCATCGCGCTCTTAATCTTGCTCTTCAGGCGCTCGGACTTCTCCATGTGTTCAGCAAGCCGGCGGAGGACCTGCTCGAGAACACCGCCAGCCTCACCTGCCTTTACCATGTTGATGTAAAAGGAGACGAAGACTCTCGGTTGTTGCCCTAACGCCTCGGCAAATGTACTCCCGCCTTCGACAGATTCCTGCACAGTGCTGAGAGCTTTTCTGAGAGTAGGGTGCGATTCCTGCTTGAGCAGAATCTGAAGACCACGGAGGAGCGGCACGCCCGCATCAAGGAGCGTTGCCAGCATGCGGGTAACCACCATCAACTGCTTGGGTTTCACCCTGCCGGCAAAGAAGTCCTCGATGAACGGAGGCAGCTTGATGTCCCTGTGCAGGCCCGCCTGCGACTTCTGCTTATCCGCTTTGACGGAAGCAGTTGTCGTGGTGAGGCCGACCTCTGTGACACTGGTCGGGAAAAGCCCCTTTCCCCGAATCATTGCCACGGCCCGAGACTGACTCTCGGCCTCCATTACGTTCGTGGTCTCATGCCCCTGAGCATCAAGGGCAACGTACCTGAACTTGGGCATGGAAGCCTCCTGAGTCTGACGTCAGTCCTTCTTCTCGGTCTTCTCTTTTGCCTTAGTGGTAGCCTTGGGTGTAGGCGGACGATTGACCCACTCAAGGATAGCCATCTCGGCACCGTCGCTGCGGCGCCTGTCCAGCCTGATTATCCTTGTATATCCACCGACCCGTCCATCACACGCAGGAACCACCTGAGTGAAGAGGGCGTTGACGATCTCGGGCCTCCTGAGAATAGAGGCTGCACGCCGCCAGGCGTTAACCTTCTCGGCTGCACCTGCTGAACCAGTCCGTGCAACCGTAACCATCCTCTCCGCAAGGCTTCCGGCAACTTTCGCCTTCGGCAGAGTCGTGCGAATACTCCCCTGCTCAATAAGCGCGCATACGACGGCCGACACCATGGCCTTCCGGTGCGCCGAGTTTCTTCCAAGTTTTCTATCTTTAAGACGATGCCTCATGAGTCAAGCGCTCCAAATTCCCTAAGCTTCAGTGCTTTCCGGGAGCTGCTGTTGTTCCTTGTCTTTCTCGGCCACAAGCAGTTCCGCCAGCAGATCAGCGTCAAACTTCATCCCGAGCTGCAAACCGAGTTCCGAGAGCTTCACCTTTATTTCATTCAGCGACTTCTTGCCGAAATTGCGGTACTTGAGCATCTGCGCCTCAGTGCGCTGAGCCAGCTCTCCCACCGTGGTAATATTGGCATTGTTCAGGCAGTTCGCGGCTCGAACGCTGAGCTCGATCTCATTCACGCTCATGTTCAGCTTCTTCCGGAGCGCCTCGCGCTCGGCGTCGATCTGCTTTTCGCTTTCCTCGAACTCTATGATGTCCCTGTGGTAACCAACAAACACGTCGAGGTGATGCCGGAGAATCGCTGCAGACATCGTCAGTGCATCATCTGCTGAGATTCGGCCATCGGTCCAGACTTCCAGGACAAGCCTGTCGTAGTCCGTCCTCTGTCCAACCCGTGTGTTCTCAACAGAGAAGTTCACCCTGCGCACAGGCGAAAAGATTGCATCGAGGGGAATAGTCCCGATATCGGCATCTGGAACCTTGTTCAATTCGGCGGGACAGAACCCCCTGCCAACTCGAACGCCTATTTCCATATCCAGCTTGCCATCCTCGGATAGCGTTGCGATGTGCTGTGTCGGATCAAGCACCTCCACAAGGCCGTCTGTCTGTATGTCAGCTGCCGTGACCTCCTTTGGCCCCTTAACCTTCAGGCGAAGAGTCTTCGCCTCCCTGGTGCAGGCAAGCCGCAGAAGAACCTTCTTCAGGTTGAGCGCTATGATCGTGACATCCTCTACCACGCCTGGAAGGGTGCAAAACTCGTGAGGTGCCCCCTCTATCTTCACCGAGCATATTGCCGCCCCCTCAAGCGAAGACAAGAGCACCCTGCGCAGCGAGTTGCCCAACGTCCGGCCATATCCAGCTTCGAGCGGCTCGGCAAGAAATCTGCCGTACGTCGGCGTGGACACGACTTCGTCTTTGGTAACTCTCTTTGGCATCTCGAAACGACGGAGTCTTATTGGCATCTTGTCAGTCCTTCCTCTGCTATTTCGAATAGAGCTCAACAATGAGCTGTTCATTGACCGTGGGGGCAATCTCGTCCCTCGATGGGACCCTTATGACATTGCCAAGAAGATTGTCCTTGTCGACAGACAACCAAGACACCGGCTCACGGTTCACAGTCTTCTCAACACACTGCTTGGCGTAGTCCCGGCTTCCTGCATCACTCTTTACGCTAACAGAGTCACCGGCTTTGAGAACCATGGAAGGTATATCCGCCCTGCCGCCGTTCACCAGAACATGGTTATGGCGGACAAACTGGCGTGCAGCCCTTCTCGACGGTGCGAACCCAAGACGGTAGACAAGATTATCAAGCCTCATCTCCAACATCTGGAGCAGGATCTCGCCCGTCACGCCGTGCTTCTTGGAAGCGCGTTTGAACAGCAGCCTGAACGGAGTTTCCTGCAGCCCATACGACTTGCGCAACCGCTGTTTCTCGCTAAGTTGCTTGCCGTAGTCCGATACTTTCCGCTTTTTTGTCGCTCCATGCATGCCAGGCGGAGTCGGACTGTCCTCCATTGGGCACTTTGCCATGAAACACCGCTCACCCTTGAGGAAGAGCTTAACGCCTTCCCTCCTGCAAACCCTGCATGCCGGTCCAGTGTATCTTGCCATGCTTGTCTCCGCAAAAACTAGACTCTACGTCTCTTCCTAGGACGACACCCGTTGTGAGGCATCGGTGTCACATCCTTGATCACGCTTATGTTCAGCCCAGAAGTCTGAAGTGCCCTGATCGCCGTTTCCCGACCCGCCCCGGGCCCCTGCACCCTGACTTCAACCTCCTTGACGCCGAGCCCGATCGCCTGTCGCGCCACTTCCTGTCCGACCACGCCCGCCGCATAGGCGGTACTCTTGCGGGATCCCTTGAATCCAGCACGCCCGCACGAACTCCACGCCAACACGCCTCCCTTGGCGTCAGAAATAGCAACCATGGTGTTGTTGAACGACGCACGCACGTGGGCAACCGCGAAAGAAACGTGTTTCAGCATCTTCACAGGCTTCGGCGCCGGTTTCGCAGCCTCACCTGCCGAATCAATAGGTCCGGCATCCGCCGGCACCGCATCAGCACCAGCCTTCGCCTGCGTACTTTCCAGTTTGTTTTCTTCTGCCATATGCTCCTGCCGGATTACACCGAATGACTAATCGCCTTCCTTCATCGCAACTCGAGTTTCCTTGTTCCTGACAGCTCCAACCGTCCGTCTCGGCCCCTTGCGCGTACGCGCATTGGTGTTCGTACGTTGCCCCCTGACCGGCAGACCTTTACGGTGCCTGGTTCCGCGGTAGCAACCAATACTTACGAGTCGTCGTATGTTCTGCTGCACTTCACGACGCAAATCCCCTTCAATACGGTAGCCGGACTGAAGGACGTTTGTTATGCGCGACAGCTCGTCACTCGTAAGGTCATCAGCCCTTTTCGAGGGATCCACCTTCGCCTTCGCAACGACTTCCTTGGCGCGCACTAGCCCAATGCCATAGATGTACCGAAGCGAATACTCAATCTTCTTCTTACCTGGAATATCCACACCAACCAGTCGTGGCATATTTATCTACCCCTGTCTTTGCTTGTGGCGCGTGTTGGTGCACACCACGCGGACCACTCCCTTGCGGCGCACGACCTTGCACCTCTCACAGATTCGTCTGACTGAACTGCGTACTTTCATGTTTCTCTCTTAAAAAAGAAAACTCGTTACGTTATCACCCAACACAGCATCCTGTCTACAACAAAAACCTTATTCTGTAAGAATCTCGGCAGCCCCATCACGCACCACTATTGTGTGCTCAAAATGGGCCGACGGCTTCCTGTCCGCCGTCCGAACCGTCCACCCGTCACTCATAACTTCCACACTCGCCACACCCATGTTCACCATGGGCTCGATCGCCAGCGTCATTCCAGCCGTGAGCTTCGGCCCCCTGCCAGGTTTGCCAAAATTCGGCACCTGCGGGTCCTCGTGCAGGGCACGTCCGATACCATGCCCCACAAAATCCCTCACCACAGAAAACCCGGCATTGACCGCCACCAACTCTATAGCGTGCGACACATCAGAAAGCCGATTGCCAGCCCGCGCCTGCGCTATTCCGGCCATCAATGCTTCTTCTGTCACCGAAACAAGCCTAAGCACATCAAGGTCCGAGACGCCTACCATCACCGTCGTCGCAGTGTCGCCGTAGTACCTCTCAAACAACACACCGACATCCACGCTGACAACGTCCCCGACCTCTATCCTCCGCCCCGCCGGAATACCGTGCACTACCTCTTCATTGACGGACAAGCAAATGTTTCCAGGAAAACCCCTGTACCCCAAAAAAGCGCTCTCTGCGCCATACCCACGAATCGTCCTCGCCGCATACTCATCAAGCTCTTTAGTGCTGACCCCCGGCACAACCTGCTTCACTACACTGTCACGCACCAGTGCCGCGATGTGGCCGCTCTTCCTCATGCGGCTGATCTCATCGGAACTCTTCACAATAATCATTGTTACTTAAGCAGTTCCAGTACCTTGGCGATTATCACATCCCGGTGCTGTGCAGCGTCGATCTTGACGAGGACGCCAGCTCTCTCATAGTGGGCAACAAGACTCTCCGTCTGCTTACGGAAGACCTCAAGTCGATTCAAAATCGTCGACTCCTGGTCATCGCTCCGCTGATACAGCTCACCGCCGCACAGATCACATACGCCCGCCTTCTTCGGAGGAATATTGACAACATGAAAGTTACGCCCGCAACTGCGGCAAATCCGCCTGCCAGTCAATCTGGATATCAACAGGTCCCTCGGGGCCTCCAGAAAGAACACGTGCTTCAGACTTCCGCCCTGCTGCTTCAAGCAGGCTTCCAGGAGTCTCGATTGCTCCAAAGTCCTCGGAAAACCATCAAACATGTAGCGAGCATCTTTTCCGCCGCCCACCAGCCTGGCATCGACGATCTTAACGATGATTTCATCAGGAACCAGCTCGCCGCGTTTCATAAATCCATCCGCGACCTTGCCAAACTCGGTTCCGTTCTTGACGGCCTCGCGCAACATGTCGCCTGTGGCAAGATGAGCATATCTCGCCGCCGCAACAATCCCCTCTGCAGTCGTGCCTTTACCGGCACCTGGCGCCCCAAGAAGTACTATCGCTTCCACAATTCGCCCCCCTGCACTCCAACCATCAGCGGCGACCACTGCCGCGCAGCCGGCCTTTTCGCAGGAATCCGTCATAATGTCTCATCACCAGATGAGACTCGATCTGGCGCATGGTGTCCAGCATCACGCCAACAACAATCAGGAGGCTTGTGCCCCCAAAAAACTGAGCAACGTCATAAGGTATCTGGAACACCTTATACAGCATGCTAGGCATGATCGCTATCGCAGTCAGAAAAACCGCGCCAGCCAAAGTGAGCCTGCTCATAGTGGAGTCCAGAAACTCCGCAGTCGGACGTCCCGGCCTGATACCAGGAACATAGCCGCCGTGCTTCTTCAAGTCATCCGCGATCTGCACAGGATTGAACTGGGTTGCCACCCAGAAGTACGAGAAGAACATAATGAGCGCTCCGTACATCACCATGTACAGCCATGATTGACTGAACATCATCTGGGCCAGATCCTTGCACCATTGGACATCGAATCTATCGAGGATGAGTGGCGGAAACATCAGCAGCGAGGAAGCAAAGATGAGCGGCATGACATTCGCATAGTTCATCCGCAGCGGCATGAACGTGCTTTGCCCGCCATACACCTTGCGTCCAATAACTCGCTTGGTTGTGGTGATCGGAACCTTTCTTTGCGACTGGGTCACCGCAACCGTAGCGGCTGTTACTACAAAGAGAGCAACGACAAGCGCTGCAAGGTGGAACACGCTGAAATCCCCACCGCCCTTAAACATGTCCCAGAGCCCTATTACCGCCTGCGGAAGCCGACTGACAATATTGACAGTGATGATAAGCGATATTCCATTGCCTATTCCACGCTGCGTAATCTGTTCCCCCATCCACATTATGACCATCGTCCCCGTGGTCATGGACAGCATCGTCAGAAGCCTGAATCCCCACGGACTCATTTCCGGCGATACCAGCTGCACATCCGCCCCAGCTCCCTGGAACAGCATGGCGGGATTCTCTATGGTTCTTGCAACAGCGAAGCTCTGGAGGATACATATTCCAAGGGTGAGGTAGCGGGAGTACTGCGTGATCTTCTGCCGGCCGACGTCTCCCTCACGGGCGAGCCGCTCCAGCGCCGGTACAACCGCAGTGAGCAGCTGGAGAACGATTGAGGCGCTGATGTACGGCCAGATGGTGAGCGCACCCACTGAACATTTCCGCAGGGCCCCTCCGCTGAACATATCAGCCATGCTGAAGAGACTACCTGCCCCAGGCTCCGGCTGTGCTGCGGCACTCCTCACTAATTGTTCAAGCGCATCTGCCATCACCCCAGGAGTCGGGATGTTGGCCACAAAGCGCTCCGCAATAATAAGGGCGAACGCAAAGAGGAGCCGAGTCCTCAGCTCCGGAATCTTGAACGAATTTCTGAACGCAGAGAGCATGGTTTACCAATACCCGGGTTTAGGATCTACTTCAAGCTCAAGGCTTGCGGAAGCACTCAGTGCGACAATACCTCGCACGTGCCGCCTGCCGCCTCGATCTTTGCTTTTGCGGTGCCGCTGAACGCATGCACCTTCACAGTAAGTTTGTGTTTTACGTCGCCGTCCCCAAGCAACTTCACCCCGGCGCCGACATCCTTCACAATGCCAGCTGACATCAAGGCCTCGACGTCGACCGTCGCACCTTCACCAAATGCTGCGAGGTCTGACAAGTTGACAGGAACCAACCGGATGAGATTCCTGCTGGTGAACCCGCGCTTCGGTATGCGCCTGATGAGACGCATCTGTCCGCCTTCAAACCCCGGCTTGTGCTTGTGCCCGGACCTGGACATCTGGCCCTTCTGGCCCCTTCCGCAAGTCTTCCCGTGGCCTGAGGCCTCCCCACGCCCGACGCGCTTACTGGCACGTTTGGCACCTTTGGCATTCGACAATGTTGAAAGGCTCAGTGTCATACTCTGGCTCCCGCCTGGTTTACTTCCCCCGCCGCCACAGCAGCCACTGGCCTCCTAGTTGCCATGACATCCTCGTCCATTCGCAGGCTGTCCAACGCTGCCATCGTTGCCTTCACCACGTTCAATTTATTGCTGCTGCCAAGTGACTTGGCCAGGATGTCCTGGATTCCGGACAGCTCCAGCACGGCCCTGACTCCTCCACCGGCAATAACACCCGTTCCGGCGGAAGCAGGACGAAGCTTAACACATGAGCCATCAGCCTTGCCAATCACCTCGTGAGGAATAGTGCGACCCTTCATTGTTACAGATCGCAGGCCCCTCTTGGCAACGTCACCACCCTTGCGTATGGCATCCGACACTTCGTTTGCCTTCCCAAAACCGTAGCCAACGTGTCCCTTCCTGTCACCCACAACCACCACGGCGCTGAAGCTGAATCTGCGACCACCTTTAACAACCTTGGCGCAACGGTTAACAAACACAACACGCTCTTCGAGTTCACCAAACCCCGAGGACGCCGTCATGATGTCGTCCATTCCACGCCCTTTTTGCATGGTCTTACCCTTATGCTCTAGAAGCACAGTCCACCCTCCCTCACTGCATCGGCGAAAGCCTTGACACGCCCGTGGTACTTGAACCCGCCCCGGTCAAATACAACCTTCTTGATTCCCTTTTCGCTTGCGACCGAAGCTGCTCGTTTACCCAACGCCGAGGCATCAGGAACTGTATTTCCTGCTTTGAACCCCTCATCAGCAGTCGAGACGCACCCCAGCGTGAAGCCTTTCATGTCATCAATGAACTGCGCATAGATTCTCTTGTTAGAGACCATTACGCACAATCTGGGCCGCTCATGCGTCCCCTGTATCCTGCTTCGGATACGCAACCGCCTCTTGCCACGTTTTGCCGTTCTTGAAGTGTTGCCCATCGTTATGCCACCGTCTTGCCGGCCTTGCGCCGGACGTGTTCACCGCGATACCTGATACCTTTGCCCTTGTAGGGTTCTGCCGGATGATAACGCCGGATCGTGGCTGCGACATTCCCCACTTCCTGCTTGTCGATGCCGCTCACGGTAACCGTGTTGCCTTCCACGCTGACGTTAACAGTCTTAGGAATCTCGTATTCCACCGGCGATGAGAAGCCCAGCGCGAGAATTAGTTTCGCCCCACGCTTCTCCGCCTTGAAACCAACGCCGTCAATATCGAGGAGCTTTGTATACCCCTTGGCAGTGCCCTCTATCATGTTTGCCAGCAGAGTCCTGCTCAAGCCATGCAGACTCTTGTGCATTCGTGAATCACTGGCACGGGTCACATCGAGCCGGTTATCCTTGAGGTTGACGAGTATGCCCGAGGGTAGACTCATGGAAAGCTCACCCTTCGGTCCCTTCACTCCTACCTTGGCCCCGTCTACTCGCACGGTGACACCGCCGAGTACAATCAAAGGTTTTCGTCCAAGTCTTGACATCTATATCCGCTCCAGGGCACGTCGCCCATTACCATACTTCGAAAAGAACTTCCCCGCCGACCTTCTTCCGCTTCGCCTCTCCGCCGGTCAATATGCCTGCCGGGGTCGACAGCACCACAGTCCCCAATCCCTGACGCGTCCTGGTAATCTTGTCCATTCCGGCGTAGCGGCGGAGACCTGGCTTGCTGATCCGTTTCAGCCCCCTGATGACCGACTCACGATCACCCACGTACTTCAGGTAGAGGCGCAGAATCATCCCCCGCCCCTGTCGCTCCACTGCGTAATCAGATATGTAACCTTCGCGCTTCAGGATGCGCGCTATTTCCACGTTCATCTTCGAATGTATGATGTCTACCACCTCATGCCGAGACATCAGTGCATTCCTCGTCCTCGTCAGCATATCCGCTATTGGGTCCGTTGTACTCACTGTCCAGTTTGCTCCTACCAGCTTGACTTGATCACCCCGGGAATCTCGCCCTTCAGTGCCAGTTCCCGGAAACATATGCGACAAACCTGAAACTTGCGCATATAGGCCCGACGCCTACCGCACCTGTTGCAGCGGTGGTACCGCCTGACAGGAAACTTCTGCGGACTGTTCGCCTCTATCACCTGGGATTTTCTTGCCAAGCTCTTACTCCTCCCGCTTCTCTTCTGCGAACGGCATTCCTAGGTGTTTCAAAAGAGCCAACGCTCCCTTGTCCGTTCGCGACGATGTTACCACTGCAATATCCATTCCGTGCACCTTCTTGACAAAGTCCGGGTCAATTTCGGGAAAGATCGTCTGATCCTCTATTCCGAAACAGAAGTTGCCCCTCCCATCGAATCCCTTTGCAGGCAACCCCCTGAAATCCCTGATTCTCGGCAGCGCGGCGTTCACCAATCTGGAGAAGAAATCGTACATCCGGCCACCGCGCAGAGTGACCTTTGCGCCAATATCCATCCCCTCACGCAGCTTGAAATTCGAGATGCTCTTCTTTGCCTTGATTACCACCGGGGCCTGCCCTGTAATCTTCCGAAGGTTCTCAACCACGTCCTTCAAGACATCCTTGTCCACAGACTTGACCCCGACATTGATCACAATCTTCTCAAGGACGGGCACTTCCATAGGATTCTTAAGATCCAGCACCTTCTGGAGCGCCGGCTTAATTGTCGAATTATACTGTTCCTTTAGCGTAGTCATTGGATCTTTCTCTAGGCGTCAAAAGGATGCCCGCACTGTTTACACTTGCGAACCTTCCGCTCCCCTTCACTCTTCAAACCGATCCTCACACCCTTTTTGCAGTTCGGGCAGAAAAGCGCCAGCCTCGATAGGGGCAGTGGTAGTTCCTTGTCGCTGATCCCGCCCGCAGGATTGTCCTGCGTCTTCCGCAGCGCCTTCTTAACAAGATTGAATCCCTCTACCACAGCCATTCTCTTCTCCGGCATAACCGTCAGGACCTTCCCGGTCTTGCCGGCAGCCGCATTCCTGCCGCTGCGTGCAACCACTGTGTCACCGCGTCTTATACGCATTGTCGCTCCCCAAATCTTTCCAGGCAATGGCACCCCAGTTGCTACAGCACCTCGGGCGCAAGAGAAATCACCTTCATGAAATTCTTGTCGCGTAACTCTCTCGCAATCGGCCCAAAGATACGCGTGGCAACCGGATTCTTCGTATCGTCAACAATCACAACAGCGTTGTTGTCGAACCTCAGGTAGCTGCCGTCCGGACGGCTGACCGCCTGCTTGGTCCGCACGATCAACGCATTGCAGACCTGCCCCTTCTTGACAAGTCCGCCTGCCTGAGCCTCCTTGATGGACACCTTGATGATGTCACCAATATGTGCATATTGCCGGCTCTGGCCCAGTATACGGAAACACCTTGCGCTTCGAGCACCGGTGTTGTCGGCTACCACCAGGTTTGTTCCTTCCTGTATCATCCTTTGACTTCCTCTTCAGCAGGCGCGGCATCTGCACGCTCCACGATATTTACCAACCGCCACCTTTTCATGCGACTCAATGGCCTTGTTTCATGAACCTCAACCAAGTCACCCACCTTGGCCTCATTCTTCTCATCGTGAGCGTAAAGCTTCTTCTGGTACTTAATCATCTTGCCGTACTTCGGATGCTGCCGCCTCGTCACCAGAAGCACCACAATGGTCTTTGCCATCGCGTCACTAATGACCCGTCCCACCCGTTTCTTGCAAGAACCTTTCACTGCTTTTCCTGCCGTCATTTACACCACCTCAGTTGATTCCCCGCTGCTTCATGAGCGTCAGGATCCTTGCCACTTCTCTCCGCAATGTCCGGAGGCGCAAAGGCCGCTCTATACGACCCGTCGACTTCTGCATTCTGAGATTGAACAACTCCGTCCTGTTGTCGGCAACTTTCTGCCGCAACTCGGCTTCGCTCAATCCCTTCAGTTCTTTCGTTTTCATGAGAACCCGGCCCCTACTGGCTGCTCCTCGTCACAAACCTTGTCGGAATTGGAAGCTTGGAGGCCGCCAGCCTCAACGCCTCCCGCGCCGTTGTTTCCGGCACGCCACCTATCTCGAACATGATCGTTCCGGGCTTGACAGTAGCAACCCAGTACTCCGGCGCTCCCTTGCCCTTGCCCATGCGGGTTTCTGCCGGCTTCTTGGAAACCGGACGATCAGGGAACACTCTCATCCACAGCCGGCCCTTCCGCTTCAGAAAGCGGTTGATAGCCACTCGACAGGCTTCCATCTGGATCGCCTTCAGCCAGCACCGGCCCAGGCTCTTCAGTCCGTAGTCCCCGAAGTCAATTCGCACGGCAGCCGTCGCATTTCCCTTGCGGCTTCCCCGCTGCACCATGCGGTGCTTCACTCTCTTTGGCATTAGTGCCATGGTTGTCTTCTACTCCTTGGTCTCTTTGCCTGGCTCAAAATCACCGTGGCAGATCCACACCTTTATACCGATCAGGCCGGCGGTAGTCAGAGCCTCCGAAAAACCATAATCGATATTAGCGCGCAACGTGTGCAGGGGGACCCTGCCCTCCTTGTACCATTCCCGACGCGCAAGTTCTGCACCGCCGAGACGCCCAGAAGCGTGAATCTTGATCCCATCCACGCCCATATCCATCGCCGTCTTGATCGCCCGCTTCATCGCACGGCGGAACGAGACCCGCCTGACAAGCTGCAGGGTGATGTTCTCGGCGACAATCTGCGCACAGGTATCCGGATTACGGATTTCGGAAATGTCGATATACACTTCCTTCTTGGACATGCGGGCTATTTCCTCCCGCACACGATCAATGTCCTGACCCTTGCGCCCGACGACAATCCCCGGCCTCGCCGTGCAGATCGTCACACGTACGCGATTCGCATAGCGCTCTATCAGAATCTTGGCGATTGACGCATTTTGAAGACGCTTAGACACAAGATCCCTGATCTTCATGTCCTCGTGAAGAAGACCACCAAATTCCTTCTTCCCCGAAAACCAGCGGGAACGCCAGTCCCTGGTCACTGCCAGGCGGAAACCGATTGGATTAACCTTTTGTCCCACTCTTTCCTGACTCCTTTCGAGAAGGCTGCTTAGTGCCGCCTTTGCCCTCGTCGGACAGCACAATCCTGATATGACTCATCCGCTTTAGAATCGG
>JBAXKQ010000083.1:0-13592 GCA_037135275.1 bacterium
GGATCTCACGGCCCTGGTCCAGTCGCTCTCGACAGAGAACAGCGACCAGGCCGGGCAGCTTGCGCAACTGCGGGGCGAACTTGCCGGCAATTCCGGGCTGCTTGAGAAGACAAGGTGCGACCTCGAGGCGACCAGTTCCGAGTTGCAGGCCTTGCGCGAGCAGAAAGCCGCCTCTGACAGCGAGTTCAGCGCGCGGATTGAGTCGCTTTCCGTGGAGAACGCGGAACAGAAAGCGGAGATTGACGATCAGCAGGATGAGATTACCCGGCTGACCGGCTCACTGGAGCAGGCAGGGGCGGAGCTTGGGGCGTCGAAGACCGAGTTCCAGACGCTCAGCGAGCAGAAGCAGGCCTCCGAGCAGGAACTCAGTGCGAAGATTGAGACGTTGTCCGGCGAGAAGGAACAGCTATCCGCCCGTATCGGGCAGTTGCAGGGCGAGCTATCCACGCTTGCCGGTTCGCTAGACAAGACCAGCGGCGATCTTGGTGTGGCCACAGCTGAACTCCAGTCGCTGCGTGAGCAGAAAGCCATGCGCGAGCAGGATCTCGGGGCAAGGATCCAGTCGTTGGAGACGGATCTGGCCGCCGTCGTGGCTGCGCGCAGACAGGCGGAGCATTCCCTGGAAGAACTCAGGCGGACGCACGAGAATGCCAGCCGTGAAAACGGCGAGCGGGAACACGACCTCAAGTCCCAGCTTACATCGCTAGGCGAACAGTTGGGTGTCGTCAGCGGGTCCCTCGAGGTGTCGCGCAAACAGCTCGAGGAGCGGAGCGCCGCCTATGCCGCGCTTCAGGCCCAGAGAGAAGCGGAGATTGAAGCCCATCGGAAGCAGTTGCAGGACGTCAAGCAGCTGCTTGTCGAGGACGCGGTGAGGAAAGAGACGGAGTCCGTCGAGGACCAGGACTTCCTGAAGGCGATACATGGCGCCTTCGGTGAGAGGGCGGCGCTGATGTCGAAGAGGGCCGAGGAAATTCGGCGCATCATCGGCGACGACTTCGAGGAGAGGATGAGCCTGCACCGCAGGCAGAAGCAGGCCCTTGACCAGCTCGAGCCAATCAGCGAAGAGCTCACAAGGATTCGCGGCGAGTATGCTGAGGCGCAGGAACGTGTTCGCGAGATCGAGGCCCGGCTCGGTGCCGAGGTCAAGACCCTTCGCGAGCAGAACGAAGGTCTGCGCGAAGCGATGGAAGAGATCGAGGGCGAGGCCGCCAGGAACCGCGCCCTTGTCGCGGATTTGAAGGACCGCAGCAAGAGTGGCGAGCAGGAGCTGATCAAGCGCATCGAACGGCTGCAGGAACAGAACCAGGACCTGAGCAGGAAGGCGAGCGAGGCCGAGCTTCATCTTGAGGAGAGGGCAAAGGAGCTCAACGACGCCGATGTCGAGGGCAGGCGCCGCGAGGACGAGCTGAAGCACAAGGCTGCCGCCTACGAAGCCGAGCTGATCGATCTGCGGCAGCGGGAAGCCGATCTCTCGGCCCGCCTTGATGAATTGCGCCAGAAACACAATTCCGACGCCGAGCAGTCCGAGCAGTTCGAGTGGGAGGCCAGGCGGCGCGAAGGGGCGCTCTCCGAGGAGCTGGTACAGTCGTCGCGCAGGAGAGAGGCTCTTGAGAAGGACATGGAGGAGACGAGTCTTGCCCTCGAGGAGGCCAAGCGGCAGATAGTCGGCCTCAATGAGAAGGTAGGGTTCCTCGAGAGGAGCAGGGAAGACAGGGAGCGTGAAATGGCGGAGCGCGTGGCCGCGCTGGACAAGGATCGCCAGATTGCCATGACCCAGGTCCAGGCTCTGCAGGACAATGTGGAGAAGGAGAAGTCTCTGCAGGTTGAGTTGCAGTCCAGCAGCAGGCAGAAAGAGGACACACTTGCCAAGCAGGTGCGTGCCCTGTCGGAAAAACTTGAGGCCGTGGAGCGGCAGCGTAAACAGCTTGAGCTTGAGCAGAAGCGCGTCGTACAGCTCCAGGAGGAATTGCAGCTCCAGAAGAAGGGCATGCGCGACGAGCAGTTGAAGGCCGCAGACCTGGAGCAGAAGCTCTTCGAGGTGAGGAAGGGCCAGGAGGAATCCAACCTGCGCGGGCAGCAGTTCAGGGATGAGCTGGCGAGGCGGCTGGAGGAGCTCAGCGAGGAGAAGAACCGCAAGGCGCAGCTTGAAGCTCTTCTGGACCAGGAAAAGACTGTAGCCAGGGATCTTGCCGCCCGCGGGCAGGCAGAGGTCCAGGAGCTCATGCAGCGCATCGAGCAGATGCAGTCGGTACAGGGCGAGACGGCGTCGCGGCTCGATGAGGCCACGCAGACTTTTGACCGTGAGAAGGCGGTGATGGAGGATTCGCTGCGCCAGAGGGAGGTTGTCGAGCAGGAGCTGCGCAACCAGCTCGGGCAGGTCCGGCAGGAGTACGAGGCGCTGACAGTCGAGCTTGAGCAGCGGACGCAGTATGCCGAGCAGCAGCGTATTGTCTACGAGGACGAGCAGGACAAGAACAGGCTGCGCATGCAGGAGCTCCAGCAGCAGATCGAGCAGCTCAGCCAGGACAGCAAGACCACCGCCGCCCGGCTGCAGCAGCAGAAGAAATTCTACGACGAGGAACGCGAGCTGCGCAGGCAGAAGGAAGTGGAGCTGATGCAGCAGAAGAAGGCTCTGCAGGACACCCAGACGCTGGTCCGCCAGAAGGAGCAGACGTTTACGCACCAGAAGAAGCTCCATGACGACGAGCTTCTGCGTGCCAGGCAGAAGGAAGAGACTCTGTTGCGCCGGATTGAGCAGTTGCAGAAGGACTGGCGCGCAGCGGCCGGCAAGCTGGAGCAGGTTGGGAAAGAAGTGGCGATGCAGCGCAAGGAGGCAGTCGCGAAGTTCGTACGCCCCGCACCCGAGGAAGATGTTCGCCGCCGCCAGGCTGTCGCTGACGTCCGGAAGAGCACCCCGACGGTAGAGACTCCTGCCGCCGCCGCACCTGCCCCCGCCGAGCCGTCGGCCAGCCTGCGCGCGCTTGAGGCCAAGGCACAGGCTGAGCTTGCGGCGTGGCAGCGGATGCAGACAGCATCCCGCACCCAGGCTGCCCCCGCGCCGGTCGAGAAGCCGGACCAGGAGCCAGTCCAGCCGCAGGCCGATGACGCCTCCGAAAAGGGCGCCCAGTCGCAGCAGGACGCAGGCAAGGGATTGTTCGGTGACGCCCAGAAACCAAAAGAACGCTTCAGGGTCCGGCCCTGGATCAGCCTGAAGTAGGGGACCTGCCGGCGCGGCCCGGGACGCCGGCGGGCGGCTGATGGAGATTTGACATCGTGGAAGCACCACCAAGGATGACCGAGCGTATCGCAGCGGAATTACTGGCGCCGGTCAAGCGCGAGTCCAGCAGGGATGGCGATAACGCCCTTGCCGGGAGGGATGCCTTTGCCTCGCTGCCGGTCCTCGGCGCGGTCCGGCAGTTCATAGACAACGAGCGGCGCCGGACACGACGGATGATCCTGAGCCTTGTGCTGATGTTTGCCGTGATCCTGGTCGGCCTTGTCGGAATATTCATTTTCGTTGCCGAAGTGCAGATGCGGCGGGTGAAGGTGGATCTCGAGAACGGCCAGAGGTCAATAGCCAACGCAGCGTCGCAGATAGGGATGTTGAAGAAGGAGATTACGGAGGAGGCGCAACGGTTGAGCCTGCGACTTGCCGATGGCGGAAAGCAGGCGGAATCAGCCCTGGCCGCTGTGAAGTTTCTTGATATGAGCATCACCAATGCCGTCCTGGAACTGCAGATTCTCAAGCACAGCATGAGCAGTGTGGATGAACTCAGGGACCGGAGCGGGATGATGCTTGAAAATCTTGCGGGCAAATGGAACTCGCTCAATATGCGGCTCGATGCGCTTGCAGAGCAGAATTCCGTGCTCAGGGCGAGGTTGGCCTCACGGGGGGAAGACATTGAAACCAGTGAGCCGGTCATGGCCGCCACGATTCCCCGTGAAGAGGCATACCTGAGCCCGGCACCCACGAATACGGGACTGAAGTTCAACTGGCGTCTGCCGGTGCCGTGAATACCATCAAACCAAAGGAGAGACCCATGCTTTCACGCTTGAGGACAAATGCGTTCATGACATGCTCGCTTGTGACGATCGGGCTCGTTCTTGGCGGATGCACCACTGTGCCGGGCAAGGAAGAGCGTGCCAGGGCCGGAATGCAGACCGGCATCCGGAACATGCAGGAGGATATCAACCGGATCAATGGCCGGCAGGACCAGTTGGAGGTCACGGTGGAGGATCTGCGCAGGGATATCCTGGCCACGGGCGCTGGTGATGCGGGCGGGAAAGCCTCCATCGAGCAGCGGCTCACGGCCATGGAGAACCGGATCAAGTTTATCGATGAGGCGCGAGAGGCGGACAAGCGCGAGATCATTGAGAAACTCAGCCAGCGGGTTGCCGATGTAATCAACAAGGATCGCGGTGTGAGCTCTGGCCCGGCGGGTGGTGGCGTGCGGGTTTCGACCGGCGAGGGTGCTGCAGGCGAGGCCAGGCACGTCGTGAAGGAGAAGGAAACCCTTTCGGGAATTGCCCAGAAATACGGTGTCACGGTGGAAGCGCTTGTGACGGCGAACCGCCTCAAGAGCGCCAATGTCGTGAGGGTTGGCCAGACACTGGTTATCCCCCGATGACACGTTTGAATTACCCCCTTCTGTTCCGGCCCGCATACAAAGACTACATCTGGGGTGGGGACCGCTTGTCGCGAAAGTACGGTCGTGTCATCCACTCCGGTGTCTGCGCTGAGTCGTGGGAGATTTCTGACAGGCCGGAGGGGATGAGTGTGGTCGCAAACGGGCCGTTGGCCGGCAGGAGCCTCGCCTCGCTGGTGAAGGACTTCGGGTCCGGGCTCATTGGAGGCTCCTGCGGCAGTGACCGCTTTCCGCTCCTGATGAAGATCATTGACGCCAGGGAGCAGCTGAGCGTGCAGATACATCCGGCGGACGAGAATGCCGGTGCGGTCAACGGGGAAGCCAAGACCGAGATGTGGTATGTGCTTGATGCTGAAGCCGGGGCCGTGGTGCTGGCTGGTCTGAAGAAGACGGTATCGAAGCGCATCTTCACTGCCGCCGCCGGGTCCAGGAAGATGGCTCCGCTCCTCCGGAGGGTCAAGGTTCGGGCGGGTGATGCGATTCTTGTTCCGGGCGGGACAGTCCATGCCATCGGCGAGGGGCTCCTGATTTTTGAAGTGCAGCAGAATTCCAATACCACCTTCAGGCTCTATGACTGGGACAGGACCGGGCCTGACGGCAAACAGAGGCCGCTCCACATTTCAGAGGCAGTCAGGACCGTGCTCTGGCCAGGGAAACGGCCGGCAAAAGCGCGGCAGCGTGTCACGGTCCGTGACGGAAGGATCACGGTAAGGAATGTACTCGCGTGTCCGTACTTCCGTGTGGAACGGATTGACCTTGGCGGCCCGTTCGAGTGCTGCAATGACGGCCGCAGCTTTCACGCTTTCTTCGTCACCGAAGGGGCTGTGGGGATTCGCGCCGGAAGACGCCTGGTATCGGCGGGGGCGGGAATGTCGTGCCTTGTTCCCGCATCAATTGGCAGGTACACGCTTTCCCCCGCAACCGCGAAAGCTGCTGTGCTGAAGATAACCCTGGGCTGAGCAGTCCGCCTGCTGCACGTGCCCTTGAAGTTCCCGGGTCAGCCTCGGGCCGGGGGCGTGAGCGAGCGGGTCGCGTCTGTTCCAGCGATACCCACTGCTATGGCGGACAGCTCCCCGATTTCGACGCCGAGGTTGCTGGGGGCGATCGTGCAGGCCTTGCGAGGCCATTCCCAGGTGTACTTGCGCAGCTTTTCCTTGAGTGGCTTCATCACAAGACTACCTTCGTGAATTGCCATGGTTCCCAGGACGATGGCTTTGGGGTTCAGGATCATGATGATGTTGCCTATGCCGTGGGCCAGGTGCTCCATGAAAGAGTCCCATTCTGCCACGGCGAAGGGGTCCCCGGCCCGTGTGGCCTCAGCGAGCGACTTCGCCGTGATGCGATCGATGTCGCCGCCTGCCTTATCAACGATGAGTGTCTTTATGTTGCCGGCGCGGATCTTCGCCTTGAGACGTTCCGCCAGGTTCCTGCCGCCGACGTAGGCCTCCCAGCAGCCCCTCCTGCCGCAGCCGCATTCTGCCCCGTTGATGTCGAGGGTCTGGTGGCCAACCTCTCCACCCATGTCGTTTACTCCCTGGACCAGGCGCCCGGCGGCAATGATACCGCCACCCATGCCGGTGCTGAAAGTCAGGTAGATGAGATCCCGGGTGCCCTTGAACTTGCCGAAGTAGTACTCCGCAAGCACCGCGGCGTTTGCGTCGTTATTGAGGATGACAGGGCGCCCGAGCATGTCCTCCATCACCCTGACGACCGGCACGTTCTTCCATCCGGGGTTGTTGGGCGGGGCGAGGAGCATGCCTTTAGGCACGCTGAGTGGACCCGGCGCGGAGATGCCAACCGCGTCGATATCCCGCATCTTGAGGCCGGCCTGGTCCATCGCCTCATCGCACTTGAGTTTGATCTGCCGGAAGTAGTCCTTCATTGAAGTGGCAGTAAGTGTGGGGATGCGGATGGATGAGAGTATCTTGCCGGTTCCGCTGCCGACGCAGATCGCAGTCTTGGTGCCGCCGATGTCTATGCCGAGAATACGCACGCTGTCTCTCCTTGGTACACGTCCTGGTTTCGAGTTGAACCGTTCAAACCCGCGAATTCCAGTGCTCCTGCAGGCCTCTGCCAGCAGACGAATGGCCGATTGCCATTCGCAAGCCCGCTGATTGCCCTGCTGTCAGAACGCCGCTGATCTGGCAACATATATACGAGCAGTCGGCCCGACGGCAAGGCCCGATGTCTACTCTTTAGGCGCCATGAGCGCCTCCAGGTGCGCCTGGACAGAGTCGGCAAGGGCCTCGAGGTTGTAGCCGCCCTCCAGGACCGATACTATCCGGCCGCCGCAGTGGGCGTCCGCCATCCTTAGAACCTCACGGGTCATCTCGGCGAAGCCGGCGGTAGATACCATGGTTCGTGAGAGCGGGTCATCAGAATGAGCGTCGAAGCCGGCTGAAATGAGGATGAACTCGGGCTTGAACCGGTCGATGGCGGGCCGGAGTGTGTTCCGGATCGCGTCGAGGAAGTCGGTATCGGTCGAACCGGCCGCCACCGGTACGTTCACGGTAAAGCCTTTCCCGCGTGCCTGGCCGGAGTCGTCCCGGCGGCCGGTGCCGGGGTAGTGCGGCCACTGGTGGATGCTGAAGTAGAGCACCGAGGGATCTGTGTCGAAGATATGCTGGGTGCCGTTGCCGTGGTGAACATCCCAGTCGACTATTGCGACTCGTTTCACGCCGTGCCTGTCCTGGAGGTGCCTTGCGCCGACGGCGACATTGTTGAAGAAGCAGAAGCCCATGGCCTCGGAGTGTTCGGCGTGGTGGCCCGGAGGCCGCACGGCGCAGAATGCGTTTGCGGCGTCGCCGCGCATCACGCTGTCCACCGCGCACATGACGGCGCCGGCTGACATGAGCGCGGCCTGGTAGGTTGCCGACGAGCCGGCGGTGTCGGGGCCTTCGTAGAAATGCCCGCCCCGGCGAGACATCTCCGCTATGTGCTCGACGTAGCCGGCGGAGTGTACGCGTGTGATTGCTTCGAGGGGGGCTGGTGAGACGGCGAGCCTGAGCAGCCCATCCATCAAGCCCGACGATTCAAGGCGCGCCATGATCGCTGCCAGCCGTTTCGGCGACTCCGGATGGCCCGGTCCAGTCTCGTGTTTCAGGAAGACCGGATCGTATGCAAATGCGGTCTGTGACATGGTGAACCCTATGGCGTGCTTTGTGTTTCAGGAACCGCTGTCGCGGTCTCCGGTGCCGTAGAGAACGAATATGCCGGATCGCTGGTGAATAGTGTCCTGTCCCGGATACTAGCGCCCAGGAATGTCTCGAGAGTCGCAGTCTTCGCCGTGACGATGACCGGCTCCTTGTCGCCCGGCCGGTCGGGGCTTTCCGCAATGCTGATCATGTTCGAGAGTGCCCGTGCTTCAAAACCTTGCCGTGACAGCGGATAAAGCCGCATGGTGTTTGTCGACAGCTCGACCCTGAACAGCATATGGACCGGCAGCAGGGCGCCCGGACTGTTTGCGGTTGCCTTTTCGCCTGGGCCGAGCTGGAGCAGAAGCGCGTCGCCCACTGTGTGCATGGTGCCACGGTACTGCGTTGTCGCCTGGTTGCCGGCGCTCTTCAGCGTCAGGTCATAGTAACTATTCCGAGGCTCAAAACTGAACGTAGCCGACTGGTTCTGGTTTGTATCGACCCAGTCGCCGGCAAGAGATGGCGTTGCCACGGCCTTCTTCGGGTCGATCCACGGGTTGACCGACACAACCAGGCAGCCGGATATCAGCGCTGTTGCCAGCAGCAACATCAGAGCCTGGCCAGTCAGTCTGGCAGTTGGAATTGCGCTCACGTGTGTCTCCCGGGTTGAGTCATTTGATCTGCATCCTTCTTCATAAGCTAACTGCGACGGAAAACGTCAGGTTCTCTCTGGACAGGTGTGGCGGCATGTTCTGCCGTGGGGAGCGGTGTAATCATCTTTGCCCGTCGCCTGAACCGCATGTAGTCGGTATAGCCTGCTTCGCGGGCGAGTCGCAACGCCTTGTCGAAGTCCTGTCCAACCTGTTGCGGCTCGTGCGCATCTGAGCCGAAGCAGATCGGGATTCCCCTCTCGCGGGCCAGTGAAAGAAGAAGGGCGGAGGGGTAGATCTCCGCGGCCGGCTTTCGCAACCCGCCGGTGTTGAGTTCCACGGTCATTCCTGCCGCTGCGATCTTGTCCAGTACTGGCTGGGCCATCTCCTTGAGGATGCCGTCGCGCAGGCGGTGACCGAACTTCTTTGGCAAGTCGATGTGGCCGACGACATCAAACAGCCTGGATTCCGCCGCTTCGCCGAGCAACTCGAAGTACCTCAGCCAGACGCCCTTCACGTCGGCGGATTTCCAGCCGTCCATTTCATCCGGATTGTCGAATCCCCAGTTCCCGAGATAGTGGACGGAGCAGAGTACCAGGTCGAAACTGTTTGCAGAAAGCCAGCCGGACAGGTGTCGCCTGCAGGCGGGATAGTAATCGGCCTCGATGCCGAAGAAAACGGTTGGTTGTCGTCCATCCTGAAGCTCGCGGATCATCCCCCTGTAGTCGTCGAACTGGGACATATCCATTCCGTAGAGGGCGCCCACGCCATCGGGGTTTGGGGCGTGGTCGGTGAAGCACAGTTCGGCCATGTTCAACGACCTGGCAACCTCGCGGTATTCCGCCGGTGCGCCGGATGCGTGCTTACACAGAGGAGTATGCATATGGGTGTCAGGAAGCATCGCACAGTATAGGAGGCATTCTGACGGGCAATCAAGTGCGAAAGGGAAGTCCCGGCCCGTTGCCTTGGCAACGGGCGCGGCTCCGCACCGGGTTGTGTGAGTCGCGCGGAGATGGCGCCTGCGAGGGGAAGCGCGCCTATTGCTCCGCAGTGGCAAGAATTGCGGCGCGCAGGGCGCTGACGGTGGAGCGGACGAGATCGTGTGTCACGTTCAGCGGGAGCATGAGATACACGGTGTTGCCGAGGGGCCGGATCAGGATATGGTTGCGGGCGAGGAGCCTGTCGCGGATACGCCCGGCGGCCGGAGTCTCGAATGCGCCGATCATGCCGAGAGTACGGATCCCGGAAACGCCGGGCAGACCCTCAAGCTGGTTCATTTCCCCTGCGAGCGTCTGGCCCAGCTTCTCAGCGCCGGTGACGATGTCCTCGCTGCGGTAGATGGACAATGTGGCGAGCGCTGCTGCGCAGGCTATGGGGTTTCCGGCAAAAGTGTGACCGTGGTAGAACGTATGGTCAGCCGGCTGATCCGAGAACGCGTCGTAGATCTTCTTCTTCACGACGGTGGCGCTGATTGGAAGATAGCCGCCGGACAGACCCTTTCCAATGCATACGATATCGGGATGAATCCCGGCGTGCTGGAACGCGAACATCTTTCCGGTCCGCCCCATGCCTACGGCGATTTCGTCCGAGACCAGCAGGATATCGTACCGGCGGCAGATGGCGGCCAGCTTGCGCAGGTATCGCGGGGAGTATATGCGCATGCCCGCCGCGCCCTGGCAGAGCGGCTCAACGATTACGGCGGCGAGTTCATCGCGATGCTCTTCGATTATCTTCCGCATTGAGGCAAAGCACTCTACCGAACACTTGTCCGGTTTTCCGCCGTGTCTGCAGGCGGCGCAGCAGGGCGATTCAGCCCGGTGGACCTTGAACAGGGAGCGGCGGAAGGCCTTGTGGAAGCCGGGCAGGTATCCCACCGACACCGCCCCGAGAGTGTCGCCGTGGTAGGCGTCGTTGAGGGATGCGAACCTGCAGCGTTCCGGTTTGCCGGTGTCGTGCCAGTATTGCAGCGCTATCTTCAGCGCTGCTTCAACCGCGCTTGCGCCGTCACTTGCGAACAGTACGCGCCGCGGCCCGTCTCCGAACAGTTCCACAATCCCTGACGCGAGCTCTATTGCGCGGGGATGCGAGAGATTCCCGAGGATGCTGTGCTGGAGCGTCTTCGCCTGCATGGCGATTGCCTTGACGATATGCGGGTTGCCGTGCCCCAGGTTGCAGGCCCACCAGGAAGAGACGGCATCGAGATAGCGGTGGCCATCCAGGTCGTAGAGGTACGGGCCTTTGCCCCTGGCAATAACCGGAAGCCCTGCGGCCGCTTTTGAGTGCCTTGTGTACGGGTGCCAGATGCACTGGCGGTCAAGCTGCTGGTACTTGTGTTGTCGTGATGCCTTCATTGCTGCCTGTCAGGTGCTTTCTTGATGTCTCCCGGCAGGCCGGCGCAAATTGCCCGAACGTCCAGGTTCGACCCTGCCCACTTCCGAAAGGCCTGTCCGCGCCGGTTCTGGGTATTACGCCCTGGCATGAAAGGCAGCGAACCCAGGATACGCACCTTGCCGTGGCGGGACACCGCGTCAATGTTGTCTTTTTCGATGTAGCTGTGGGGCCCGGGTGTCGCCTCGTTGAAGACGACCCCGGCGACATCCAGGCCGGCGCCTCGAAGCGCGCGCAGGGAGAGGAGGGTGTGATTGATGGTTCCCAGCCCGGGTCGCGCCACCAGGATCACCGGGCTGCCGAGCTTCCTCATCACATCAAGCATGGTCTGGCCCGGACCGATCGGGACAAGAACGCCGCCGGCGCCTTCGATCACCACAAAATCGTGGGATGCCTGCAGGATGGCGAAGTGCCTTGAGATCACGTCTGTTGATATGGTCCTGCGTGCAAGCCTGGCTGCGAGGTGGGGTGAGCAGGCCGGCCTGAACCTGTAGGGCGCCAGATGAATCATCTCAGAGCGGTCCGGTTTCAATCCGGCGGCTGCGAGTGAGAACTTCAGGTCTGGCGCCGTGAGGAGGCCGTTGCGTGATGTGCAGCCGGTCTGGATCGGCTTCATTGGCACGGCATCGATGCCGCGGCCGCGCAGCACAGACAGGATTGCGGCTGCAACCATGGTCTTGCCCACGCCTGTATCCGTGCCGGTTATGAAGATGGAGTTTGCCTTGATTGGGGATCTGCTTCGGCCATGCATGTCGGGTCAGGCCTTCCTCCGCGGAATGGCAGAAACGTAAAGCACACGGTAGGTGGCGAATACGCCGCCCTCCGGCGTTGAATAGCATGCATCGTAGTCGGCAAGCCACTGGGCCAGTTCAAGGCGTGTCAGCGGGCGGCCAGAGGATGACAGGCTGCCGCCTGTGACACCGACATTATGGAGCGAGTAGAGCAAGTCGGTCGCGGAGGGGAAGTCAACCTGTGTCACCTCCTCATGCTTGTCAATCACCACAAGGTTGGCGGTGTCGAGCGCCGCGAGGGCCTGTTGCGCGTTAGGGAGGACAGACAACGCCTGCTTGTCGTGAGCCACGCGACGCCTGGATTCGTGGAGCTCGATCAAAGTTCCGCGCAACATTATGCTGAAGACCAGGTTGCCGTCCGGCTCCAGCATTCCGGCGATGTTGCTGAAGAGGTCCTCCATGGGAGTGATCCAGTGGAATGTCGATGCACTCACGACGAGCTGAACCGGCCGCCGCGGTTTGAATGTCATGGCGTTTGCGACTTCAAAAGACACTCTGTTGTTGCCAGTGAACCGGCGGCGCGCGATTTCCAGGAGGTTCCCGGCAATATCGACACCGAGAAGGTCGGCGTCCGGGAAGCGGTCCGCGACCAGTTGAGTCAGGAGGCCGGTGCCGCAACCCATGTCAACTATACGAGCCGGCGCCTGGATATCGGCCATGAAACGCATGAGTTTGAGAGCAACGCTGAGTTGCACACTTGCGGTGTGTTCGTATGTCTGTGCTGCCGCAGAGAAGCGCGATGCGACGGATCGAGTATGGAAGTCAGGGTTCACTGTATAGCGCGTCAATATACCCGTCTGACTGCAAGAAAGCAACAGATTGACGGGATGTTTTTGGAGGTTCGAAGAGGACACCGTTCAACTTCGGTCTTCCGCGGGCCAGGAGACTGCTCGTCGCGCTACGCTGTCTCAGGATACGGTGCGCGCATTGCTTCCGGGGCGAGCCGGGCGTGGGGCGGCGGATATAGCGTGGGTGGCAGGAGAAGGTTGCGGCGGGTGAGCCATCAAGGGGTGTACGGTTTTGCGGCACTGGTGCGCCTGGCGCGGATCGAACGCGCAACCTACAGCTTCGGAGGCTGTCACTCTATCCAATTGAGCTACAGGCGCATTGCGAAAGAGAGGCATCGTAGGGGTTGCACTTTCCAAAGTCAAGGGGCGGCTTATGAGTGTTGGGATAGAACATCTATCGCCGGATGAAGACGATAGATGTTGGTTTGGCGCATGGTTGGGCGTTCGATGGTGAATGGCGGCTGTTACTCAACCTGGTCAAGCCGTGTGGCTGCTTCTTCCCGCCGGGGCAAAAGGGACCTGATATCGTCCGATAGATTGGCTGCCGAGGTGCTGCAGGCACGCGGCAGGAGGTGTGTCCCTGCGGAATCGTTCTTGGCATGATTTAGCAATTGTTCGATGATCGGTCTTCTGTGTTTTATGAGGAAGTCTGGGCCGGGCCCAGACCCAGATTGATGCCGCGAGGGGATAGCCTGCTCCGTGCTTCGACAAAATCGTCTATCAAGGAGCGTTCTTTGGATGAAATCGCCAGAAAGTCAACGCGGGGACAGGCACCGCCATCACGTTGAATAGCAAGATGTTATAGTCAGTATCTCTTGGCGGGCGCTTTGAGAGACGCTGGCGGGAGAGGCCGACTATTAACGATCTGGCTACGCAATAGGCACATCTTGACGGCGTAGGTGTGCTGCGCTACCTTCCTCTCAACTCGGGGCGATTCTATACATCAGTGAGAGCCATATCGCTTTTGCGGATTCGTCGATAGAACCACAGGTCGCAGCGGGGACAGGCACCGCCATCACGTTGAATAGCAAGATGTTATAGTCAGTATCTCTTGGCGGGAGCTTTGAGAGACGCTGGCGGGAGAGGCCGACTATTACCGAACAGGCTGGGGCACGACAGGAGGTCTGTCCCCGCGAGAGCCCCAGGACGCAGGATCCGGCGTCGTGAGTCCTGAGTCCACGGCATCATGGAGTCA
>JBAXKQ010000084.1:0-13499 GCA_037135275.1 bacterium
ATGTGGCTGAACTCATGGGCGACGACGCCCTGGAGTTCGTCGCGGGAAAGTTGCCTGACACAACCCCTGGTTACGCCTATCACCACGTCGCGCGTGCTGAATCCGGCGGCGAAGGCATTGATGCTGTTCTCACCGTCCAGGATGAAGATGCGCGGGACAGGAATGCCTGAAGCGATCGCCATTTCGTCGACAATGTTCAGGATCTTCCGTTCGTCCGGGTCCGTCGTGTTGGGTTTGATGGGTCTGCCGCCCAGCATGGTGGCCACCGTCTCGCCACCTGCCGCCAGCTGGCTGATCTTGAAGAACGATGCGCCCGCCACAACAAGAAGGATCCCTCCGGCGACAGTCATGAAGAGATTGGGATTGTAGAAGTCCGCAAGCGCGACATCCGTGCCGGCTTTTGCGCTGCCGAAGCCGAACATGGCCGCGACAACCGCATAGACGGCAAGGATGATCATGACGACGGCGGCGGCGTAAAGGGAGACCAGCAGCCCCGTCTTTCTTCTTGCGTCTTCCTGGTGTGCGAAGAAATCCACGGTAGCCGTCTACTTCTGGAACGACACCTTCGGTGCCTCACGCTCGGCTTCAACCTTGACCTCGAACAGGGCCGCTTCCGTGAAACCGAACATACCGGCGAACAGTACGTTAGGGAACGTCTCGCGGGTGGTGTTGTAGCCCATGACGGCGTCGTTGTAGGCCTGCCGTGCAAAAGAAACCCGGTTTTCCGTTGAGCTCAGCTCCTCCATGAGCCGTATCATGGTCTCGTTGGCCTTCAGGTTCGGGTATTGCTCCACGGTGACGAGAAGGCGCCCCAGCGCCCCGGTGAGCATCGATTCTGCGCCGAGCAGGTTCTGCATGGCGGCCGGGTTGCCGGGGTTGGCTGCGGCCTTCTGGTTGGCCGCTGAGGCCTGGTTCCTGGCGGCGATCACCGCCTCGAGTGTCTGGCGTTCGTGCGAGAGGTAGCCTTTTGCCGTTTCAACCAGGTTGGGGATCAGGTCGTAGCGGCGCTTCAACTGCACGTCAATCTGGGCGAACGCGTTCTTGAAGCGGTTCCTGAGCACCACGAGCTTGTTATAGATGCCCACGAGCAACGCAATCAGCACAACGACAACGGCTACCGCACCGATAGTAATCCACTTGCCCATGCTCATATTCCCCGCCTTTCTTTTCCGTGCGCCGGAAGGCGCAGCCAGCAAACATCCGAATTCTGCCACAGGGTATCAGCAATGCTGCTCAAGTCAAGAGTCGACCGCGCGATCCGGATTCCGGCGACGGGCCCACGGGCCTGGAGCGGGCCCGGGCTTGAACACGGCGTCGCAGAACACGTCGCAGAACGCCGTACGCGCGTGGCGGGGGAATTCTTGCCGCGTGGCCGGGCCGCTGGTATATTGGCGCGGTTCGAATCTTGAGCGACATCAGGATGGAGGCAGGATCTTTATGGCGGCGTCAGGAATAAAGCTTCGCGAGATCGAGCCGGCGGTGGCGCGGTGGCAGATCGAGGATTTTATTGTGCGGAAGGTTGTCGATGCCGGCATGACTGGTGGAGTGGTCGGCTTGAGCGGCGGGATTGACTCCTCGACGGTGGCATTCCTTGCGGCGTCAGCCTTCAAGCGTCATGCGGCGGAGAAGCCCGCGGCGGGCCGCCTGGAGCTGCTGGGCCTCATACTGCCGTCCGCGACCAACAGCCCGCAGGATGAAGCCGACGCGCGGGATGTTGCCGGCAGGCTCGGGATAGAGTGCATCACCGTTGGAATACAGCCATTGATTGATACTTTTGCGCGGGTCATTCCTGCGGCGCTCGGGAATCGCTATCATGTTGGCAACCTGTCAAGTGAGCTTCGGGCGGTGGTGCTCTCCAGGCACGCCGCGGCCCGCAGGCGCCTGATCCTTGGAACCGGCAACAGGGACGAGGATTACTGTCTCGGGTATTTCACCAAACGCGGCGACGGCGCGGTTGACATAAGCCCCATCGGCTCGCTTTCAAAGAGGAATGTGCGGATCCTGGCCGCGCACATGGGCGTGCCGGAGCGCATTATCACCAAGGCCCCTGCGGCAGGCTTGTGGCATGGCCAGACGGATGAGGGCGAGCTGGGATTCACGTACGAGTTTGCCGAGCGGGTGATTGCCGGCCACGATTCCGGCCTGACGCGGGATGCGATAGCCAGTGAGCTGGGCTGCTCCAGCGAGGCGGTTGGAAAGGTCATGGCCAGGTACAACGCCAACAAGCACAAGATGGAAATGCCGGAAATCGCCCCGGTCACGTTTGTCGGCTAGCTATTGTGCGGGTCCCGGCCAAGACTCCGGCGTGCCCGTGGCAACGGTTTCTATTCCGCTTGACCGCACCTGATTTCCAGCTATCTTCTACTTCCGTTTCGGGAGGCGTGGTAGTGATGTTGTCCGCGCCCCGCAAGGCCCCGGCGTGATTACGGGGTTGAATAGTAAACCGTGAGGAGGGTAGTAGAATGAAAGCAGTTGTTGATCAGAACTCATGCACAGGTTGCGGGCTTTGCGCGGATAGCTGTCCTGAAGTGTTCGAGATGGGCGACAGCACCGCTAAGGTTGTCGGGAGCCAGGTTCCGGCCGGTGCGGTTGAGAAGTGCAAGGAAGCCGCGGCGGATTGCCCGGTCGAGGCGATCACGCTGGAGTAGTCCAATGCCTGGAGCCGGGGTGCCCTCACCCCGGCGCTGAAGAACAAGGACAGGACATGGCGGCCGGGGTGAGGGCACCCCGGCTCCAGCGGATCCGGAGCTGCCGGGTTGCGCGGCCGGCGATTGACGATGGTGGCTGTTAGACAGCAGAGGGCCTATGACTAGGCAACACAGCCACCTTGCGCACCTCCCTTCGTACGTGAGTTCTCCAATAGTTTTCTTCACTGTAACCACTCAGGGACGCAGTCGAATTCTCGACAACCTGCAGGCTCATTCGATTCTCCGCACCGTTTGGGAGCGCGCTGCGGAGAATGATGGATGGTTTGTTGGTGACTACGTCCTGATGCCTGACCACGCTCACTTCTTCGCCAGGCCTGCCAGTGACGCAAAACCGATGGCCAATTGGGTCAAGCTCTGGAAATCGGTGAGCTCACGCCGACTGACGCGGGAACTGAGTATTACTTCTCCGGTCTGGCAGCCTGAGTACTTCGACCGATATCTCCGCACATGTGAATCGTATTCCGAGAAATGGGCGTATGTGGAGATGAATCCTGTGCGTGCAAAGCTCGTGGCGCAGCCTGACGAGTGGCCTTACAAAGGTCGCATCAACACAATCATGTTCTAGCAGTTGGATTGACTGCTGGAGGCTAGTCTGCCTGGAGCCGGGGTGCCCTCACCCCGGCGGCGATAGACAAGGACTGGACGTGTCTGCCGGGGTGGGGGCACCCCGGCTCCAGCGGATGCGGAGGTGCTGCGGTGCGCAGCGGGCGATGTGAGGACACGGGATCGCCCATTTGCAGCCGAGGCGCCTGGGTGAGGGTTGTTTTCGACAGACGTGAGGTCCCGCAAAGGCGAAAGCTTCAGGACCGGGTGCTGGAGGCTAGTCTGCCTGGAGCCGGGGTGCCCTCACCCCGGCGCTGAAGACAAGGACAGGACATGGCGGCCGGGGTGAGGGCACCCCGGCTCCAGCGGAGCGGTCCCTTTACTTCAGGTCAGCGTGGTAGCTCTGCAGCGACTTGACCTTTGCCTTGCCCTTCTTGTGGGCGTCAATTCCCTTCGCAGCAGCCGCCGCCGCCGCAAGTGTCGTGATATACGGCACCTTGTACTTGATCGCGGTCTTGCGGATGTACGAATCGTCCGACTGTCCCACCTTCCCGATCGGCGTGTTGATGACCAGCTGGATTTCGCCGTTCTGGATCGCATCCACAACATTCGGCCTGCCCTGATGCAGCTTGAGGATGGGCTCGGTTGTGATGCCGTGTTCCGCCAGGAACGCGTGGGTTCCGTCGGTTGTCTTGATCTTGAACCCGAGCTTCGCGAAGTGGCGGACGATGTCCGACAGCCCGCCGCGGTCCTTCCGCGATACGCTCACAAGCACCGTGCCTTCCGAAGGCAGGGTCTGCTTTGCCGCCTCCTGGGCCTTGAAGAACGCCAGCCCGAACGAGTCGGACATTCCGAGCACCTCGCCGGTTGATCGCATCTCCGGACCCAGTATGGGATCGACCTCGGGGAACATGTTGAACGGGAAGACCGACTCCTTTACGCCGTAGTGTGGAACGTGATGGTGCTTGAGCTTCAGGTCAGCCAGTTTCCTGCCCATCATCGCCTCGGTCGCGCTCCTTGCCATGGAGATTCCGCACACCTTTGACACCAGCGGAACCGTGCGGGACGCCCGCGGGTTCGCCTCGAGGACATAGACGACATCCCTGCAGATGGCGTACTGCATGTTCATCAGGCCGACAACCTTCAGCTCGAGGGCTATTCTCCGCGTGTAGTCGGCGAGGGTCTTCAGGTGTTTCTCGGGTATGTTCACGGGGGGGATCACGCAGGCCGCGTCTCCGGAATGAACCCCGGCCAGCTCGATATGCTCCATGATCGCCGGTATGAAGGTGTCCGAGCCGTCACAGATCGCGTCAGCCTCCGTCTCGATGGCGTTGTCGAGGAAGCGGTCGATCAGGATCGGCCGGTCAGGGGTGACAGCCATGGCGTTGGCGACATACTGCCGCAGCATCTCCTCGTCATGGATTACCTCCATGCCCCGGCCGCCAAGGACAAAAGACGGGCGGCACATGAGCGGGTAGCCAATCCGCTTTGCGGCGTCCAAGGCCTCATCCATGTTCCCCGCCATGCCTGATTCCGGCATCGGGATTCCCATCTTGTCCATCATCTTCCGGAACAGGTCGCGGTCTTCCGCGATGTCGATGCTCGCGGGTGTCGTGCCGAGGATCTTCACGCCGGCCTTTTCGAGTTCGGATGCGATATTCAGCGGAGTCTGGCCGCCGAACTGCACGATCACACCTTCCGGTTTCTCCTTGTGGTAGATGCTCAGCACGTCCTCGACAGTCAGCGGTTCGAAGTAGAGCTTGTCGGACGTGTCGTAGTCGGTCGAGACGGTTTCGGGGTTGCAGTTGACCATGATGGTTTCGTAGCCGAGATCGCGCAGGGCGAAGGCCGCGTGAACGCAGCAGTAGTCGAACTCGATGCCCTGGCCGATGCGGTTGGGGCCGCCGCCCAGGATCATCACCTTGCGATGGCTGCTTGTGGGGACCTTATCCGCCGCGTTGTATGTGCTGTAGTAGTAGGCGGCATTGTCCACGCCGCTAACAGGTATTGCGTGCCAGCCCTCGACCGTGCCGATGTCGGTGCGTTGCTTCCGGATCTGGGCTTCGGGTACGCCGAGGAGTTTGGCGAGGTACTTGTCGGCGAATCCATCCTTCTTGGCCTGTTCGAGGAGGCTGTCGGGCAGTGATTTGCCCTTGTACTTGAGGATCTTCTCCTCCAGCTCCACCAGCTCCTTCATCTGCTGGATGAACCAGATCTTGATGTGGGTCAGGCGGTGGAGTTCGTCCACGTCAGCGCCCTTACGGAGAGCCTCGTACATCATGAACTGCCGCTCGCTCGTGGCTTCGTGAAGCATGTCCATGAGTTCGGGCAGTGTCTTGCGGTTGAAGTCCCTGGCGAAGCCGAGGCCGTGGCGGCCGATCTCCAGCGAGCGGATAGCCTTGTGGAATGCCTCTTTGTAGTTCTTGCCGATGCTCATGACCTCGCCGACAGCGCGCATCTGCGTGCCGAGCTTGTCGATCGATCCCTTGAACTTCTCGAACGCCCAGCGGGCGAACTTCACCACCACGTAGTCGCCGGACGGCGTGTACTTGTCCAGTGTGCCGGAGCGCCAGTAGGGGATCTCGTCGAGCGTCAAGCCGCCCGCGAGCTGGGCCGACACCCTGGCGATCGGGAAGCCGGTGGCTTTGGAAGCCAGCGCGCTGGACCGGCTGGTGCGAGGGTTGATCTCGATGATGACCACCCTGCCGGTCTTGGGGTCGTGGGCGAACTGGATGTTTGTTCCGCCGATGACCTGGATCGCCTCGACGATGTCGTACGAGTACTTCTGGAGCCTCTTCTGGAGGGCCGGATCAATAGTCAGCATCGGCGCCACGCAGAACGAGTCGCCGGTGTGAACGCCCATCGCGTCCACGTTCTCGATGAAGCAGACCGTGATCATCTGGTTCTTGGCGTCGCGGACAACCTCGAGTTCGAGCTCCTCCCAGCCCTCCACGGACTCCTCTACCAGGATCTGACCCACCAGGCTTACGGCGATGCCGCGGCTGGCTACCGTGCGGAGTTCCTCCAGGTTATAGACCAGTCCGCCGCCGGTGCCGCCCATCGTGTATGCCGGGCGGATCACGACCGGGTAATGCAGCTCCTCCGCTATCTTCTCCGCTTCCTCGACCGTGTAGGCGATCTTGCTCTTCGGCATGTCGATGCCGAGCTTCTGCATCGTCTCCTTGAAGATAAGGCGGTCCTCGCCACGCTCGATGGCGTCGATATTCACGCCAATGACCTTCACCCCGTACTTCTCGAGTACGCCGGCTTTGTTCAGTTCGGAGCTGAGGTTGAGGCCGGTTTGGCCGCCGAGGTTGGGCAGAAGCGCGTCGGGGCGGGATTCCTCGATGATCTGGGTGATGCGCTCGAGATTCAGCGGCTCGATGTAGGTCTCGTCGGCCAAACCGGGGTCGGTCATGATTGTCGCCGGATTCGAGTTTACCAGGACGATCTTGTAGCCGAGTGCGCGCAGGGCCTTGCATGCCTGCGTGCCCGAATAGTCAAACTCGCACGCCTGACCGATAACGATCGGCCCGGAACCAATGATCAGCACCTTCTTCACATCATCACGTCTCGGCATGTCAGGACTCCTTTCAGTAGCGCTATATGCTAATGGTTGATGGTTGATAGAAACTGCGCACAGAAACCCTCAGTCATGTTTGCGCAAACCGGTTCGGATGCGCGCAATGACTGGTTTCTGAGCCATTGGCAAGAATGGGTATAATCCTGAGTCGCCTTCTGCAACATAGTATCAGCTCACAAACAGCTTCTTGCTCGCAAAACTAGGATCGCTCGTCAGGTTGATCCCGAGGCGGCGCAGGCCGGCCTCGTCGCCCGGCGCCGGTATATGTGTCATGTGCATTTCGCAGCCGCGCAGGTCCTTCAATTTTTCCATGCCGAGCATGGCCGCCGGGTTGGCGGTTGCGCTGATGCTGAGGGCGATCAGCGTCTCCTCGAGGTCGAGGCTGATCATGCGGCTCTTCATGACACCCTGCTTCAGATGGCCGATTGATTCTATGATCGTTGGCGGGAGCAGGGGGAGCTTGTCCGGCAGGTCGGCGAGAGTCTTCATGGCGTTCATGACGACGCTTGAGGCTGCGTGCATCAGCGGCGAATTCTTGCCGGTGACGACGGATCCGTCAGGAAGCTCGAGGGCGGCCCCGCAGAACACGCCTTCATTGCCCTTGCCGCAGTGTTCGGCGTCCTCCGCCGCCCTGCGGGCCGGCAGGACGGTCTTCCTGTCCTCGGGCTTTGCATGGAGCTTGTCGAGGAGGGCCTGCACCCTCTGTATGGTGTCGCGGCCGGTGAGGCCCATCGCGTACTCGCAGTTGTACCGGAAGTAGCGGCGGATCACCTCCTGTGTCGCCGCGTGCCTGACGACGGCGTCGTCAACGATCGCGAAACCAGCCCGGTTCACCCCCATGTCTGTTGGCGACTGGTAGACCGCCTTCGGTCCGGAGATCCGCTCGAGGATCCGCTTGAGGACCGGGAAGATCTCGACATCACGGTTGTAGTTGATCGAGGTCTTGCCGTAGGTGGCCAGGTGGAAAGGGTCGACCTGATTGAAGTCGCCGATGTCGGCCGTGGCGGCCTCGTACGCGGCATTTATCGGGTGTTCCAGCGGGATGCTCCATATCGGGAACGTCTCGAACTTGGCGTAGCCGGCGTTCACCCCGCGCTTGTGCTCGTGGTACATCTGTGAGAGGCATGTGGCCATCTTGCCGCTGCCCGGGCCGGGTGCGGTGACCACGACGATAGGATGTTTTGTTTCGACGAAGGCGTTTGATCCGAATCCCTGTTCGCTGACGATGGCGTCGACATCCGTCGGGTAACCCTTCGTTGCCCGGTGGGCGCAGACCTGTATGTTCCGGCGCTTGAGCCGTTCCATGAACTGGGTGGCGGCCGGCTGGTCGTCGAACCGCGTGATGACGACCGCGCAGACATCGATGCCCCAGTCGCGAAGGTCGTCGATGAGCTTCAAGGCGTCGGAGTCGTAGGTTATGCCGAAGTCCGCCCGGAGCTTCTTGCGCTCGATGTCGCCGGCGCAGATGCAGAGGATGATGTCGGCCTTGTCCTTGAGGGACTTCAGGAGCCGCATCTTCACGTTCGGGTCGAAACCGGGGAGGATCCGGGATGCGTGGTAGTCGAAGACGATCTTGCCGCCGAACTCGAGGTAGAGCTTGTTGTCGAACTTGCTCGCGCGCTCGATGATCGCTGCACTCTGCTCGCGCAGGTACTTGTCGTTGTCAAAGCCGATGTTCTTCATAGTCAGTTCCCTGTCGTGGCGCAATGCCACAGCCGCCGGATGAATCCGTGCCGGTCGCCCGCCATGCAACGGCAACTAGCCGCAAGCCCGCGTGAGTTAATCCTACCGCGTGTCCGGAGTAAAGAAGCAAAGCAGGAAAACCTTGCGGTTATGCGGCAAGAACAAGCGGCAGGAAAGATCGTGGCAAAGGTTGTCTCCTGCCTGTTGGAGTGGCTGCGGTGACCCGGCAGGAGGGGGCGATATCCGTCTACTTGATTACTAACTAAGAGAAAACGGCCCTGTTCTTTGTTCGATGTTCGTGATAATGGGATCGTTGCAGCCGATGCTTGCCCTCCATCGCTCTACTTAGTCATTACGCGGGACGCCAAGTGAAGACAGCCTCGCGCGAAGCGCAGGTGGCAGCCGGCGTCCCTGCCGGCTGTGACGTCGTAGTTGCTGTTGTGGACGTTTCGCTCTCGTCACCAGGCAACTTTAGTACCCGGATATCGGCTTATGTGTGAATCCGGCGTCAGGATAGTCAATGGCAGGTACATGGCAATCCCATCGACGCAGATGTGTCGGCCACTCATTCTCGCTCAATGGCAATGAAGGATCTGACTTGAAGACCTCACCTTTCAGCCGGCAGCTTTGCTACAACGGATTCCGTTCTCTTTGCACTGGTCCCGATTGGGCTACCGCTCTGCCGTTGCGGCAGATGGTCATCACTCGCCTTTACCAGCGTCGTCGTCATGGAATCACTAAACCCCAAACCGTCTTGTTGTTTAATCGTATTCGATTGGCTGAACTTTATTCTGTGACCCTCAACCGACAACTGACAACGGACAACTGACATGTTTCTTACTTCAGTATGATGTAGATATCGTCGCTGTCGTAGGTGTTCAGGGTTCCTCTATTCGGGCCGTACGATCCGACCACAATGCGGTTTACAAGTAAACTCTGGCCTCTGCCACCGCCCTTTCTCACCGCTCCTGGCTTTGCGTTGGCATTGCTGCCGCCGACATTGTAATCGGGATCGAGGAAGTACGGTGTTCCCCACGGGTCCAGCGGAAGTTTCTCAAGATAAGGACCTTGCCACTTGGTTCCGAACCGGTTGGTGTTGCAGCAGAGCAGGCCGGCATCGGGAGCCGAGAGATCCTCGAGCTCCTCATTGATTTTGGAGCCGGCGGTGCGAATACCGTAACTCAGATCCGTGGTAGATGATGCTGGGAACTTGCCTGTGTCAGCCATGAGCTGATTGATCGCGGCGGAGATGATGTTCAGATCAGCTTCCGCCTGTGAATACCTAGCATTGTTTACCGCACTAATAACCTTTGGTATTGCGATCATGGTGAGGACTCCGATGACTGCCACAACGAGCATGATCTCAACGAGAGTGAAACCGTGTTTCCGAGTGGGCGTGTTCATGTTTCCTCCTCTGCCCGCAGGTGGCGGTGCTGGTTGTCTCAAATCTTCCTCAATCGTTATTATCTTGCAATGGCTCGCAGTTGTCACCTTCTTTCGTTACCAGGGCTCGGGTCAAGAAAGGTAATCAATCTTATTCCGCAGCCGGTGGGACGCCACGCCCTGATGTTGGCGTGTCTTCGATCGGTAGGGCGAACCCTCTGGGTGAGCCGCTTTCTTGACGCAGCCATGCCTTCGTTACTGCTCAGGTGTACTGCTTTTACTGTAACACGCGGCGCTGTGGGGACAGAGCGCCCTACCTTTCAGATTGTGAGGCTGCTCGGTGATCCTGCTCGACTTCGTTTCCTTCTTCTTCGCACACTTCACTGACAACGTTCGCAAACATGAGAAAGCTTGGAGCGAGTCAGGTGCAGGAAGAGACAAAGTTCCGTCCCGTCAGGTTGGCTGTCTATGGGCCTTGTATGAGACGTTGAAAGGAAACGCAGGCCGAGTTAATGTTGCGTTATGTTCGGTGTAGTTAGTGGTGTCGCGTAATTCTGCCCTCCAGTTTCACGCATTATTCAGTGTTCTTGCTGGAGAGATGCTATGAGAGCTGGTTCTTGATGCAGTCGTGGCGCCCTACCTTCGAGATTCACTAATTAGTGGCATACTATCTGCTGGATATGGTACAAAAAGGAAAGACATGAAGTCGAATTCTGCAAATTTATCGCCACGACTACCTGAGACGAGGAGGGGCATGACCCTTCTTGAAGTGGTCATTGCACTTTCAGTTTTCATGGTGGCTTCCGCAGGGATTTGTCTGCTCATCACACAGTCGCGGCGACTGTCCGATAGTTCACGCGACCACTATCAGGCAGTTAACCTCGCCAAGAACAGGCTCGAGCGTGCACGATTCCTGCCGGTTAGCGCTCTCCCGATGCTGGCCGAAAGCAATGTGTGTGTGAATGCCAGCGGTGCTGTCGTAGACGACGATGATGCCATGTTCCGGAGAAGCACCACAGTGATGCTGGCGACATCAAATCTGACCGAGGTTGTGGTTACGGTGGACATCCGGAACCGGTCCACCTGGGACTTTGGCACCGACACAAACGGGATAAGGGAAGTGGTTCAAACGTACTTTACGACGTACTATACGCCACCGTGAGGATGTGTGGATGGTGTTCGAGTAGCATTCCGAGGCGGAACGCTACCTGAAAGAATTCGGCGGAGTGGTGAATGATGGTGTTTGGAACCAAAGAGAAGGTTGTTGGCGAAGGGCTTCTATGCACTCTGTAGCGTCAGAGAAACGATCTGAATCCGGGGTAGGGCGGCGTATCCCTACGCCGCCGCCGAAACAGTTGCAGCGCATGGTCTCGACACGCGGCGCGTTAAGGATAACGCGCCCTACCTTCGGAAACTTTTCAGGGCGGTCCAGTGATCTTCCAATCTTCCATACCGCCTCCCTCCGCGGCTTCACGCTCATTGAGCTCATGGCGTCGTCGGCCATCCTCATTGTTGTCGTAACACTCGCTCTGTATGGCTTCATGTATGCGATCAAAGAGAACGCCAGGGCCATGGTACAGAACGAACTGGACATGGATGTCCAAAGTTCGATGGAGTCTCTGAAGAAGGACTTGCGTTTGTCCGCCCTGGACAAGATGTTCTTCTACCCGCTAGGATCAGGGTCCTACTCGGCTGTAAGTTTTCCGATGGCCTATGCTGACTCCAATGGGGCCGTAGAACTGGGAACGAACGGCAAGATCATCTGGGATGAAACTGTGATTTTTCATGTATGGAAGACCTCTCCTAATCAGTTGCGTCGAACCCGGTTCAGACCAAGAAGCAATAATCTCACTGATGCGCAGATACAGGAGCAGTTGGCCTACGTTGCGACAAATGGATGCGCCACTAATAAGACGGGCGGTGGCACCTACAGTTGGAGCAATGCTGAGACCACCGTAATTTTTGAAAACCTGTTCGACTGGTCGGTCGAACCCAAGGCTGGCGTTTATGACGGGTATGACACCGTGACAAACCGGGATGAGGCGGTGAATCTTGGTTCGTGTATTTTCAGTAACGGCCCGCACACATTCACATTCACTGTTGTCGGCTCAAATGCCGCGAGCAAGGGTTACAATATCGGTCTGGACACTCTGGTTATGTCTCCGAACGGGCTGGACCGGGAAGCGGAGCTTCAGGTTCAGGCGAGTTCGGCAAATCCTACGAACATGTTGATGAACAATGTGGGATCGTGGAGTCATAATCGCCAGCTCTACTTTGCTGCACCCACCAATGGCTCGTCATTTTCCATTACCATGACAAACGACTGTTGGGAGGAAAGCACCTTCCGCGGGACCGGCCAGATTCTGGACAACACCAAAGTTGTTTGGGACACCAATGCAATGGACTACTTGGTGAACTTGGATGGAAATCTTGGTGTGCCGGACAGGGAAGGGTGGTATGCCAAGAGGCAGACAGAAACACCATGGGCGGTGGCAGGAGATATGGTGGGGACCAGCGACACTAATTCCACTCTTAGCGGTTGTGCGGTCCGAGTGCTTATGCGTGGGTCAGAGATGGAGTCCGGCAATTTCATCCCATACGACAGTGGTAAGGCCGACTTCTTTACCTATGCCAGCACTGCGGGGCCGCTGACAATTTCCGGGGCATACTTTTCAAGGGCGGCGTCTGGGTCAGTCATTTCGCCAAATGCTGACGGTGCTCCGCTTGCCAATCTCGGGGGCTTATCCTTGCCTGCGGCGACGGCATGGTCGGCATCGCCCGCGATTCCGGGCGGAATACAAAAGACCAACAGTTATTTTGTCACATATCTTATCAGCCCGAATCCAGGCGAAGGTTATGCCAAGTACTGGACAGAGTCGAACGCTCCTGGGGTCGGGTGTTGGATTCTTCCCAATGCAACAGTTGCCGATGCTCAGGCTGCCAACTGGTCAGCGAATACGAATGTTATAGCCACCAATCGGCTGTACGCTCTTGGTTTCATGAGAGAGTACGCTCCCACAAATGGATACTTCACCTCTGCTGTGTGCGATACCAAAAAGAGTGCTGTGAGCAATTGTATCGTTTCATGGGTTTGGAGTACCAACACGGTATGCGGTGACTGTCCGATATTTGTCAGGGTCAGAGCCGGTAACAGCAATGATTGCTCGGATGCGACTGCGTGGAGTAATGTTGCCTACCTTGCATCTTCTGGTGTTACGACTAATCTTGGTGCCAAGCGGTATGTGCAGTTTCAGGCAAAGCTTGGTGTGTGTTCGTACGGCACTCTGAACCACTACAGCAGACTCCATCTCGTACGAATAGCGTGGGACGGAGATACCAGATACGTTGACGTTGGCGGTATTTTCACCAAGGGCCCCAATAATGGCATATGGGAAATCAAGGTAGATGGACAGCGTCTTGTCCGCGGAATTGCAGTCAATATTGAGATTTTCCAGGACGTCTACAGTAAACAGGGGCCCCGCAGGGTGAAATCCGTCCTCACGTCAGAGGTCACGCCCAGGAATACGGGGAAGTAGAAGAGAGAGTGCCGGGGGAAAAGCAAAAGCGGAAGGTGGGAGCGAGCAAAAGCGGAAAGCGCG
>JBAXKQ010000085.1:0-13452 GCA_037135275.1 bacterium
AGGCTGTGTTGACGACAGAGGAGGGTGGGCTCTCTGGTCAGGACAAGGATGGGGCCAGATGAGTCTCCGGGCTGACGAACCAGCCGAGTTGTCGAGGAAGACTTTCCTTGAGCATCTCAGTGACCTGCGATCGGCAATCGTCAGGTCCATGCTTGTGCTTATTGCGGGGATGATCATTGCGGCCCCGTTCGCCCCGCGCATTTACCGCCTGCTGGTGCTGCCGCTTGAGAAGGCAGGGCACGATCCGGCCTCTTTCCTCAAGATCCTGACCGTGATGGGCGGCTTCAATCTCACAATGCTCATAGTCGTGCTCAGCGGCCTTGTGGTGAGCGCTCCGTTCATTGTCTTCTTCATTGCGGGTTTTGTCTTCCCCGGACTTACCGTGAGGGAGCGCAGGGCGGTCGTAGTTTACGGCGCAGCCGCAGTGGCGCTGTTCTTCGCCGGTGTCTGCATGGGATACTTCTGCGTTCTCCCCTTGGCGATGAGGGTGCTTATCGGGCTTGGAGAGTGGGTGGGGGCAAGTGTCGATTTTGTGTCCGCCGCAGACTACGTCATATTCTGCCTGTACCTGTTGCTGGCGTTCGGGTTGTCTTTCGAGCTGCCGGTTGTGCTGGTCCTGCTTGGACATCTCGGACTGCTCAAGGCTGGACAGCTCAGGGCGACACGCTCGTACGCGATTGTCCTCATACTGGTGTTTGCGATGATCGTAACGCCGACTACGGATGTCTTTTCCCAGCTATTGATGGCTGTTCCGATGATTGTTATGTACGAGATATCCATCTTGATCATGTGGGGTATGGAGCTGCGATCCAGAACTGAACGTTGATACGGTATCGGGGGGCGAGATGAGAGCACCTGTCGGCGGGTTGTTCCTTGGACTGGATTCCAGCACCCAGAGTCTCAAGGCTATCGCAGTGGATGACGACCTCAGGGTCGTGTACGAGAACAGCGCCAACTTCGACACCGAGTTGCCGGCATTTGGAACCAGGGGTGGCGCGCACCAGCATCCGGACGGTGTCACCGTCACGTCACCGCCGCTCATGTGGGTGGCGGCGCTTGACCTCCTTCTGGCGAAGATGGCCGGGGACAAGTTTCCATTCATGAAGGTCGTGGCAATTGGCGGCTCCGGGCAGCAGCATGGCAGTGTATGGTTGAAGCGCAATGCCCGGGATGTGCTGAGAAACCTCGATGCTGCAAGGCCGCTCAGCGAACAGCTTGAAGGGGTATTCTCGGTCGATGCTTCGCCGATCTGGATGGATTCGAGCACCGGCCATCAGTGCCGGGAGTTGGAGAAAGCGCTCGGCGGGGCGCAGGCGGTGGCCGATCTGACAGGGTCGAGGGCCTATGAGCGTTTCACGGGCAACCAGATTGCGAAGATCTGGCAAACCCGCCCGCGGGATTACGACAACACGGACCGGATTGCGCTTGTCAGTTCGTTCATGGCTTCGCTTCTGACAGGCGATTATGCGCCGATCGACCTGAGCGACGGGTCTGGAATGAATCTGCTGGGTATTCGTTCACGGACCTGGTCGCCGGTGGCGCTTGATCATACCGCTCCCGGCCTCGGCGCACGACTCGGCGCGCCTGTGCCGTCTCACTCAGTGGTGGGTGTGGTGCAGCCCTACTTCGCCAACAAATACGGATTTTGGAGACAATGCGCTGTTGTCGCGTTTTCCGGGGATAATCCCAACAGTCTGGCAGGGCTCCGCCTCCAGCGCCCCGGTGACGTTGCGATCAGCCTCGGGACCAGCGACACGATGTTCGGATCATCATCCAACCCGGCGCCGTCCGGCAGCGAGGGGCACGTGTTTGTGAGCCCGATTGAACCTGGCGCGTTCATGGTCATGATCGTTCGCAAGAACGGGTCGCTCACGAGGGAGAAGGTCAGGGATGCCTCCGCCGGCGGCTCGTGGGAAGACTTCAACGAGGCAATTGCGCGGACGCCGCCCGGTAATGATGGTTGCATAAGTCTCCACGTGGACCAGCCTGAGATCACTCCGCCGCTTGGCCGGACTGGTGTCTACAGGTTGGACGGGAGGGACAGGGTGGTCAGCGTGTTCCAGCCGGCGGCCGAGGTCAGGGCCGTGGTCGAAGGGTCGTTCCTCTCCATGCGGATCCACGGCGCCGGGATAGGATTGAAGCCGACCAGCATCCTGGCAACCGGCGGGGCTTCCGCTAATATGGAGATGGTCAGGGTGATGTCCAATGTGTTCGGGGTTCCAGTCCTCGTGGGTGAACAGGCCAACTCGGCCGCGCTGGGTGCGGCCTATCGCGCGCGCCACGGCTGGGCGTGTGCGGCAGCCGGCCGTTTCATACCGTTCGACGAGGCCCTTCCAGGGGCCGCCCCGTTCAGGAGGGCCGCGGTACCTGATCCCGCCGCGCACGCCGTATATACCGCGATGCTTGGCCGGTACGAGCGGCTCGAGCGCGAAGCCGGTGTGTAGCCAGCCTGCAGCCCTCAGAACGACAACTGTGCTGCAGCGAGGCGGTTCCCGAGTTCCTCTATGACGCGATTGTCGTCACCAGCGCCTTTTGACTCAAACGTGGCGGAGAAACGGAGGAACGGACCGACATCATCCCACGGAACAGTTGAGATCTGGTGCTTCAGGATCAGGTGCTGTGAGGCTTCCTCAGCATTGACGAATGCCACCGACCCGGCCGCTTTTGGGGCGCCGACGTACAGGAAGAAGGTGCCTCCCGGCATCCTGGCGTCAAAGCCCGCCGCCTTGAGCACGCGCACCATCTTGCGCAGGCGCTTCTCGTAGTGACGCCTGATTCGTTCGATGGATTTCGCATCCGCAAGCCCCGCACAAGCCGCGAGTTGGATCGCCTTGAACTGTCCGGAATCGATGTTGTCCTTCACGTGCGAGAAAGCGCTGACAAGGCGGGAGTTACCGGCGGCAAAACCCAGGCGCCATCCCGTCATGTTGCAGCATTTGCTCATGGAATGAAGCTCGATGGCCACATCCTTGCCACCAGGCCTGCTGAGGATTGACAGCGATTTAGCGCCGTATGTCAACGTGCCATAGGCCGCATCATGGACAACCAGGATGCTGTGTTCGCGGGCGAAGCTGATCAGGCGGTCGAAGAACTGAGGCGTTGCCGCCGCCCCAGTGGGATTGTTGGGGTAGTTCACATAGAACAACTTGGCCTTCCGTGCCACGTCCGGGTCTATGGCGTCGAGGTTGGGCAGGAAGTTGTTGGACTTCTGCAGCGGCACCTTCACTACCGTTCCACCAAGATACTGGACGTGTGTGGCCATCACCGGGTATCCAGGGACCGTCATGATAGCGACGTCGCCCGGATTGATGAAGCAAAGCGGCAGCATCGCCAGCGCCGGCTTGCTGCCTATCGAGTGATTGATTTCCTCCTCCGGGTTGAGGTTGTCCACGCCGAAGTAGTCCTTCATGTACTGCGCCGCCGACACCTTGAACTGGAGGATGCCGTTGTCGGCATAGCCGCGGTTTGCCGGATCGTCCACCGCCTTCTTCAGCGCCGTGCGCACAGACCGTGGCGCCATCTCATCCGGCTCGCCTACGCCGAAATCCAGCAATTCCGTCTCTGGATTCGCCTTACGTACCGCGGCCTTTGCCCGTTTGATCTTCTCAAACTTGTATATAGCGGTCGTGGCACCGAACGACTTACCGCCGATTCTTTCGGCAAACAGGTTTTGTATGTCCATTGGCGTATCCCTCCTTTGAGCAGCGTCTTGCGACAAGCCGGGGTGAACTCAGATGTGTATGTGTATACTCAAATTGTCCCATATGCCAGACGTAATAGTCCGGCGCGCTTCCGTCACAGCGGATCAAGTATCCAGCGCTTGTTGAACCAGAACCACTGCTCCGGGTGCTTCCGTATTGCGTCATCTATCACGTCAAAAACGTTCTGGGTCATCCGTTGCCAGTCTTCCTTTTTATCCAGACGGCTGTCCGGCAATATCGGCTCGCAGAAATGGATGGTGTGGGTGGTCCAGCCGATGCGCGTGACGATGGCCGGTATTATGGGGACGTCAGTCTGCCTGGCAAAGAGCGCCGCGCCGGCCGCAACGTTTGCCTCGCCCCCGAGGAACCGGACCTTGATCCCTTCGGTTGAGCTCCTCACATCGGGCAGGAACGCCAGGATGTGGCCGTCCTTGAGTCTCTTTAACACCCCCCTGATCATCGATGATCCGCGCTGAACCGTGTCGATCCCGGTACGGCTGCGCAGGCGGTTGATATAGGCGTCGACGATGGGATTCTTCTGCCTGCCGGTCAGGAAGAACATGGGGAACTTCATGACCTGCATGGCGACGCCGGCCATCTCCCATGCCCCCATGTGCGGGCACACGATCACACCGCCCCTGCCGTCAGGACAGCACCGCTTGAGTGCCTGTGCCGACGATTCCCAGCCGGACAGGTGTACCTTGAGCCAGTCCATAGTTATCGACCGTAGCTTGATCATGTCCACGACACAGAACACAAAGTTGCGCCACGACAGCCAGACGATACGCCGTACCTGCCTTTCTGAATAGACCGCGCCGAACACTGCGCGGACCCGGCGTTGCGCTTCCGCGACCCGCTGGCGGAGGATGCAGAACGACAAGCCCGCAACGAGCCATCCGAAGAGAAGGGCGCCGCGGTAGGGCAGCATCATGATCAACGATGACAGAGCCCGCATCAGGATGTACTCGGCAACATGCGCGAAACGCAGTCTTTGAGGCGATTCGTGTGCCGGTGCCGGACTCGGTGGTGTTTCCGGGGCGGAGGCGCTTGTCATGGCAGCCGTCCCCGCCTGAAGAAACCAAGCAGCGGGCTGAGGTGCATCTCAACAGCTTTTTCCGGGCAGACCTCGTGGCAGCAACAGCATTCGATGCACTTGTCGCCGGCGAGGATAGGTCTGCCTTTTGCCTGTATCACCAGCGCTCCCGCGGGGCAGGCCTTCACGCAGCGGCCGCAGGATACACAGCGCTCAGTGAAGCGCGGACGGATCCAGACGAATGGCTGCAGAAGCCTGACCAGGGGGCCGGGGATGAGCCGGCCCGGCAGGGAGCTGGGAACATGGAATCTCCCGGGAAAATTGTGTTTCGCCATTGAGCCGGTGACATGGATTCGTGCAGGATCTGTTTCTCCCAGCCCGGCTTCGGCGAGCGGCTTGAAATATGGAACCGCGCGAATGTCGATCTTCAGGGCGCGACACAGTGCAATATCGAGCGCCACACTGTCTCGCGACGCAGCCACCAGGCCGAGCGTCACCGGGTTTCCGCTCGACGGCCCTTCGCCGTCCATGCCTACGACGGCATCGGCAATTGCCAGGCGGGGTTTGAGCCGGCCATAGATGGCTGCGATGACCCTGCCGAAATCATCCGGCCTGGGGTGGAGCTTGTGCAGGGTCGTCTTCTGGAAACCCGGCACGGTCCCGTACAGGTTCTTGACGGCGCCGGTGAAGATCGTGAGCATGTGCGTCTTCACCTTCGGAATGGTTATGATGACGTCGGCGTCGAGGACGGGCTGCGCAATGGTGAATGTGATGTTGTTTACCGTGACGGCGCTGGACCCGGCTCGTTCAAGGTTGACCAGTGGAACATTCTCCTCGTCACACAGTGCGCGGAATCCGGTCTTTTCCCACACCCGTTCAATCTTCGTTACGTTAGCCGGGCTGTCGGCGACCACGGGCGTCCCGCCATGCTTTCGCACAAGTCGAATGACGGCCCGGACGATCTCAGGGTGAGTGGTCACAGCGCCTTCAGGTGGGCGGTCAGTGAGCATGTTGGGCTTAAGCAGGACAGACATTCCCGGCTGGATGATGTCGTTGAGTCCGCCAATTCCGTCCATAGCCCTGCCAACCGCATCCTGGACTGCGGCCTGGGAATAGTCCGGGCAGTTTTCAAAACTAACCGCCGTCTTGTCCATCGATACCGGGCCTCCTGCTAAGTTTGACAAACTGTTGCGTTCCTCGCGGCTCTCTGCTAGGTTGTCGGCTGTGTTTCTAACTTGGCCGGGCCCGTAGCTCAGTTGGTCAGAGCAGGGCGCTCATAACGCTCTGGTCGTTGGTTCGAGTCCAACCGGGCCCACAAATCAATTTCGGTCGGTCCACGGGCAGCGATTGCCTTGGTGGCGCGGCTCGCAGGAAGCCCTGGTGACGGGGATGTTCCTGCAGAACACGCGGGAATTGATATGGGAAGAGGTTGGAAACATCAATAACTTTCTTGATTCCCGGGCAGCGTGTCGAAGATACTTGCAGCAGTTTGGTGCATGGGTGTTAAGCGGTTGGGGCGGCAGCCAGGGGTACATACGGTATGGCCACACAGACCGAACCGAAATCCATCAAGCCCCAGGTCTTCTCACCGGCGAAGCTGGTCGAGGTTGTAAGTGCCGTCCGGGCATTCTGCGTGATCTACAACACTAGCCTGACCTACGACACCATGAACCAGATATTCCAGAAGGCCGTTGAGGAGCGCATGCCTGTGTTCAAGGCGGCGCTGTCCGGCGTTCAGGAACTTCCCATTTTCTTTGGCGACGGCCAGATACGCCTTGGGACGGCGCCTCTCGATCCTGGCTCAGGGATGTTCCAGAAGCTCTCGAACGAGTTCCAGAGCATGGGCATATCGGGCATTTCCATCCTCCCGTCGGTTTCTGAGGATGACATCAGGAACATGATGAAGACAGTGGTGGCCTTCCCTGATGAGATTGCGGGCCTCGGGCTGCAGCATTTTCTCTCCCGTGACGGTGTTGTCGGAATTGTCGAGAACAAGCCCATGGCCCAGCCTGTGAACGGAGATGTTTCCGAATCAAGTGAGCCCAGGGGCCAGGACGGAAACGAGACTGGCGCGCCTGTCGGCAGAGGGGGCGAGTCCACGGTGGCGCCGAATACCGGCACCGCTGCGGAGGCTCATGCCGCCGCGCTGCGAAGGACCGGACACATGTCACCGTCGCCGCGTTCCATGCGGGACTTCATTACTGGAGCGATAGGCGCGCTCGGGCGCAGCGAGGCGAAGGTTGAAGAGGTGGCCGACATCATAGCGACTGAATTCGAGCACCGGCTCAATGAGAGGATCGAGCAGGCTGGCCGGGCAAGCGAGAAGAGGATGCGGCGGCTCGAGGACATGCAGGATCTTATCCTGAAGGAGCTCGAGAATCATGCCGTGGCCGCTTTCGTGATCGATTCTCACCTCAGGATACTTTCAGCGAACGCACTCGGACGCGGGATTTTCGGCGATACTGCCGCTATCGACAGTAAATCGCCGCTGGGAGCGTTCATCTTGTCCCAGTGCGACAGGCAGGAAGTCACTGTTAGCGGTGTGGTCAGGACCGCCCACCTGTTGACGGCGACACCCGCGGGTGGTGACTCAATGATGCTTTTGTCCCTGGAATAAGAAATGCAACGTAATATCGGCTCTGGAAAGAACTGGGATTCCGAGGTGGGAGTGATCGTCATCGCGCCGGCACCGGCGGGTGCGGCCGGTCAGGATATCCGTGGTACGCTGGCCGGTTTGCCGCGACGGGCCTCCGGGGCTGTTGATGACGGTGACAACACTGTTAACTGCCGGGACTTCCTGGACAGCATCCATGACGGTGGATTCATCACGGACCTTGCCGGGAACATAACGGCAACCAACTTGCGCTGTTGCGCCTTGCTGGGCGTGAGTGCCGACAACCTCAAGCGTCTCCGAATCCATTCCCTCGTCTCCGGGGCTGACGAGTCCCTCATGGCCACCGTGAAAATGATCCTGGAGCGAAAGAGGTATGTCAGGATCGAGGCGGATCTGCTGCGCAGCGGTGGAAGCGCTTTCTCGTGTGAACTGGAGGCCGGGGCCGTAGCTGTAGGCGGCAGAAGGCGCGTGCTCTATGTCATGCGGCCGCGCCTGCAGGCGGCAAGATCCGGAGGGGCGGACAAGGCCGCGACTTCCGAGGCCAAGGTTTTGAAACGTGTTGAGACTGCGGCTACCGTGGCCGGCCAGATTGCCCACGATTTTGACAACCTGTTGACGCCGCTGTTTGCCTACCCGGACCTGATACGCCGGGATCTGCCGGAAAAGTGTCGTGGTCGGGAGCTCCTTGAGATCATGGAGAAGACCGCGCACGACATGTCCAAGATCACCCAGCAGCTTCTTGCTCTTTCAAAACGCGGGCGGCACAAGATGTGCCAGACCAACATCAACGAGATCGCCACTCGCGTCGCCGCCATGCTCCACGACATGGCATCCGAGAGGAATATCGAGATTGCCACGGATCTTGCGAGCGACCTGTTGCTGCTCAGTGGGGCGTCAGAACAGCTGCTGCGTGTCATCCAGAATCTCTGCCAGAACGCAATGGACGCTATTGACGGAGCCGGCCGGATAGAGATCAGCACGCGGAATGTATTCCTTGACCGGATCGGGGAGGGACCGGAAGATCCGGGGGCTGGCGAGTATATCGAGTTGAAGGTGTCCGACAACGGCCACGGTATTCCTGAGGATGTAATCGAGAAGATCTTCGACCCCTTCTTCACGACCAGAAGAACAGCCAAGAGCCGTGGCAGCGGGCTGGGCCTGAGCGTCGTCAGGGGGGTCGTGGACGATCATCACGGCTCGATTGCCGTTCGCAGCGCCGTCGGGAAGGGGACCTGCTTCACACTGCTTTTTCCCGCTTGCCGCGAGGAGTCGTCGGGGGCGGTGTCGACCCATAGTGAGAAGGGTGCCACGGTGCTCATCATCGATGACGACGCCCATCAACGCGATATTGTTGCCCGCCTCTTCCAGTTTCATGACTACAAGGTGAAGTGCCTGCCCAGCGGAGAAACGGGGCTGACATACATGGCCGAGTGCGCGGCCACGGGCAGCCATGGCGAGGAGAAGCCTGCGGCAAGCCGGTTTCCGGACCTGGTGATACTGGACGTGGTGATGGATCCGGGGATGGATGGGAATGAAACCTGCAAGCGCATGCTCGAGATCAACCCGCGGCAGCGCATCATCATGGTGTCGGGTTTTCCTTCGGCAGTTAGCGCGGGGGTGAAATCGGTTGTGGCGAATGTGTCCTATCTGGGTAAACCCCTTACGTGGCAGGGCATTAGCAGGGCGCTTGCGCATTTGGAAAGTGCCGGGGGTCGGACAGACGCCCGGAAAAGTCTCGTGCCGCGAAAGGGTAACAGAATCCTGGTTGTGGATGACGAGGAGGGAATCCGGCGGCTGTTCCACATGATCCTTGCCTCGGCATTCCCGAAGGCCGATGTCGAAGTGGCCGGTAATGGCGCTGACGCCGTTGCTGCGTTCAAGGACGGTCACCACTCGGTGATCATCATGGATCTGCGAATGCCGCTAATGAGCGGAGATGCAGCCTTCCTGAAGATTCAAGAGCACTGCCTTGCCAACAACTGGGCACAGCCAAATGTGGTGTTTTGCACCGGCTTTGCGCCACCTGATGTCGTAAAGAAGATTGTGGCCTCCGGTTGCGGTCATTCGATGCTCACCAAGCCGGTTAGCGGCGATGCACTTGTGGCGGCCACTGGCGAACATCTCTCGGATGAGACATGAAGACTATCACCTCCGTCTCTACCGTTTCCGCGGAGTGCATCAGTGCGCGCAAGTCAGGAAAGACAATCGGCTTTGTGCCGACGATGGGCTTTCTTCATGAAGGGCATCTTTCGCTGATCCGGCTGGCCAGGCAGAAGGCCGATGTGGTTGTTGTGAGCATCTTCGTCAATCCCACCCAGTTTGGCCCGGGTGAGGACTTTGACAAGTACCCACGGGACATGGATCGTGACGCGGCAATGTGCAGTTCGGCGGGTGTTGATATCCTGTTCTGTCCCGATGCTTCAGATATGTACACTCAGGGGCACAGTGTTTTCGTTGACGAGGAGATGGTCTCAGAAAGCCTGTGCGGGCTGTTGCGCCCCGGTCATTTCAAGGGAGTCCTGACTGTCGTGGCAAAGCTCTTTCATCTCGTTCAGCCCGATTTTGCCGTGTTTGGCCAGAAGGATCTTCAGCAGTGCCGCCTGGTTCAGAAGATGGTGCGGGAACTTGACTTCCAGGTTCGCATTGAAGTCGCGCCTATTGTGCGGGAAGATGACGGCTTGGCGATGAGCTCGCGAAACGTCTATCTGTCGTCCGCGGAGAGATGTGCGGCTGTCTGTGTGCCCGGCTCGCTTGCGCTGGCCGGAGACATGTTGGAGTCGGGGGTGGACGACGTTGATGAAATCAGGAGGCGAATGCGGGAACTGATCGGGCGGACACAAGTTGCCAGCATCGACTACATTGAGTTTCTGGACTACCAGACCTGGAAACCAGTGAAGATGGTCAGGGGACAATGCGCCATTGTGATGGCGGTTAGAATCGGCAAAGTTCGTCTGCTCGACAACATCATGATCGGTGGCGACGCTGGGCAGCGAGTGTTTTTGCCTCGATCATTGCCACGATAATCCTGCCGGGATCGGTTCGTTTCTGGACAAAGACGATATCCTTTATGAGGTTCGACACCTCCCTGTCGGGGTCCTCACACAGCACGACAATGCCGGTCTGCGGGCAGAGCTTTATCATTGCGCGCAGCAGTCCATGAGCCTCATTCCCGAGAAGATCCCTGTCGAACACAATCGCATGCAGGGTGGCTGTGCTTTCAACCCGCGCAAGGGCAGAAACCACGCTGTCGGTCCTTTCCACGGTGACGCCTGCGTCCTTGAGCGCCTCCGCGAGGTGGTCGTTCCCGCGCGTGGAGCGGGCGAGCAGAACCTGCCAGCGCGAGACATAGGAACGCAATTCCAGGGAGAGCTTGTCCTCCGCCATTTCCGTGGGTATCTCGATATTCCCGTAGGGCAGGATTATGCGGTATATGCCGGGCCCCTCGGCGCCGCGGAAGAAATCGAGGCTCCCACCCGATTCCTCAATCAGAGAGCGAGCCACTGACTGGATAACTCCGCTCTGGTCGTCGCTCGGGCTGTGGTCGCGTTCCGGGTCCAGGTTGCCGGCGCCGTCTGTGTCGGCCCCCATTACAGAAATGAGGACGACGGCCGCGAACTGGTCGCCGATGTTCATGAGGTAGTCGGCCTGCGAGGGCCTGCCGGCGACAATCCTGATCGTTCCGGGTCTCTCTGCTATGTCGGCGAGACTCAGGGAAAGATTCAGGAGAACCTGCTCAATCTGCTGGCCGGAAAGGGGGACGGCCGGAAAATCCGTCCTGACTTCCGTCTCAACCTGCCATCCGGATGAAAGTCCCATTTGGAGCAACTCTCCAGCTCTTGATACGTGGACCCCCAGGTTGTCGGTTGAGTTTCCAGTAACGCTGAGGCGGCTGAATTCAAGCAGGTGGCCGGCGAGAAGGGCACCCCGCTCGGCCTCGCGGATTATGGCGTTTGTTGAGGTTTTCGTTTCCGTGCCACCGGGCGGCAGCCTGAGGAGGAGGGATGCGTGGGCAGAAATCCCTGAGAGTATATTATTGAAATCGTTTGTCACGCCGCGGGCGATACGGCCTATGAGTTCAACACGTGTAAGGTGCTGCTTCTGAAGTTCCAATACCCGCAGAGTGGTGACATCACTCACGAACAGCAGCAGGCTGCTTCCGGCATTTTGAGAGCGGAAGCGGAGTGTTTGCTTCCCGGCAGGCCCGATAGTGTCCTTCTGGACTTCATTGGGGCCGCTTGTGCGAAGCAGGAGACTGATCTCTTCAGGCGTCAGAAACGGGAAAATCCCGGCCAGCGAGGTCAGTTTGAGCCGGTCGACTGAGGCAACGGATTTCAAGGAGGGATTGGTTGCCATCACCTGGCCGTTCTTGTCGAGGAGGAGGAGGCCGTCGTTCATGTTATCCATGCCCTCGACGATGTTCGCAACACGTTTCCGGCTTTCGAACTCGGACGAGAACTTGATTGTCCAGAGTCCGAAAGCGCCGGATATGAGCAGGAATCCCATGGTTTGTGCCCAGATCTTGAAGGTGATTACGTCAAGGGTGTGGCGCAATTCCTCGCTATCAACCGGCACGAGGGTGGCAATAGAATAGAGGTCTGAAATCGTTGTCCACGCCGCTACCGAGGCTATTACGAAAAGCAGTATCAGGAATGTAGCGTACTGCCAGACGGCGTGCGGCAGAGACCTCATGCCCGTGCTCCTTGAGGGTCGTGGCTTGAAATGCAATTAGCGGTTGCGAAAGAAGAACTACTTGATCCTGTTGAGGATCAGCTTCTTCCGCTTCTCGGCTCTTTCGGTGCGCTTTTCGGTGTCGGCCTGCTTGCGTTCAACGTCGTTCTGGAACCTGCCGGTCTCGACGTTTCTGTCGAGCATGTACGCCTTGATCAGTTCTGCGTCAGACGGGATGCCGGTCTTCTCGTCCGCCGACTCCGGGGATACGATACCGACAGTGACAAAGATGATCATTTCCTGCTGCTTGCGGGAGTCGGATTCGCGGGAGAACAGGTACTTGCCCAGCAGTGGGATGTCCGAGAGCAGCGGGACCTTGTCGGAGCCGGTCGAGTCGCTGGTTTCTGTGAGGCCGCCTATTGCAGCCGTCCTGTAGTTCTCGAGCGAGAATTGCGTCTTGATCTTCTTGGTGGCCTTGATCGGATACGAGGTCTTGCCGTCCGGGGCGGTGTCCATGCCTGCGAGCCTGGTCAGCTCTGGTTCGATCATCACGGTGATGTTGCTGCCGGTGTTGATGGTGGGCGTCACGACGATCTTTACGCCGAACTGGACAGCTTCGCCTGGATTGTAGGTTGTGAAAGGTGCCGTTGTCTGTGTCGCAGGCGAAACAGTTGCAATGAACGGACGGCGTTCCTCGCCGATGTGGATCATTGCCTGTTCGCCGTTGGCAACTATGATCTTTGGCTTCGAGAGAATCGTTGTGCCGCCCCGTGACTTCAATGCGCTGAGCACGAAGTTAAGCTGGAGGGGGTTGAGCACCGCGGTGCGGACGTCCTCAAATACCCTGCCGGAGGAGGAGGCGAGGCTATCGGCTGCCACCTTTCCCTGGGCTGTCCTGTCGCTAATGTCGCGCGTGACCATATGTGGTTCGCCGATCTGTGGGATCAGAGTCTTGCCGATCATGTCGTAGCTCCCGGACATCTCGCCAACGCCCTCACGCACTCTGCTCCGGGTTACATTTGCGTCAAGTACCGTCGACTTTGAAATCGTCTCGGAGCTGTTGAGGATCTGGGCCGATCCACCGATCTCGTAGGCCTTCAACATATTGGCCCACCCTATGCCGATGTTGCTTTCAGATGTGCTGGAGAGTTCGACGAACTGGGCTTCGATGAACACCTGGCGCCGCGGAATGTCAATCTGGCCTACTATATCCTTGATCTCGGCCAGGTTGCCCTGGGTCGTTTGTATGACCAAGGCATTCCGGGATGAGAAGTCGGCTATCTTGCCCCTGGGGTCAAGAGAGTTCTTCAGCACAGTGATCACGTTTGGTACTTCGGCGAACTTGAGAAAGATGGTTTCGGTGTAAAGGGGGTCTATGGTCTTTGCGACGATCGTGTATACTCCGCTCTTCTGCTTGTCCTCAAGCCTGAGTCCCT
>JBAXKQ010000086.1:0-13372 GCA_037135275.1 bacterium
CTCCCGAACATGTCGATTTCCTCGACCGCCCGGCGGATTGCCTCCTCGAGGTCGATGCATTCGCCCTTGTCCAGCTCGCGCTGCAATTCATTCACTGGAAACATAAGATCCCCGGCCAGGCGTCCTGAGCCCGTGGTGGCGAGCTTCATGGCATTGCAGCCAGGGTAATCTTCAATTGCTTCGTCGACGAGGCCGGACCAGAACTTGGATGCCGTGTTTGCGTACGACTCCCCGCTGACCAGCAGGGCGCGTGCCCCGAATTGGATAATCGGGTCGGCATGGGTTTCATCTCGAAGCATCCTGGACATTCCACCCCTCCTCGCGGAGAGAATAGCACCCTGCCTTGCGAACCACAATACACAGACCGGGGGAAAAGGGTGTATCTCAACTGCTTGCAGTCGTGCCCTGTCCCAACTAGTATCGACTGCATATGAACCGCTGTTTCAGAGCAATGTTGGCCATGACCACCGTCCTGTGCGCCTTCACACCGGCGGCACCGGCCCGCCCGCCGGAGGAGCAGGGTTCACAGCGCGTTGTCTCCCTGGCCCCCAATCTCACGGAAATTGTCTGCGCCATCGGCGGCGCCCATCACCTCGTCGGCCGCACGAGTGTCTGCAATTATCCGCCTGAAGCCCTGAAGGATGTGCCGGTGGTGGGCGGCTTCGGCGATCCGTCACTGGAGAAGCTGCTTGAAGTCCGGCCCACACTGGTCCTTGATGTCGCCCTCGCGGACGAGGCGCTTTCAAGGAAGATCGAGGAGATCGGCCTCAGGAGGGAGAGAATCGTCTGCGGCACGCTTAACGACATCCCCGACGCCGTCACTGCCGTCGGTGCGCTCATCGGCCATGAGGCCGAAGCCCGCACCCTCGCCGGCAACCTGCGCGCAATGACAGAGGCTTTCCGCAAGGCTTCACGAGCGGTAAAGTCACGTCCACGCGTGTACGTCGAGATCTGGTGCGATCCACTCACCACCGCCGGAAAGGCTTCCTTCGTATCGGAACTCGTGGCCGCGGCCGGGGGCGAGAATATCGGCGATGGTGTGGACAAGGATTACTTCCAGGTCGGTCCTGAGTGGGTTCTCGAACAGAACCCGGACGTAATCCTGTGCCTCTACATGACCGGCACCGGCGAAGCAAGCAGCTCCGTCTTCCAGCGCTCGGAGTGGAGCCGGGTCAACGCTGTGAGGACTGGCCGTGTCTACAGCGACCTCGACTCAGACCTGGTTCTCCGGCCGGGACCGCGCGTACTGCAGGGAATCACGCTGATCCAGGGGAGCCTGTTCCGCTCGGGGGCCGTCCAGGGCACCCTTCCAGACGGACAGGACATGGCTGGAGCAAGCCGGCGGCTGCAGCTGTTCCGTGTGCTCGCTGCGTTCATAGTCGGGGCTGCCCTTGCCTGCGCCGGCATAGTGCTTCAGGCGCTGCTCAAGAATCCGCTCGCGGAACCGTACGTCCTGGGCGTGAGCAGCGGTGCCGCGCTGGGCGCCGCACTGGCGATAGTGGGCGGACTTGCGACCGCCGGGGCGTTTGTCCTGCCGGCCGTCGCGTTCGCTGCCGGCGCCGCAACGCTTGCCCTGGTATACGTGCTTTCACGCAGCGGCGGCCAGCCGTCAATCTACGGCCTCATCATAAGCGGTGTGATCGTGAGCTCCGTGTGCTCAAGCATCCTCATGTTCATACTCGCCGTTACACCGGTTGAAGGCATCCACAGCATTCTCTGGTGGATGCTCGGAAACCTGCAGGTGACCTCATACCCTCTCCTCGAGGCCGTCTCCATCCTCGTTGTCTCCGGCATAGCAGTAATCTGGCTCATGTCACCGGAACTGAATGCGCTGACCCTGGGACAGGAAATGGCGCACTATGTCGGCATCAGGACAAAGATGGCGATCCCTCTGGGCCTGGCAATGGCGACGCTCATAACCGCGGCCGCTGTGGCCATGACGGGCTTGATCGGCTTCATCGGACTCATCGTCCCACATGTCGTCCGTAACGTCGTCGGACCAGACCACAGGCGGCTTATCCCGGCGGCAGCTCTTGCCGGCGGCGTCTTCCTGGCACTGTGCGACCTGCTGGCGCGGACGGTCATTGCGCCGGTGGAAATCCCTGTCGGCGTTATCACAGCCCTGCTGGGGGGACCCTTCTTCCTGATAATACTGAGGTCACGAAGGAAAGGCGGGTGGATAGGATGAGCTCCGCGATCCATGCCGACCACATCACGGCCGCCTATGGCGACCGCCATGCCGTCCATGATGTCTCCTTCGAGCTGGCCGAGGGCGACATGGCTGCACTGCTCGGGCCAAACGGTGCCGGCAAGACAACGCTGCTCAGGGTGCTGACCGGCCTCCTGCGTCCTGTCAGGGGCACAGTCCGGCTGTTCGGCAGGGATATCAACACGCTCAGCAGCCACGAGCGGGCGGCGCTGGTGGGCGTAGTCCCCCAGGAACTGCAGATACCCATGCCGTTCCCGGTGCGACACTTCGTAATGATGGGGCGGACGGCGTCTCTGAGCCGTTGGCTTCCGCCGTCACAAAAGGATATCCAGATCGTTGAAAGGGCAATGGCCTATACTGACACCGTCCACCTGAAGGACCGGCCGATAAGCGAACTCAGTGGCGGCGAACGCCAGCGGGCGATAGTGGCGATGGTTCTGGCGCAGCAACCGCGGATCATCCTGATGGACGAGGCGACCTCGCATCTGGACATGAACCACTGCCTCGAGGTGATGCAGATCGTGGAACGCATGAACAGGGAGGAGAATGTAACCGTCCTCATGGTCAGCCACGACCTGAACCTCAGCGCTGAATTCTGCCGGCGACTCCTGCTGCTGGAACAGGGCCGCCTGGTCGCCGACGGGGCGCCGGCCACAGTCCTGAACGAGGAGACCCTGCGCCGTGTGTACCGCTGCAACGTGCGCGTCCAGAAGAACCCCGCCAGCGGTTCGGTCATCGTCACCCCTTCGCGCCGGCTTGTCGCCGACCGTTCACGGCGTGGGTTCAGGATTCACGTCATCGCAGGCGGCGGCTGCGGCGAGGATTGCCTCCGCAGCCTCACCCTGTGCGACTACACCGTTACATGCGGCGTGCTCAATCAGGCCGACAGCGATGCCGATGTCGCAAAGGCCCTTGGCCTCGAAGTCGCACTGGAAAAGCCGTTCTCTCACATTGGACAGCCCGCCCTCGACAAGGCCAGGAACATCGCGGCGACCGCGGATGCGGTGGTGATCTGCGGGGTGCCGTTCGGGCCTGGCAACACCGCCAACCTGGCACTGGCCAGGGAGGCCCTCGCGCGCGGCAAGAGAGTGCTTGTGATGGATGGCGTGGAGGAAAGGGATTTCACCCCGGACCGCGAGGCTACGCGCGCCGTTCAGGAGCTGCTCAGGGGTGGCGCAGTGACGTGGCGAAACGAGGCGGACCTGCTCGACGCCCTGCCAAAGTCGGATGGCTGACGATGAAGGACAAGACAATGACAAGAGGACTCGGCGCAAGCGCGGAGGAGCTACTTGCGTGGCGCAAATCGGTCGGCGGTGGAGCCGACCGCGTCGCCGTGGTCGGTGGAACTTTCCACATCCTCCAACCCGGCAATATTGCAGCCCTGAGGCAGGCCAGGCTCAGGGCACGGCACGTGTGTGTCCTGGTCGAGCCAGATAATGCCGGCGGCGGCAGGCCGGGTAAGCGGCCCGATGTTTCACTGGCTGAGCGGATGGAAATGCTGGCCCACCTGAAGGATGTGGACATCATCGCATCCGCCACCGCACCCGCAGCAGGGGACATCCTGCAGGCCCTCCGCCCATATTCCTGGGTCCGCTGCAACAGGCAGGTTGATGGCCCGCTGGCGCAGCAGGCCGCGGACCTGGCGGAGCGCCACGAGCCCATCCCGCTGCTGCCTGGGTGCTTCACGCCGGATATCCTGGCGGCCATCAGGAGCGGATCTACACCCATGCACCTGCCACACGCCTTCCGCGGGCGCCGCGGAGCAAAGGTCGGCCGGGGGCGCAAGCGCAGGCTTGTAACGATCAACGGTTGCTTTGACGTTCTCCACATTGGCCACCTGCGCTTCCTTGCACAGGCGCGGGCCAAGGGCGATGAACTGGTTGTGCTCATCAACAATGACGAGTCGGTGCGCCGGTACAAGGGCGATGACAGGCCGGTCTTCCCCCTCAGGTTCAGGGCCGCAGCCCTGCTGGCATTGAAATCCGTCACCGCCGTGCGGTCGTTCCACGAAGATAATCCGTTGCGCCTGATATCCGAGCTCAAGCCGGATATCCACGTGAAGGGCGGCACGTACGAACCTGACCGGGTCGATGCCGAACGCCGGCTGCTGGCGACATGGGGCGGACGTGTCGCGTTCTGCCAGATGGTCGAGGGACGCAGCACCACCGGTTACCTGACCAAGGTGGGAAACACCCCCGGGCTCACTGCACGTTGAGCTGGTAGAACGCCGGGTTGTTGGTCACCTCGTCGGTCCAGGTTCTGGTTCCATTCGTAGGGGACGTGAGGTTGTTGGTATACGGCGACCCGGGCCAGTCGTCCATGATGTTGGTGGACTTGTAGATCGAATAGATCCTGCCGGTCACGCTCGGCCACGAAACACTGCTCCCGGACATGTCCTGCCGCATGGCGCTGATCCTGAAGACCGACTCGCGGTTCGTCGGAATGGTACCGGCAATCTGCTCCTGCCACGCTGCGTGCCCGTCGCCATCCGTATCGCTTAGAGCCGCATTGTTGTAGTCGTTCGTGCCCGGATAGTAGTAATCCAGCCAGCCCTCAGCCGCGCCATTGGTCCACAGAATGTCGGCGAAATGGCCCCAGAGCATGCGGTTGTTGGTCATGACCACATGGATCACGTTGCTGCTCGCGTCCACTCCGTCAACGCTGCCAGTCCAACCGCCGAACTGGTAGTGCGCATCAGGCAAGGCGCTTACGAGGACGTTGGACCCTGGCTCAGCCCAGAGGTTGCCGCCCGTGATTGTGCCAGGACCGTTGGTGTAAACACCCAGCCAGTATGCCGGCGGCGCAACCCAGTACCGCAGGATGGGCGCGTAGTTGGTTCCGGCATCGTAGGAACTGGCCCGCTTCTCCCCGCTGATTCCGTTGGAGAAGATGAAGGCAATCGCATTGCCTGAGGTCCAGCCCGGCCTTGCAATAACCTCGTTGATGATGTTCGTCAGGCACGGTGTGCGCTGGTAGGCACCGGCGTAGCCGGTCGGCGACCACATCTCGCTGGCTGTCGTGGTCCACATGACATAGTTCGTTGTCCTGGGACGAAGGCTTATGTTTGTATTGACCGTCAGAAACACCGGTGCGTTGTTGGTTTGATGCCCCATGATGCGCACTGATGTATTTGTGGCATCTTCCCTGAAGATGTAGAACTGGATGAAGGCATTGGTAATCCTCATACTGCTGTCGATGTTCAGGTTCGTGAACCGCACGCCAGCCCAGGGCAAGTCGTAGCTCTTGTCCAAATCATTCGTGCGACCGACGGGCGTATAGAGCTTGGTAGTAAACACTCGACTCATACTGCCAACACCTGGAACCTGTTCGTATGCGTCGTCAGAAGAGTGCGACACCCGCACCTCATGCAGGTTTGGATCCTGTTCCCACGGGCCGGTCCGCTCTATGAAGAGCGCGGTGGTCCACATGCTGGTCATGTAGGAACCAAAATAGGCTTTCGCCACCACCCTGGCGCTTGTGACAAGCGTAAAGGCGCCGGTGTAGATGTTGTCGCCAGAATCCGGGATCGAGCCGTCGGTCGTGTAGAATATGGCTGAGGTCAGCCCGTTGGTCGCGATCGAGACGCTAACGTAGTTCGTGAAGTAGTTTGTGCCGGCCGGACTGATCGTCGGCCGCTGGACAGCTCCATCGTTATCCACGATGGTCCACGTGAACCTGGTATTGCCACCCAGCCACACCGAAGAGTCGACACTGGTCAGCGTAACGAGCACAGTCTCATCCGGCTCCTGGATAACATCGTTGCTGACCACCAGTGTGATTGTATTGCTCGTCTGGCCTGCGGCAAAGGCCACCACGCCGTTCGACGGGATGTAGTCCACATTCTCCGTCGCCGTGCCGCCGTCTGTCGTGAACCAGACACTCACGTTGTTGGTCGGGGCCGGTGTCATGGTCACAAGGACCTGCGCGTTGCCGCCTGATTCCATGCCGCTCCCGCCGGTCGTGGCGAAATTGACCGCAGGCAGGCCGCCGGCATTGTTGGTGCGGCAGGGCGTCCCGAACATCGTCCCCGCCATCCAGTTTGTGGGGTCATTCCCATAAGCCGACTGCGTGATCCGCTCGAGGGACGCACCGCCGTTCGCCGCCCCGACCGGCCACGGCAGGACATTGTCGTACTGAACGCGGTCAACACGGACCATGGGAACATAGCCGTTCGTCTCAGGACTGCCCGGCTTGTAGAGCTTTACGCTCTCCCCTTCATTCGCGAGATCGCCATCATACGGTCCGAACACCTGGAACGCAGGACCGGTGAGACCGTACGTCGTCATGAACTCGTTCGTCGCGATACCAACCACCAGCAAGTGCTGGAAAGGCCCGACGTAGACATTGGTGGGGAACGTGTACTCCATCGCACCGTCAAAGCGCCACGTATTGGAGGGGTTCGACACGTCAAAGAGCGGGATGTTGCTGCTGGTGATGTTGAACAGCTCGACATATTCCGAACCACCTGCGGGCGGATCGTACATGATCTCGCTGATCACTATCGGACCCACGGCGGGGTAAGCATTGGCGCCATTGCTCGTGGCACCGCTCATCGCCACAAAGTCAGTCTCACCATCGCTCCGGGTGTGGCGACCGAATGTCACATCCCTGTCTGCCGCCCCGAAGTCCACCGACTTCCTGTAGCCTGTAAATCCGTTCGAGTCGCACGACGAGAGATAGAGCACATCACCCAGTTCGCTGAGCCCGAATCCGTTTGTCCAGCCGGCAAAGGAGTTCGTTCCGAAATTCCAGTACTCATTGAAAAGCGCGTAGCCGCCCGGACCGATGCTCGTCCCGGGCGGAATCCGATACTTCATCAGGTTTCCGGCGTCGTCGCTCAGGCGCCAGTACCCTATGTCAACCGTGTTCGTAGTTGGGTTGTACAACTCTATCCAATCCCCGGGGTCCTCCTGATCCTGATGGGACAGCACCTCATTGATGGTTATTGCCCCGAACGGAGGGGCGGGATCATTCGAACCGGGCGACCCGTACATGTATGTGCTCGGACGCCACAGCGACGCATGCTCCATGCGGTCAAAGGCCACAGTGGAGGTCGGATTATTCGTGGTGCCGGCCGGATCCCAGAGGACAAGCGATTTCCCCTGGCCGTCCGCTGCCGCGTACCAATCACCGTAGGTGAAATCTATGACTGTGGCAGTGTTGCTCGCCCTGATGCGGATCTGCTCGCCATTGTTGCCCATCCCGCCGGTGTACTGTCCATAATACTCCACACCGGGATAACGGCTGGTGAACGCCGCAGCGTCGCCCACAAGTACCAGGAAGTTGCCCGGCCCCAGGACTGTGCCGTTCGTGAAGACAAACTGGTCGGAGAATGGTTCACCTGAAGTGAAATACGCACCCGACAGGTCCAACCCCTGGCCGGCGTGGGTGTTCATCAGCTCGATGAACTCATAACTCTGGAGGTTGGTCGGATTGTACATTATTTCCGTGACGCGCAGGTAGTTCCGCAGCAGCGCGTCGGACACCAGGAACGGCGTGGTGACATTCGTGACCGCTGTGAAAGCCGACTCGCCATTCTGGTCCGCCGCACGGACCTTGTAGAAGTACGTGCCGTTTTCATTCAGCCCCCTGTCAATGTACGAGGTCACATTCGCCTCAACGTACGTGCGATATTTCCATGAGGTGCCGTCCAGCGACCGCCAGATTTCAAACCACTCCTCGTCGCTGCCGACATCCTGCCACTTCAATTCCACCGACAGCGCTGTCACGTTGGTCAGCACCATATTGGTCGGAGCGGTGGGACCTGCGTCGCGCGCCCCGAGGATCGAGATGATCTGGGCGCACTGCGCATGGATGTTCGTGAGCCAGCTGCCCCTGAAACCATTTGCCGCCGAGCCCATTTCGTCGAACATCGCGTTCATCTTGGCATCGGACATCGTATTGGTGGCTATGTCAATGCAGTCGTGCCGGTAGAACTTGATCGCGGGCTGATTATTGATGATGTCCGCATTGTTGTACCCGGACCAACTCCACACGTCGGAACTGCTACCACCCAGGATTGCGTCACAATCGTGAGGAAGTATGTGGAATATCCCGTTCTCGGAGCCGGAGTAAAGACGGAGCTCGTCGGTCGGCGCACCAGGCGGGCAGTTAACCCCTGTTTCACCGTTGTCCAACGCCATCTGCCCGGCAAAATAGCGCGCCCATTCCCGGGGATCAATGCGGTTGGTCAGGCTCGTCACGAAGGTCGATGGTGCCTGCGAGATGATCTGCAGCATATTTGTGAGATCATGCCACGCTGTGCTGGGGTTGTTGGTGTCGGCATTGTACCCGTTCTGCTGCCCGCTTCTCTTGTAGTCTTCTATGTTTGTGGAATAGTATTCAAGATTGCCGTTGTAGAAGTCGCCGTCCGTAAAGTAGAAATTGCCGTTGTCGCTGCCGTAGTGCTCCTGCGCAAGATCCTGGTCAACCGGCTCGTGCCGCACGTACATCTTGTGGTTGATGACAGCTCCTGAAGTGTCATAGATAGCCTGTGAGCTCTTGTCCGTACTATTCAGCCACAACCTGCAAAGCTTGACCTTGGGCGCTTCAACACCATAGCCGATGCCACCCATGATCTTCATGCCCATATACTGATACATGGCGCTGAGGTGGTTGAGATCCATGGACTGGAGTCCATCCAGATCGCGCCCCGCCGGAAAACGTATCTTGTAGTTGTAGGGGGAGTAGGTTGACGTGCCGCCACGGTGCCTGATACCGCAGTTGTAGAAGATCTCCCCGTCCGAGGTAATGACTGTGCCGTCGACCCGGACACTGTCGTCGTCTTTGGTCTGAGCCTCGACAATAGCCACGTTCGAAGTGGTCATGATCATGTGGTACGTCTCATACTCACCATTGTACGCAGTATCCTCACCGAAGTAGCAGAGGTATGAGAAACTGCCGGAGTTGGCCGCGGAAACCGCTGGCACGACCATGCTTCCGTTGGGATCGCCTGCAGATATCCTGAATTCCAGTATCTGTCCGCTCGTTGGCGCTGAATAGCCGTACGGTGGGAACATGATCGTATAGGTGCCGTCGCCGGCGGTTTCGTCGCCGTTGTAGCCGTCATCGTACATCGGCAGCGTCGAGTAGGCGTTCTGCGGCAAGGCATCCCACCGCCATTGAAGCGAGACCCGATCGACAGAGCCAAAGGTTCCTGGCCCAATCTTGCAGGTGATGCGTACGGATGATCCGGCCGGCGGCAGCGGAGGCTGGTGGATGACGTCGCCCACAACTGGCGTGGCCTTCGCATTGTAGACGCTGTTGCGGCTGCCGGGCGTGCCACCGTAGCGAACATGGTTGGTGCCTATTGTCGCGTTTGTGGAGGCTGACCACGCGCCATAGAACTGGTCACGCAGGGACGCGAACACCGGATGGACCAGTTCCAGGGAAGCCCCCTCCCCATCCGCTGTTCCACCGTCGGTGTACTCGATTGAGGCAACCTCAACCCACTGTGTGCCGTCGGACCGGGACAAGGTGACTCTCTCACCACCGTTGTTGAGTGTTCCCTTGTAGTTGCCCAGGCAGTTGGTTGTGTTCCACTGGACGTTGGTGTAGGCGCTCTTGAATGCATCTATGTTCTGGCAGACGACAAGATACGCGCCTGTGGCCAGCACTTGCCCGGCAGGAAAGCCATAAGTGATCCCGTTATCGAACCGGTAGTTGGAGAGATCCACGGCGTTGGTGCCGGCGTTGTGGATCTCAACGTACTCTGTGTCGTTCGTGACGAAAACCCATGTACCGGCGGCGTTGGTGTGCCAGCCGTCGTCCGGATGATACATAAGCTCGTTGATAACCACATCGGCAGGCGCGGAACCTGGAAGAACCGCGAACAGGCAGACAAGTGCGGAACAGAGCGCTGCATAAGCCGATCCGCCTGCGCGGCGCGGCGTACCGCCCCCCCCTACCCCCGACGTTGCTGGAAGCAGTGGCTTCACAATGCACTTCCCCCACGATTCAGGCCATTCTCGGCCCCATCCAAGCCCATTATGATATACGGCACAGGGCCTTGTGTCAATCGCACCACAGAGCTCACCTGCGGGCGAGACCAATTCAAGCAATGGTACGATCCAGACGGAAGCGCAGATGCCAATTCAAGCATTGCAACTCCGCTTTCAATACTCAGCCGGAACCACAATCGGCATGCCGAACCCATAATTCACTTCGAATGGCACCCAGACGCGTGTCCCTCATCCCTTTTCAAATCAGCGGCGCAGTTTACCGCGTATGCCAAGTTTGTCTTGTTGCGCCCCGGACCTGAGTCTGTGTTTGATGGCGTCAAAGGCTTCGCGTTTGCCCTCCACTCCTGACCATCGCTCGATCTCATGAAGATCGATGTCATTGGTCGCCGCCACCAGCACGGCCTGCTCTAGACATTCGGTGTCGTTGTCGTGGTAGTACCATGCGAGCCTGTCCTTGACGCAGTCCGTGGGCGAGATGATCTTGACGACACCTGTCTCTGTCGTGATCTCGTCGATCTGCTTCACAGGCTCTTCTCCAACCCCCAGAGGGCCGGGAGGGAATTCGACGAGCAGTGCCGTGTCGGGGTGACGGAAATAGCGGTTCTCTTCCCTGAAGCCCAGGGACTCCATTGCCTCTCCGATGGCAGCACGCTTGGTGAATCCAGCATTCACGAAGTCGAGGTCCATGGAGACGTATCTATCCGCACTGTAAATGGAGACGCAGGAACCGCCGGAAAGCACGACGTTGATGTTGCGTCGTCGGAATTCCGCCCCTACAAACGCGGCAAGTTCGAGCCGGCTCATCCTGAAGATGGGCTTCACAACGGCTTCCCCCTGCGGCGGGGCCGCCTGCGAACAACACGCAGGCGCTCTAGCTCATCCGCTGGATAGAATTCCAGGGCCTTGTCCAGCAGGGCTCTCAGTTCCCGCAGGAAGGAATACCGTGGGTTGAAGCGATACAACCGGGTTCTGCCCACCCTGTAGCTCGCTAGAACTCCACCTGTCTCAAATTTGTCCAGTTGCTTCTGTATCCCGTACAGGTCTGTGTCGAAGAATCCGGCTATCTCACTCGCATATCCTTCGTCACGAGCGAGAATGAAGAGCAGGCATCGCTCCGCATTCACGGATCCGATCAGTGGCTCCAGCATAGCGCACCTCGCAATCTCTTCCACCATGTCACATACATCACCAGCACACGTGGTAATATAACCACCACAATTGGTAATATGTCATCGGCACCTTCGGCCAGCAAGCGCATTCTCTTGCCGTGCACAACGCCACGCCACATTGGCCGCGGAACTCCCTGACCAGCGTGGTGGTTTTCCCAGGACGGGAGCAACTGCGGAGGATGACGACACAGCGCGTCGAGATGCGTGAGCGCAAGCGACGGAAGGAGGACGGCGCTTGAATGGCACGATCCAGACGGCCCCCGCAGGTGGGGCCCTACATGGTTCGCCCAGAGAACCAGACAGGAACATGGCACCTGGCTGTCATATTCGACCCCGCTGGGTTCGTTTAGCCTGTTATTCTTCCTGGCGTCGACAGCCTTACCGCTGGTCCTCTGGAGGCTCCTGGCTCGTCGCCGTCTTTCTGAATCGTCCCGGCTCAGGCTTTCTACATTGTGACACTAGTCCGACAGCCACTTGAAGGAGCGGATGAAATAGCGGCCGGTATAGGCATCGCGATAGACCGTGGCCACGGCACGCTTCTCGCCAACCACCGTCGCCCCGTCCCCGCCAAACACCTGGGCGGCAACTGCAACCGTGAAGAGATTGTGCCTGAAGGTGATCAGTTCGCACACCTTGCGGAACACATCCTCGCCATACAGGTCGCCGCGAGCCTCGGCGTTGGAATTGGTCCCTGCCCGCCTGAACGCATTGGCAACCGGCCCGCCGCCGCCGTCGTCGGCGTCATCGGTGGTGAACATGCTGCGGTAATTGATGTACGGCCCGTTGCTGATGATAGTTGCGGCCAGGAAAGCAATGTCGGCCGTCTTCACGCTATACATGTTCGTATCAGGCCCGCTGACGTATCCTACCTTCATGTTGAAGAGTGGCGCTTTGACAGCATTCGTCTGCCTCGATCCGATGTTGAAGAGGCCGTACTCCGGCGCGTTAGTCGGCCTGATTGTCATCCAGTCCAGCAGCGCCGCACCCTCGTCAAAGTGCATCAGGTTGATCGTGCGCCACCACATGAATCCAGCAGGCTGCTCGTCGTCCAGGTTGCTCCTCCAGATATAGCCAAGCTCCCCGATGTTCTCCATCGGCCCGTTGGTATTGAAGATCGGAAGGCCCGAACCCTTACGTGACCATGGGTCACAGCCCACTCTTTGAGCAACGCCGTACATGCCCGCCGCGACATCCGCATAATGGTTGGTCGTACCCAGTGTGCACCAGACCGGGTCATTCCAGGCATAGTCCCACCCGCCAACATTCTTCCAGGAGCCTCCTCCCTCGTTGTTTCCTCTCTGCGTCCAGTACTTTATCTGACCATTGGAACGCGGATCCGGTACGGAGTAGCCCCGGCATTCCCTGAATTCCCGCAGTTGGCGTTTGTATTGGTCTTCGGGTGCAACATTGTTTGTGTAGCCTTCCCCGTTGGCTCCGTCAAACGCCAGATATCCCATGGCTTCATCCACCGGCAGGCTGATCCACCCGGCACCTGACGCTGGATTGTACTCCCGCTTGTAAGTCCGCGACAGGAACCACACACGATTGGTTACGAAGCGCGTGGTGCCAGGGCCGTCAGCGTATTTCTGGATGCCTATCGGCAGGTAGTTGGTGACATAGCCTGGGACAGGGTTGGTTACGTACACACGCGTGGGAAAACTGATTTTCTTGTTGATCGGGGACGTAAAGCAGAGGAACTCATTGCCGCCGTATGACATGTTCGTGATGTCAAATGTGAAGCTGAAGTTGGTGAACGCATAGTTGGTGATGGATAACTCAGATGGCGCGGAAGCATATTCTACCTCGCCGTTCCAGTGGTTTGTGAATACACCGACCCAGACGAAGAAATTATCTGCAGGGGAGACCGAGACAGGCGCAAACGGATACCAGTATTCAACCACGAACTCATAAAAGGTGTTATTTGTCGGCCATATGGGCGGAGCAGGTATGGGAGACGGTCCGGTGTCGTACGGCCTGAGTACTATCTCGTTAGCCAGCGGGATCGCCTCGCCGCCTTCGCTGTGGGTCCACGG
>JBAXKQ010000087.1:0-13365 GCA_037135275.1 bacterium
GTGTGAGGAAGTCCATCGTAATCAAGCAGCTCTCAACGGAAGACCAGGACTACATTAAGTCGCAGGCGGAATGATCCGCTCGCGGTGTCGCAAGCCGGGTGGCGCGCCGTCGGTGGGGCTCGTGCGCGAAACAAAGGACGCAGCAATGAACGTTCTTGAGGGGACACACCCTCTATCGCATTTTGCTGCCGGTTCCGGCTGATGTGAGAATTGTTCTGTCCCTAGCGGGTCTATTAGCCTATGGTCGCGTCCCGTTTATCTGACGGATAGAAGACTCAGGAAGGAGAAACAGGCATGTTCAACGGACTGTTTGGGATCACCCAGTTGTCGAGCGCCCAGACCCGCTCGATCACGGCGGAAAATGTGTACGGCGAGAAGGGGCGCGGCGGCATGGCCGAGGTGAGCGCGACGCCCCAGCCCGAAGTGGTCAAGATCGGCCAGAAGTGGGAGGGGCCGAGCCCTCACGCGCGCGAACTGGGCCGGACGTGGAAGGTGCGTCCCTGCATCACGCTGCTCAAGGGATCCACGGCGATCCTGATGGACGTGGTGGGACCGGGGACGATCCAGCACATCTGGATCACCGTCGATGCGAACCGCTACCGCGACCTCATCCTGCGCATATACTGGGACGGCGAGGCCGAGCCCAGCGTCGAAGTGCCGGTGGGCGATTTCTTCTGCAACGCGTGGAAGCGGCGGGCGAACATCGTGTCGCTGCCGATCAACGTCAATCCCTCCGGCGGTTTCAACTGTTACTTCCCCATGCCGTTCCGCAAATCGGCGCGGATCACGGTGGAAAACCGTTCGCCCGACGACATCGGGGGGTTCTTCTACACGATCAACTATGCCCTTGGGCCCGTCGGCGAGGACGAGGCGTATTTCCATGCCCAGTTCCGCCGCACGAACCCGCTGCCCTACAAGGAGGATTACACGATCCTGGATGGCGTGAAAGGCAGAGGCCATTTTGCCGGTGTGTTCATGGCGTGGCAGCAGAACTCCGATGGCTGGTGGGGGGAAGGCGAGTTCAAGGCGTTCCTCGACGGGGACAAGGAGTTTCCGACCATCTGCGGCACGGGCACGGAGGATTACTTCGGCGGCGCGTGGTGCTTCGGGGCCAACTACTCGGCCCCCTTCCTTGGCTACCAGGATTTGACCCCGCTGGACCAGCCGGGCCATGCCATGGCCCGCCACGGCAACCGGCACATCATGTACCGCTTCCACCTGCTCGACCCCATCCGGTTCCAGCAGGATTTCAAGTGCACCATGCAGGCCATCGGCTGGCGCAGCGAAGGGCGTTTCCTGCCGCTGCAGGACGACATCGCTTCCGTGGCCTATTGGTACCAGGCGGAGCCGCATGCCCCGTTCCCGGCGCTCGGGTCGCGCGATCATCTGGAGATCATCTGACGGGTTTGGATGCCGAAACGCCGGCGAAGGCATGATCGGAACAACAGGAGAACAAGCATGAACATGGGTGACTTCGACAGGATTCTGAGCCACAAGACCTGACGTTGTTCGTCGTGGGATGTCGGTGGCCGCAACGGCGACGCGTGGAATATCCCGGCGCGTTCGAGCCGGGTGCTGGCGGATATCAAGGGGCCCGGCATTGTCACGCATATCTGGATGACTCAGTGCGGCAACTACCGCAATGCCGTGCTCAGGATCACATGGTATGACGCGTCCAAGCCCAGCGTGCTCTGCCCGCTTGGTGATTTCTTCGGGCTGGGCCACGCGATTGTCAACTCGTACCAGACGCAGCTCTTCACGGCGTCGACCAATGGCAACAACAGCATTCCGCAAGCGTGTGGTGGTCGAACTGCTGAACGAGAGCGAGGGCGACCACGGCCAGTATATGCCATCTTGCACAATCTCCGTCATGTACAGCATCCACATCGTGGCAGAGAATGCGACGCAATAGCAGCAGAAACGCGCCGATGAGGAAAATCATGTTGATTGGCAGGCATGTCAAATATTCAAGAACGGCCATCGCGGCGCTTGTGGGCGTCATCGTGGGGGCAGTCGTGCTTCTCTGCGTTTGCCGATGCGTACGGAATCGTGCTGAGCGATACGCAGCACAATCAATGCATTCATACATACCGACGAGGGCGGTCTTGTTCGGCGATGGGGCCGTGCTCGACTTGAACCACGCACTGGTCTTCTCTTTGGACACTAATTGCATCGGTTACATTTACTTCAGAACGGCCAACAAGTATCAAGCCCGGTTTGACGGACGGCTGATTGAAAAGACGGAATCGGGAATACGGGAACTGGCTGAGATCGTCGACGGATTGGTTTCCGTCGCCGCCGGAAGCTCCCGCAATGTGATATTCCAAGCGGGTACTCGCGGCAGTGTCTCAATCTCTTGGTTGCCACCCACCAGTCTTTTCGTGCTAGATGATGTGCGTCTTGCTGCAATAGTTTCTGTTGCGGACATTCGACGCATTGATAATTGGGAGCTGGATTTCATCAAGTGGGCACCCGTGACGGTTCCAGATCGGTGAAGGGCCCCGGCGGGATACACCCCGCCATCACATTGAGGAGGCCAATGAGAAAACTGAAACAGGCATGCGAGCAGGGCGAGTGGTTCCGCCTGCGCTGCATTGGAGTCACTCTGACGACCATCCTATTTCTAACTCCCTCAGTTGTGGCCGTTACCAGTAACGATCTGATAAATGCCGTTCTGTCATTCCCGCCCATAGGTGTGCATGAGGGCTATCGGCCGGACTTGGCTGTGAAATCTGCTAATGCTCTGATTGCCGCAAAGCCTGCGATGGTCCTTGAGACGCTCAGGTTGCTCGCGGGCGCTAAATATTCCGCATCCAAGAGGCCAACAGAAGAAAGGATATGTTGTCTATGTCGCCTCATATTTGTGCCTTCAGGTACGAACACAATGCTGGTCCAACCCAACTTTGGCTTCATAATGCTTTTCCCGCACAGAACGAGGTTGCGTGAATTCGCATGCTCAGCCCCTTTCGCGATTATTGAGGATGTTCCGCTGTCGTTCACGATCGGCCCTTGTGGGGCGGGTAGCGACGCGGCGCAACAGTACTTGGAGTACTGTGCAAGCAATGGCGTTTTGCGCACAAAGCCATTCCCGATTCCCACAATTGCGACAACGAGCAATGCCGTCGAAAAGCTCGTGTCAGAAGTGCTGTCGTCCCCGCAGGAGACCGGCTGGGAACGAGACTTGATTTCAGACAAGGACGATGTCCGAGGCATATGGCAACAGGTGAAGAATATGGCAGAGCCGAGGGGCGATTTGCGGAATACGGAAGACGCATACGGAAACAACAAATCTGATACATCTAATGCTGTGATCATTGACCAGCCAGCCCCCATGATGGCACGCGGGATCTTGCAAGCGGAGTGTGACGGCCTGAGAGCAATAATAGCACAACAGGAGAAAAAGGCGGAATCTCTCCGCGCAGGGCTACGAAAGGGAACGACACAAGAATCCGACATCAAGCGGCAAGAAGACATTATCAACGACCTCAGAGCAGACCTGAAGAGATTGACTGCCGAGGGGGTAGCGGACGGCAATGCAATCCCGCCCGCCAAGTGACACCGCCACCATCCTCATATCCCGATCGATCACAGCCTTGGGCCCAAAGTCAATGCTGCGACAGTGTCACCACTCCGGAAGGATCGCGTGACGTGGAGCTGAATCCCTACTATCGGCGCCGATGCACAGCCCGGCAGGGCGGCGGCGGCCATGCGAACAGTGCATGCAGCCTACAATTTGCCGACCTGAAGGCCAGCCACGCCAGGTGTTATCCGCGAGAGAAGGTTGCGCGCCAGCCGCGCGTGGCAGCATCCATTCCGGGCTTCCATATTCCTGGTTTCGCGGATATCATGGCGGCACCATGTCGACAACGGTGAACATATTCGGCGTTGACTACGACCACACGCAGATGCCTGATGGGGCTGACCTCTATGTTACAAGATACGGCAAGCCGTTCGCCGGACACCTCCAGCCGGAGAACTGGCTCGAGCCGGCGTGGTTCGAGAAGAACCGTGAGCGGTTGCATGGCACCAGCACCGTGTACAAGGTCAGGACGAAGGAAGTTGGGGCCCGGAGCATCAATATAGTCGTGAAATGGTGCCGGGTCGGTGAGGCCGTGCCGATCGACACCATGACATTCAACAAGTTCGCCCAGGCGGAGTTCAACAGTCCGTACGAGGAGTTCGAGCTGGTCATGGAAATGCGCAGGGCGATGCCGCGCTCCCCAATCCGCACCCACAAACCGCTGGCCATCTATGTTCCTGCGGAGCGCCTGCAGTTGTGGCAGACCGGACGGTCGGTCTCGACGATAGCCAGCAAGAATACCCGCCACCGCGATGTCGAGCTGGATATCTTCCGCCAGTACATACTGATCTACGAGTGGATCAAGGGTCGATCCGCTGTCGAGATACTCGAACATCTGGATGTGGCGGAGGAACACCACGACCGCATCATGGCCGGCCTCACCAAGGATGCCATAGGTGACCTTGATGCGGCCGGATACCGCGTGCTGGACATGAAGCCGGCCCACATCATAGTCAGGGCCGACAAGCGGCGGGAATTCGTCTCCATGAGGAACGGCCGCACGGCCTATGCGCTTGTTGATTTTGAGCTGCTGGAACGGACTCCGCGCCACGCTGAAGAAGTTGCAGGGGTCAGGCGGCGCGAGTATCTCAGGCGGCAGAGGGACCGTTTTGCCAATCCCGCAAAGCCTGCGGTTCCAGGCTACCTGCACATCGTTGAACCCATGGGCGTACGCTATGTCTTTGGCCATGCGGAGAGCACGCACGGCCTCCTGTGGGTCGCCGGGCAGGATCCAGGCTTGTTCGACTATTTCCTGCCTGAACGTTGGCGGCGGACTCCATGCATGAAGTTGTCTCGAACGAATGACCTGTACTACACCAAAACCAAGGATGACATCAACCTGGTATGGCGTGTCTCGCGGGTAGGGGAGCAACCAACGGCAGACCCGGACACCGAGCAGGGCGGCAAGATGATCGCGTGCGGCTACAACAGTCCATTTGAAGAGTTCTCCATGGCTCTTGAGCTCGCTCGCCGGGGTGTCAACACAGTTTATCCCAGAGCAATATACATGACCGGTCTTGAGGCCGACAAACCCACATACATCCACGACTTGCGCAGGTTCAACGAACACGCCGGGCTCAAGACGCCGTCCGGGGAGCCGATCCTGCGGCCGAACCACAACTACATCGCGGTCTGGGGGTACTGGAACGGCATGGATGAGATGCTCTCGTCACAGAATCCAGTCTATTGCGAGGGGATCAATCTCGACACTGCCAGGGATGCCGGATACGTCAGCGTCGCCGAGCACCACCGGCTATTGTCGCTCCACAGGGAACGACTGCTGAACGCCGGCATGGAGGACCTGAACTTGAAGGGAGACCATGTTCTGTTGTCGCTCTCCGTGGAAAGCAATCTGGTCAGGTGCGAGGACGGCATGCCGGACATGCGACAGTGCAATTTCGAGTTGATGAGGCGGGTGGGGTGAACAAGTCCCCTCCGTTCCGTACCGTGGGATTTCATGTTGAGATGTTGGCACGAATATTGCATGATCCAGGCCAGTGAGGAGATTGAGACTGTGGTTTTTGGGGATTGTAGTTGTGTGTCGAATATGGACTTGGTGGGTTGCGGAGAACTGGTTGGAACTTGGGGTCGAAACAAAGGAGGTAGATGATGAAGTTGAAGGGGAGCAAGACGGAAAAGAACTTGATGGCGGCATTTGCCGGCGAATCGCAGGCTAGGAACAGGTACACGTATTTCGCAGGCGCAGCGAAGAAGGAAGGCATGGAGCAGATCGCCGCGATATTTGCTGAAACAGCCGACCAGGAGAAGGAACACGCAAAGCGCCTGTTCAAATTCTTTGAGGGTGGCACGGCGGAAATCACGGCAGCTTTCCCTGCTGGAGTGATTGGCAAGACCCTGGATAACCTGAAAGAGGGGGCCGGAGGCGAGCATTATGAGTGGACCGAGATGTATCCGTCGTTTGCAAAGACAGCCCGCATTGAAGGGTTCGATGCAATAGCGAAGGTATTCGAATCGATAGCGATAGCAGAGAAGCAACACGAGAGTCGCTACCTTGCGCTGGCCGCCAATATCAAGGCGTGCAAGGTTTTCAAGAAGGGAAAGGCAGTCGTATGGCGCTGCCGTAACTGCGGCTATGTCCACAAGAGCAAGGAGGCGCCAGCGGTCTGCCCGGCCTGCGTACATCCTCAGGCTCATTTCGAGGTTCTCGGCGAAAACTGGTAGGGGCATGGAGTGGGATGGGATCGACTGGTGATCCCATCCCTTGAGTAAATGGCGGAATTGGAGGTCTGGAATGATAAGCAAGGGACTTGCTGCGGAACTCAACAAGCAGATCAACGAGGAGTTGTTTTCGGCTTACCTGTATTTTTCGATGTCAGGGTACTGCGCGTCTATCGGGCTCAAGGGAACGGCCAACTGGTTCTTCGTGCAGGGCCAGGAGGAAATGACCCATGCCTGGCGCTTCTACAACTACATCAACAGCCAGGGACAGCAGGTGATTCTCAATGCCATTGCCAAGCCTGCCTCGGCATTCAAGTCAATACAGCATATGTTCGAAGAGACGCTGAAGCACGAAAAGCACATTACCGCGCGGATAAACCTGCTGGCCAATCTGGCTGGGAAAGACAGGGATCATGCCACAGATGTGTTCCTGCAGTGGTTCGTGCGCGAACAGGTCGAGGAGGAGCAGAACGCAAGCGATATCCTCGCGAAGCTCAGGCTCGTCGGTAAGGACGGCGCTGCGCTCCTTATGGTCGACAATGAGCTCGCCGCCAGAACATTTGTACTGGCGCCTGATCTTGCCGGTACCGGCGCGGCCGGCGGACCTCCCGCACCCTGACGGAAACAGCAGGCAGCAAGAAGAATGGTTTGATGCTGCTTCTTCTGTTCGCCGTGACGTGTATCATTGGGCTGAAAGGGGTTGCGGATGCGCATTGGTGTGGTTGGCGCTGGTCATGCCGGGGTCGAAGCGGCTGCAGTTGCGGCGGCTGCCGGTGCCCAGGTGACAATCTTCTCGGCGGAGCGGCTTCTGCCGTACTTCCGGCCCCGTATTGTCGCGCTTGCCTTCGGACAGGTTGAAGGCGCTGCGATCCAGATACATCCCGCCCAGTGGTATCAGGACAGGGGCATCAGGCTAACTCTTGATGCTCCTGTCGAGGCCATCAGTGTCCGGAATCTTTCCATTACATCCCGCGGCAGGGAAGAGGTGTTTGACGGGATAGTCCTGGCCACCGGGGCCCGGCCGATTGTACCGTCCTTTGCCGCCTCTGCTGTCGATCGTGTTCTTCCGCTCTGGACAGCAAGCCATGCCGACGTTATTCGCGGCTCGATGAAGCCAGGCGGCACAGTTGCCATAGTCGGCGGCGGGGCTATAGGAATCGAGGCCGCATTGAGGGCAGCCCAGTCAGGGTGCCGTGCCGTTGTGGTTGAAAAGGCTTCCGGGCTGATGTCAGGCAGGCTCGCGCCACAGGCATCAGGGCTTCTCATGGAGAGGCTGCAGGAAAAGGGCATCAGGATCCTCACAGGCGCCGGTGTTGACAGGGCAGAAGCCAGGCCCGGCGGCGTGACGCTGCAACTCGAAGGAGGCACAACAATCGAGGATGCAACGGCGATTCTCTGCATCGGCGCCAGGAGCGATGTTGGGCTCGCCGGGCGAGCCGGCATTGAAACTGCGGCAGGGATTGTCGTGGATAGCAGGTTGCGGAGTTCCGTCCCGAATGCGTTCGCGTGCGGTGATGTCGCCGAGGTCGGCGGCGTCCGGGGTGGAACCGCGCTTGATGCAGTGATGCAGGGCAGGGTGGCCGGTGGCAACGTGTGCGCAGCCGCTGCCGGCGCTGCCTCCGGGCTGAAAGAGTACATCCGATCAGCCGGTGCCGTGTCCCTGAAGGCAGGGGATTTCGAACTTCACATAGCTGGCCGGGTCGGGTGGGAGAACTGCGAGGTACAGGTGCTGGAAGGTTCGGCAGCGGGAGCCTGCAGGTTGCTTCTTGTTCAAGGCGGCAGGATTGTCGGTGTACAGATGGTCGGCACGAACAAGGATTTCAGGCAATATGAGGCGCAGATCGCCGGGGTACATTAATGAAGACAAAGGCGCTGGTCCTAGCTCTTCTGATGATGGCGCCGGCGGCGGGAGCGGCATCGCCTTTTGCCGTCCAGTCCGCCGGTGTCTCATCAGACGGGGACAGGCACGTCCTGGCTATTTCCTTCGATGTCCCTGAACGCCACCACCTCTTTGCCGATGAGATCACGGTGCGGATTGCTGACGGTCCCTCGCTCGAGGCGACAAACGGGCCTGCGGCATCCGTCATTCCCGACCCGGATTCCGGGAAGAGCGTAAATGTCTACGGCTCGGATGTGACATTGTCGTATCCGCTTCCGCCGCTTGCAGGGGAATCAGTCAAGGTCCGTGTGCGTTTCCGCGGGTGCAGTGACACGACCTGTTTCCTGCCCCAGACAACGAATATCGTGGTGTCAGTACCGGGCGGAGTTGCCGGCGGCGGAACTGCCGTTGCGGCGGCAGGGGTTGCGGTTCAGGATCCGGCTGACTGGAAGACGACGGCGGGGGCCTTCCACCTCGTGGCCAGAGGGACCGGCTACATGTCGCCGGATGAGTTTGTCGGTTTCCTTGACCGTGCCGAGAGGCACGAGACCACGCTCGAGGATCGCCTGGCTGAGATGTTCAGGCGACAGGGCGTATGGACATGGTTTGCCGTGCTATTGATAGTGATCGGCGGCCTCGGGCTCAACCTGACGCCGTGCGTCCTGCCGATGATACCGATCAACATTGCGATCATCGGTGCCGGGGCCGCGGATGGCGGCCGATCACGACTGAGGGGGTTCGCGCTGGGCGCGGTTTACGGCGGTGCCATGGCGCTGGTGTACGGGGCGCTCGGCCTTGCCGCTGTGCTGACGGGTACTCGCTTTGGCGCCCTCAACTCGTCTTATGTCTTCAACGCAGTCATCGCCGTTGTGTTTGTGCTGCTCGCCCTGGCGATGTTCAACGTGATCCACCTGGATTTCTCGAGGTTCCAGGGCGCCGTCGGCGCCGGGAAACTGCGCGGGGGCAGCATTGTCACCGCCTTTGTCATGGGCGGGGTGGCGGCGCTGCTGGCCGGCTCGTGTGTCGCGCCGGTAGTGATATCCGTCCTGCTTATAGCAGTCGATCTCTGCGCCAGGGATGCGTGCATAGGGCTCATTCTTCCCTTCGTTCTCGGGCTGGGCATGGGTCTGCCCTGGCCGTTTCTTGGAGCCGGGCTCGGCCTGCTTCCCAGGCCCGGCCGGTGGATGGTGTTGGTGAAGTATGGATTTGGAATTTTCATCCTGGGCATGGCCGCCTACTACGGGCACACGGCCTACGGCATATACTCAGGCCACAGCCGGGAAAGCAGGTCTGAAACCGCGGCGGCCCAGGCGGAGAGCGGCTGGATACAGTCCCTCCAGGCCGGACTTGAGGCGGGCAAGCGGGAGGGGAAGCCGGTACTCATTGACTTCTGGGCGACATGGTGCAAAAGCTGTGTTGCAATGAACCAGACCACATTCAAGAATGAGCGGGTCAGGAAGCGCCTTGCCGGGTATGTAGCCGTCAAGCGGCAGGCTGAAGACCTGGACGACGCCGCGACGAGAGAGATGCTCGACCACTTCAAGATTGTCGGACTGCCTACATACGTGGTCCTGATACCGGCAGGCAACTGGGAATCGGGGGTTGAAAGATGACTGGACGCGTCGACAAAGAAGGATCCCTGAGCATTGTGGTGCTGGGTGCGTCGGGTGATCTTGCCCTCCGGAAGATCTTCCCGGCACTGTTCTCCCTCTACTGCCAGGGGTTCCTGCCTGCCGATTTCAACGTGTTCGGCTTTGCCAGGAGCTCCTTCGACGCGGAGACCTTCCGTGCACACATCGCCACCCACCTGACCTGCAGGTACACTCCCGAACACTCATGCGCCGACCTGGTCCGGGGGTTTCTCGCCAGGTGCCACTACGTGCCAGGCTCATATACCTCTCGGGACTCATTCCTTGACCTCTACTCGGCAATGAAGGGAGTGGAAGGCCGCCGGAAGGTTGACCGGCTGTTTTACATGGCCGTTCCATCGGCCGTCTTTGTCGAGACCGCGCGGGCCATAGGGGGCGCCGGTATGTCCGGGTGCGACGATCAATCAGGCTGGACGCGGGTCGTAATGGAGAAGCCATTCGGTTCGGACAGGGAAACGTCGGACGTGATGGTACGCGAGCTGGCCAAGGTGTTTCCAGAGAAACAAACCTTCAGAATTGACCACTACCTCGGCAAGGAGGTGGTCCAGAACCTGATGGTACTCAGGTTTGCAAACACGGTTTTTGAGCCCATATGGTCCGGTAAGTTCATCGAGCGGGTCGATGTCAACTGGAAGGAGAACATCGGGGTCGGCAGCCGCGGCGGCTATTTCGACTCCTATGGCATCATCAGGGACGTGGTCCAGAATCACCTTCTCCAGATACTGTCCCTCGTCGCGATGGAGCGGCCGAGAGATATCCAGCCATGCAATGTGCGGGACGCGAAGGTGGGGGTCTTGAGGAGCATCGCGCCGGTTGCACTGCGTGACATGGTACTCGGTCAGTATTCTGCCGGCAGAGGCGGAGGCACCAGCTTTCCGGCGTACAGGGCGGAACCCGGGGTGGGGAGGGAATCCATTACGCCGACCTTCGCGTCATGCGTGCTGCGGATCGACAACGATCGCTGGCGGGGGGTGCCATTTGTTGTCACTGCCGGAAAGGGAACCAGTGAGGCACTCAGCGAGGTCCGCATAAAGTTTCGCGAGGTCGGCGCCAACATTTTCTGCCGGAATGGACAGTGCCCGGCCGCAAACGAGTTTGTGATACGGATACAGCCCGATGAAGCCCTCATTCTCAGGATCACCAACAAGGAGCCGGGGCTTGATGTCAACCTCGTCGAGACAGATCTCAATCTCAAGTACAGGTCAACGTTTGCCCGCAAGATTCCCGACGCATACGAGTGCCTTCTGCTGGATGTGATCTCGGGCGACAGGAGCCTCTTTATTTCGCAGGAGGAACTTGCGGCATCGTGGGATATCTTCACGCCGGTTCTTCATGAGATTGACTCCGGGGCAATTGCCCCCAGGTTCTACGACTTCGGCTCGGCTGGCCCGGCCCCGGCGTTAGCGTAGTTCCGGCGCCAGGTTGCCGGAACCTCATCAGCGTCTCTTTGCGCCATGTTGGCACCCGCGCCCCCTGATGACTTCCGGCCTGCGAAAAGGCCAGGCGATCCAACCTGCAAAGCGGCTCAGGTAACGGAGAATGGAAGGAGAGTGGGCGGGGATGGCAGACGAGACCATACGAACACTATTGCGATTCCCCCCGCGTATGGATATGATGCCGGCTCTGTACGAAATCAGGACATGCAGTCAACAATGGAGGAGATAACTCATGGCAAACTGCAAGTGTTGCGCAGGGCCGGCCTGTAAGGGTGATCACAAAGGACATCTTTGTGTGCTGGTGAGCAACGGCAAACTGGAAGAAGTCAAGGGGCTCGTAAGCGATCCCAAGTTCATCTGCTTCAACTGCGGGCGTGCTGCGGATTCTGAGAAGAATCTCTGCAACCCCATGCCTCTGGAGAAGTGATTTCTTGGAGCCGCTTCTCTACAGCCTGATGGCAGCCTCGGCCAGTGTCGCCGGCATCCTGCTGGCGATGCGCTGGCAGGGGCGGGTTGTGCATCACTCGCACATCGTCAATTCATTGGCGGCAGGAGTCATCCTTGGCGTGGCGTTTCTGGGCCTGATTCCCGAAACATGCGCGATGAATATCGGGGCCCTGCCGTTCATCCTTGTGGGTTTCCTTGCGCTTTACCTGGTCGAGACCGTTGTAATCTTCCACGGTGGCGCCGAAATGCACTACGAGGGTGGCCATACGCATGTTCATTCGGCCAAGGGACTTGCGGTGTTTGCGGGGCTGTTCATTCATTCAGTGATCGACGGAGTCGTGATCGGGGTCGGATTTTCCGTGAGCGAGCCGCTTGGGGTTCTCGCGGCTGCCGGCGTCACAATTCACAAACTTCCTGAGGGGGCGATAACCTGCTTGCTCCTGATAAACCGTACAACCAGGCGCCGTGCATTCCTTCTTGCCATGGCTGTTGCCTTTGCTGCGCCGGTCGGTACAATCGCCGGTCTCTTCCTCCTGCCCGGAATAGAGCCTGGAACGCAGGGCTATCTCCTCGCTCTGGCGGCCGGATCTTTCCTCTACATCGGGGCTTCGGACCTGGTTCCCGAAACCCATACCGAGAAGGCGAAACAGAACGCCATCTTCCTGATTATCGGGGTTGTCCTGGCTTACCTTCTGGAACACGTTCTGCACGCCGGGTGACGTTGTGGAAGTACTCCTATTCTTTGCGTTCCTTTTTGCGGCGATAATTGCCGTGACCATTGGCAGGCCCATCCTGCTCCAGCGACGTCGCGAGCTCCTCATGCGGCAGCCTTTGCCGCCCGAACTTGAGCGGATACTGATGGACAAGGTGGCCATCTACCGCCACATGCAGCCCTCTCTCCAGGCAAGGCTAAAGCAGCTCATGAGTGTGTTCCTCGATGAGAAGCGCTTCGAGGGTTGCGGTGGTCTTGAGATTACCGACGAAATGCGGGTCACGATTGCCGCAGAGGCGTGCATGCTCATGTTGAACGGTGAACCGCATTTCTATCCGACTCTCACAAGCATTCTGGTCTATCCCCATCCCTACGCTGTTGATGGCGGCGCCGGGGAGGACGAGGAAGGTGAGGATGAAGAGATCCGGGCTGGAGAGTCGTGGCTGAGGGGAGAGCTTGTCCTGTCGTGGGATCTTGTTGAGCGTGAGGCGGGCGGGCGGCACGCCGGCCGCGGCGTGGCCCTGCATGAGTTCGCGCATCAGCTGGACCAGGAGGATGGCAGCGCCGACGGAGCGCCGCCGCTCGGGTTGCCATCCAGGTACACGAGCTGGGCCAGGGTTCTAGGCGCCGAGTTCAGCGGTTTGAAGGAGGCCGTCGAGGGCGGGCGGGACAGCCTGATTGATGGGTATGGAGCGACAGACCCAGCGGAGTTCTTCGCGGTGGCCACCGAGACGTTCTTTCGCAGTCCCATTGGCATGAAAAGAAAGCACCCGGCTCTCTACGAGCAGCTGCGCGGGTACTACAAAGTCGACCCTGCGGAGTGGATCAGTGCTGGCCCGACCAGCGAGGGGGCAGCCGGAAACGATGACAGGCTGGTCATCAGGTCGCTGCCGCGGGTTGGATGACGGCTACGCTTCCGATTCACGGACAGCGTGAGCCGTCAGCCAGCTAACCCGCTTAGAAGGCTGCGGCCAGGAGAGACG
>JBAXKQ010000088.1:0-13179 GCA_037135275.1 bacterium
CACTTTGCGGCCGGCATTCGCAATTACCCCTTCATCTTGCGTATGGATATTAGGAAATTCTTCCCTTCCATTGATCGGGAGATTCTCAAGTCTCTTTTTCGCCGTGTTGTGCGTTGCAGGCGCACCCTAGCCCTGATGGATCTCTTCGTGGATACGAGTAATGCGCAAGAGCCGGTCGGCTGGCATTTCTTCGGAGATGATCTCTGGACACCCTGCGAGCACCCTCATGGCCTGCCGCTGGGCAACCAGACCAGTCAGTTGTTTGCAAACGTCTACCTCGACTCCCTAGACCATTTTGTCAAAGAACACCTGAGGTGCAGGCACTACGTCCGGTACGTTGATGACCTCGCCCTGTTTGGCTCTGGCAAGCCGACATTGGGTGGGTGGAAAGGCGATATCGAACAATTCTTGTGCGGTTTTCGACTGCGGGCGCATGCAGGAAAGTCCAGAGTCTATCGGAGCAGGGATGGTGTGAGTTTTCTGGGGCTGCGTTTCCGCCCTGGAACCAGGCGGTTGGCGGCTGAGAATGCGCGGCGCGCACGCCGCCGGGTGAAGAAACAAGTTTCGATGTGCCGGCGCGGCAGCCTCAGTATCACTGACCTGGAGAAGAGTTGGGCTGGATGGCGGGGGCACGCGGAACAGGCAAATGCGCAGGGGTTGGTGGAGCAGCTTTGGAGACAGGCAGGAGAATGGCGGGCTGATGGCGATAATGACGTGCCGGGTGGTTCGGGGCGGTGGTTGGAACAATCAATCAGCCAACACTCGGTGCGCCAATCGGAACAGGAATCAACCGGCTAACAGGAACAACGAAAACGGGGTTCGAGTGGTTGTGCTTCCCAGTACGCTCCAATGCCGGAGCGCATGGTTCAAGGATCAGGCGCGAGAGCATAGGAACGGCCAGTCGTCAGTCCGGGTGGCGGCCGCATGGGCGGTGGCACCGAAGAAACAACACCGGGGCGGGGCCAGTAGCCGAATGCGGCGAATGTCCTGCCCCGGTCTTTTGATGTGAAACGGGGAGGTGGCGATGCGTTTGAAAGCGAGATGTTTCTTGAGCCGAATGTGGGCGGTTGTGATTGCAGGAGCGGTGTGTTTGTCCGCGCCCGCGATCTCTGCCGTTGCCGCCGAGCCCGGCAAGCCGACCTGCGCCGTGTTGACGTTTGATGCGAAGGGTGGGATTTCAAAAGAAGAAGTTAGCTTGCTGACCGATCGCTTTGCCTACGAACTGGGCAAGATCGGTGGCTATACGCTTGTAAACCGGGCTAAGATGAAAGAGGTCTTTGACCTTCAAAAATGGTCGCGCTCGGAGAACTGTTCGGCCACGGAATGCGCGGTCGAAGCCGGGCAAATGCTAGGTGTGCAGTACATGGTGTATGGCTCGGTGGGCAAGATCGGCAGCCTTTACACCATCAACACCTGCCTCATGAGTATCGAAACGGGGGGATCGCAGAAGAACGCCAGCACGGATCACGAGGGACGTATCGAGGATCTGCTGAAGGTGGTGATGGCCAATAATGTCCGGGAATTGCTCGGGCTGGAACCGGTGCCAGGCGGGCCCGTGACCACTGTGGCGGAACCAGTCGCTCCAGTTGCGCCCGCAAGCAACACAGCGCGTGTGCCGGCAGGGTTCAGCACAGTTGGCAACGAGATGGAGCCAGGTAGTGGACTGCCAGTGATGATTCAGCACGAGAAGACCGGTTACCGCCTTTGCCTTGTTCCGGCCGGTGAGTTTCAGCTCGGCAGTCCGGAGAACGAAGGTTATCAGGATGAGCATCCCCAACGACGGATTTGGCTCGATGCCTATTGGATGGGGGAAACCGAGGTCACCTGTGCGCAATACGCGCAATTCTTGACCGAGAAGGGAAATGAGACTGAAGGCGGAGTGACGTGGTGCAATGCAGGCGGCCAAGCCGTGAAAATCGAAAGTGCCGGCAATTCGTATCGGACAAAGGTTGGCTATGAGGCTCATCCGGTTGTGGAAGTGTCCTGGTACGGTGCACAGGCTTTTGCGCGCTGGATTGGTGGAGCACTTCCGACGGAAGCGCATTGGGAGAAAGCAGCCAAGGGCGGACGGGAAGTGAAGTGGCCTTGGGGAAACACATGGGATAAGAAGAAGGCCAATACGGCTGAACGGCTGGCTGGGAAAGACGAGATCAAGACCTATGAGGAGTGGCTGAAGTGGTGGGAACCGTATCAGAAAAGTGTGCTGGTAAGAAAGCTGGACTATTCGGATACGACGATGCCGGTGAAGAGCTATCCGCCGGCTGGCTATGGGCTATATGACATGGCTGGCAATGTATGGGAGTGGTGCGCGGACTGGTATGCCGCGGATGCGTATCAACAACTTAGAGATGGGCAGAAGAATCCGCCTGCGGTGAGCTCGGGCGATATGCAGACGGTCGAGTATTGGCGGGGCGGGGCGAAGCAGACCGACAAACAGTCGTGCCGGGTGGTTCGGGGCGGTGGTTGGAGCAATCTATCTGCCGGCACTCGGTGCGCCAATCGGCTCTGGCATCCTCCGGCTTACTGGAGCAGCGACTACGGGGTTCGAGTGGTTGTGCTTCCCAGGCCGTAGTTTTATTTTGTCTTTTTGGGCGCGCGTGAGCGCGCGGGACGAATCATCTGTCGGGCGTCCGCAAGGGTCGCCCATACGGGCCAGAGAATCGGTCATGTAGGGGCGGCGCTTGTCGCCGCCCGTGTTGAGGCCGTGAGAAGTGCAATGGTCTTTACAAATTGTGCGTGGTTGCTAGTATCCGTGAGCGTGGTGGCGTTGTTGCGGATTGCGTGGGTTGTTCTAACGTTCGCAGAAGCAGGAGGGGCGGTATGAATTTGAGAGTTGTTCGATGGACGGTTGCGGTGCTTGGGCTGGGTGTGTGTTTTTTGCCCACGGCTGAGGCGCAGAAGCAGACCACTGAAAGCATTACGGTGGTTGAACCAGGAACCGGCCCCGGCGTGCGAGTGATGACAAAGGAGGTAACAACTGTCGGATCCGCCGACAAGAAGATATTGGCTCAGGCTACTGACACAATGGATGCCACCGTTCGGAAGGCGCGGGTTGTCGTGGTGCCAGCCACGTACAGCAAGGAAATACGCTCCAAGTTCGAGCGGGAGTTGAGCGAGAAATTCGGAATGACTGACGCTGGTGTGATTGAGAACCCAAGCTACACCAGTTACCTGGTGGATGGCCTCGTGAATAGCCGCAAGCTGGTTGTTCTGGAGCGCGAGAATCTTGAACCCGCCATAAAGGAGCTCAATTTCGGCGAGTCTGATTATGCGGACGTGGCCAAGGTGGTCAAACTTGGAAGGATGCTCAATGCGGATTTTGTCGTAATTCCTGAAATCCGGTACTTCATGGTGGAACTTGAAAATAAGACCGTTCCCTACATCGGCCAACAGGAATCTGCTGTGAAGGGGAAACTGGCCACCAACGTGAGAACGGTTGATGTGGCTACCTCGCAAATTGTGTCGTCTAATATCTCGGACGCGGAAAAGAAGACCAAGTTCAGAAAGAGCCGGGGACCGGTGGCCCAGCAGATGCGCGATTTTGTCGGTGCGATCTATGGGCAGTCGGTTGTTGCAGAGGCATCTGTGGTCATAGATACCGCCTATCCGATCAGGGTGGTGGGCGTGAATCCAGGCGAATGCATTATCAATCGCGGCAAGGGGGCGATCACCGTGGGCGAAGAGTTGTCGGTGTACCAGACCGGCGAGGACATGATTGACCCGGATACGAAAGAGAGCCTTGGGCCACAGGAGACGAAGATCGGGCGGGTCAAGGTGATTGAGGTGAACGAAAAGACTTCCAAGGCCCAGATGCTTGAGGGCGGTGATGCGATGAAGAAGTCGTACATCTGCCGACGCGAAAAGACTTCTGCAACTGCCGCGCCGGCGGAACAGGTTGCCCCGAAATTGGATTAGTCAGGGATGGAGTGCAAGATGAAGAAAATCCTTTTGACGGGTTTGACCGCAGTTTCATTGGCGGTGTGGGGCGTGGGTTGCGCAACGCCGACTTCCCCAACGACAGTCGAGAGTTATCCTCAAACCAAGATCACGCTGAATTCGGCAATATTGGCCAGTCGGCTTGAAGTGGTTGGGGTGGCATCGACGAACAGGAACAACCTGCTTCAGGCCCAGGTTCAAGCGAAGAATACAACGCGCTACAACCTGCAATTTGAATATCGCTACCGCTGGCAGGACGCCGCCGGCATGGCGATTTCAGGCAACGAGTTGTGGACGCCGGTGAATGTGGGAGCGCACGAACTGGCACTTATGCAGGGTATAGCACCTGCGGCGGAGGCGGCCGCGTTCATATTTGACGTACGTTTCCGGCAACAAAACACACGATGGGAGTGACAATAATGAGAAGACTATCACTTGGAATTGTCTGTATGTCGGTTCAGGCCCTGTGGTTGGCCGGCTGTGCGTCGCCGAGCGGCAGCACAACGGACGAACTTGGCGGGACCTATATTCCCACGAGTGAGCAGAGCATCATGACCGTAGGGCTTGATGATCATGACTACGATCTGGTTGCCGAGGCGATCAGCGGCGAGATGAAGCGGCGCAAACTGCCAAATGGTTACGTGGTGGCGCTTGGCCCCGTTGACGCAAGTGGTACGCCTTACGACGTGCGCGTTGTTCAACTTCAGGAGTCGCTCCAGGCGATCTTCAATCAGGAAGGGACATTGAAGTTTCAGACTCTGGTCAACGCGACAAAAGGCGGTACGTCAACCGACGAAATCATGAAGATCAAGGATTTCAACTGGTTGACAAAGGACACCTACGATGCTGAGGAACGGGAGAAACTGGGCCAGATCGCAAACGTCAACGGCATACTTGTCGGCCGCGTATCATCCCAGGAAGCAATTGTTCCAGCGACGGGCGACCGTCAGATCATGTACCGTTTTGTATGGAAACTAATCAACACGAAGAGCGGCATTCTTGACATTTCATACGAATACAAAATAGGCAAGAAGATCAAGGGGCCGGGAAAGCAACGATAGTGAGGGGCATAGGGACCGCCGCGACCTTGTGTCACCGGTGCACGAGGTCGCCGAGAGCGGCGAGTTTGCTTCTGTCGCGCAGCATCTTACTGCGGCCAGAAAGTTGGCCTGTGGCGGCCACAGGCGAGACCATCTATGAGAGATCAAGTGATGCCGATGCTTCGCCAAAGGCGTGTCCTGTGCCGGCAGCATCGACCATCTGCAAAGCCTGCGCCAATAAAACCGCTTTCCACGTTCATCCCCGCCCTTTTCCTCATTCTCGCTGCCACCGGCTGCATCACCACGACACCCCTGGTCATTCGTCCCGACTGGCTACGGGCGCCCAAGAGCGACGACGGTGTCTATCTGTATCGTGATGCGCAGTCGGACGGTTTTTCAACGCCAGAGGCCGCGCGAACCGCAGCGCTTCAAAATGCCGTTGCCGGAATCGAGCGGGATATTCTGGGCAGCGTCACGGGCTTGAGAACGAGCGCAACAAGGGGGATTGTCCCGTTCACCGATGTCGTTCCGCTCATCGGCTGCACATACGAGGAGAAGACAGCCGCCGGCTATCGTGCATGGATCAGGGTTTCTTTCCCCCAGTCATTGCGCGACCGGCTGCTCGGGCAACTGCGGGACGGTGTTCGCCTCAACGATCTGTGGAAACAGGCATCGCAAATGCGGACAAGTGGCCAGTATGCCCAGGCTCTGCGGCTTGTAGAGCAAGCGGTTGAGTCCTTTGGCAACCCATTGCTGACCGATTTCTCCCTGCCGGAGGCCCAAATCCGGATCAAGGAGCTTGGGCGGCTTCGTCACGGAGAGGTTCTGAATGGCATCTGGAACAGAGCGCGGGATCTGAGTGATCGCCATCAATTCGACGACGCGCGAGCCCTTCTTGGCCAGGCAATCGCAGACTACGGCGAACCGCTTGGCGCGAAGTTCACGGTTGTCGAAGCCCAGGACCAGATTGTGGCCTTGACCCGTCGTGAGCAAGCCGAGAAGCTGGACGGGCTTTGGGCTGAAACGCTGAAACTGGAACAGCAGGGCGCCTATCAGGCGGCAACGGTAAAATTGCGAAACTTGTTGGAGCAATACCAGCCGGGACTGTCGGTCTCCTTTGATAGTCCCACGGCCAAGCTCAAGATGGCGGAACTCTATGTGGAACAGAAGCACTTCCTGGAGGCCCGCCGCTGGTACGAGGACGTCGCGAAGAATACGCAGGGATCTCCGGCTGAGACGGCGCAGACCCGCTTGAACTCGCTGCCGCCGCCACCGCGAATGTGGCCGCTGGCGGACCGCTGGGGGCGCCCGGAAAAGGTCGCAATCGTTTGCGCCATACGGGACGACAAGGGTGCAAGACTGTATGGTGAGTTGGCCTTGGTTCTGGCCAATGATCTCCGTGAGGCTCGCATGAAGAGCGTTGACGTTGGTCAAACGGCGCAAGCATCGTCGCTTTTTGATACCTTCAGCACGCAGGAGCTCTCCTCAATGACACAGAGTGCGGCATCCGGGGGTGCATCACTCCTTCTGTCGGTACTGGTGGACATTGATCCGAAGCGCAGAGGGAAGACCGAGGATCTCTTCGGTGTGCAGACTTTGGTTCCGGACACCGTTGTTCGGTTCTCCATAACGCAGAACGGGAGCCCGGTCTATATAAAGCAATTCAAGGAGACGGCAGGCAAACAATCGGCGACTCACCTGGCGGAGCGGGTGGCAACAATTCTCATTGGTAAGTACCTCGTACCGAGTTGTCCGGCAGTGGGGGAAAAGTAGTCACCGTGAACAGATCACTCGTCATCTGGATCAGCCTGATGTCCCTGGCGTGGTCGCCGTGTCTCCGGGCTGAACCCACAAACAAGCCGACCTGTGCGATCCTGACATTTGACGCCCTTGAGGGTGTGACTCATGGTGAAGCAAGAGCGCTGTCGGATGGGTTTTCCGTGGAACTGGACGGGTACGGCGCATACCGGCTCATGTCGCGATCGAAGATGGACGAGGTGCTGAAGCTGCAGGCTTTTTCCCGCTCTGAGAACTGCTCCGCGACGGAGTGCGCCCTGGAAGCGGGGAAAATGCTCAGCGTGGAGTACATGGTGTACGGGTCGGTCGGCAAGGTTGGGACGTTGTACAGTCTCACCGCCTATGTGGTGAGCGTGGAGAGCGGGGTGTCGAAGAAGAGCGCGACAGTGAACCAGCGCGGCGGAATTGAGGAGGCGCTGATAACCGGAGTGGGAATACTGGCGCGCAAACTTGCGGGAACCGCGGCGATTCGTACGGATAAGGGGAGCGGGGCGTCTTCGGCTGGCGGCGCTGAACTGGACGATCTGGTGGCGCAGGTCCGGGCAAAGGAGGGTGAGCAGAAGCGACTGGAAGAGGAACGTGTGGAGGCGCAGCGGCAACTGGCGGCGGAGATGCGCCGACGAAAAGCAGACTTTGACAAGGACCATGCGGCATATCTGACGGTGGTCGGCAGCAAAAGCGTGGATGCCGGGATGAAACAGGAGGCGTGGAAGCGGCTTACGACAGCGTGGGGCGTGAAGGCCGCAGGCGTGGAACCGCGTAGGCTGAAGTGGGACGATGCGACAGGAATTCTGGTTCCAACGGGGTTGGAGGCCGCGCCAGGAGAAGCTCTGTCCATTGACCTTGGCGGCGGCATCAAGCTGGCGATGGTGTGGATACCGCCCGGCGAGTTTGACATGGGCGATGCCGACGCGACGCCGGTACACCGTGTGAAGATCAGCAGTGGCTTCTGGATGGGGAAATACGAGGTGACTCAGGAACAGTGGGAGCGGGTGATGGGAAGCAACCCAAGCAATTGGAAGGGCGCGAATCTGCCGGTTGAGAAAGTGAGTTGGGATATGTGTCAGGAGTTCGTCAGGAAGATGAATTCAGAATTCAGAAGTCAGCAGTCAGAAGCAGGACAATTCCGGCTTCCCACTGAGGCGGAATGGGAGTATGCCTGCCGGGCTGGGACGACGACGAAGTATTGGAGTGGAGACGAAGAGGGGGATCTGGCACGAGCTGGTTGGTATCTCGCCAATAGCGATTCCAAGACGCATCCGGTCGGTCAGAAAGCGGCAAACGCCTGGGGCTTGTATGACGTGCACGGGAACGTCTGGGAATGGTGTCAGGACTGGTACGGGGCATATTCGGACGAAACTGTTACTGATCCCACAGGCCCAGGTACGGGCGAATACCGGGTGGTTCGGGGCGGTGGTTGGAGCCTTCAATCAGCCTACTCTCGGTGCGCCTTTCGGTACGGGACTCACCCGGCTCTCAGGTACTACGGACGCGGGGTTCGAGTGGTTGTGCTTCCCAGGCCGTAGTTTTATTTTGTCTTTTAGGGCGGGCTTGCCCGCCCTCCCGTTGGCCGGGAGCAGGCGGGCGTGAGCGCGCGAGGAGACAGTAAGAAGAACACTTCATGAACAGAGTACTCGTCATCTGGCTTGGTGTGTTGGCCTTGGCATTGCCGCCGTGCATCACGGCCGAGCCCACCAACAAGCCGACCTGCGCGGTGTTGACCTTCGACGCGCAGGGGGTGTCACCTCAGGAAGCGAGGCTGCTGACGGATCGGTTCATCGCAGAGTTCAACCGTCTGGGATTGTACCGGCTGCTGTCGCGCGAGAAGATGGGGGAAATTCTGAAGGCGCAGGCATTCTCCCGCTCGGAGAACTGCTCGGCAACGGAGTGCGCGATTGAGGCTGGAAAGCTCCTCCAAATCCGGTACATCATCTATGGTTCTGTTGGCAAGGTGGGACAGACGCACACGGTAAGTGTGTCTTTGGCCGATGTGGAAAGCGGAGAGACTGAAAAGGCCGCGAACTACGATGTCAAGGGGGAGATTGACGACTTGCTTACCAAAGGCATGGCCGTGTTGGCGCGGCGGCTGCTGGGGATGGAGGTGGCAGAGAAGGCACCAGTTTCCAAGCCGGAACCGATATTGCCAGTTCCGGTGCAATCGAGCTCTGAAAGTCAGAAGCCAGGCGAACAGTCTCCTGCGGCACACAGATCCGACTACTGTGCCACGAACTGTTTCATCACGCCTAATGCGAACGCAGCTCCAGTGAATGGAATCGCAGCGATTCGATGGAATCTGCCCGCCACGGTTCGCGAGGGTGATGACGTAGAATCGCAGGTGACCTGGGAGTTCACAAAAGCTCCACAGTCATACGATTACAACCCAAACGCCGTAATTCATGTGAATGTCTTCGGCGACTGGCGACCACAAGTCGAGCTTGCCCGACTTGTCAAGGGAGAACTCCTTGGAAAACCAAGGGCGATGACAAAGACGTTTCAGTTCAAAGCTCCTGATACTCAGGGTGTATACAAGATGAGATGGATGTTCATCACTTGGTACTACCCAAACTCCAGTTACTACGGCGGAAGGGAAGAACCCAAAGACAACTGTTCCCCTATCACATGGACGGAGATCGAGTTTAGGGTGGTGAAATGACACGGCCCAACTCCCGTTCGGCACGCCTTGTGGTTTGCGGTGAGAGTTGTGGAGGAGGCCCGCGAAACAAGCGAAACCCGAGAGGTGTCGTACGCGACCTTTCGCGTGTTTGGTGGGCAATACTCTGACGGAGCTTCTATGCGCAAACGCTGTCTTACGGTGCTTCTTGCGGTTCTAGTTTTCCTCAGCGCTTTCGCTTTCTCCGCGACGGAAAAGCCTCCACGTATTCTCATCCTGTTCTCGAATTCCTCGAACGGCATCCTTCGTGCTTGTTATTGTCCCAACAGCCCATGGGGCGGACTTGCCAAACGCGCATGGCTGGTTGACCAGATCCGCGCCGTGGAAGGGGTCAACAATGTGTTGCTGCTGGATGCCGGGGACCTGTTCCCCGTTGATCCGGATATTGACGGCACACTGGCGCTTCTGCGTGCATATTCACTGATGAATTACGATGCAGTTGCCATTGGCGACCAGGAACTGACGGGCGGAATTGCTGCATGGAAGAATGCAAACCGGCTGTTGGTAAGCCGCTATCCGCAAGCCGAGAGCTTTCCGTGGGTGTCGGCCGGGTATGTCAGCAAGGCGGATGGTCAATCCATCGCCAGACCGTGGACGATCAAGAGCATAGCCGGGTACCGTGTTGGAGTGGTGTCGGTTGCCGGTCCGGCTGCTTTTGCCTTTGGCGCGACCAATAAGCTGGCCGGATTGGACATGGCTGACCCAAGAACGGTGATAGCGCAGTTTGTCAAGGAACACGGAAAAGACCTTGATCTTGTAGTCGTTCTCTCGCACCAGGGTGTTGAGGCAGATCGGAAACTCGCCGAATCACTCGCGGGAATAGACATCATCATCGGCGGTCACTCGCAATCAATCGTGTGTCCTCCGGAAATGATCAACAGTGTTGCCATTTGCCAGGCCGGCAAGAACGGCGAGAACCTTGGCATACTGGCCCTTGAGCCAACGTCAGCCGCCGAACGCGATCCAACCCTGTCGCAAGCAATGGCCATTCAGGCCGCCAAAGCTTCACCTTTTGAGTGGTGTATGACCTTCGGGCGACGACACAGGTTCACATCCCGCCTGGTTCCGCTCGATACGACAGTCGACGAGCAAGAGGAAGTCGCAGGAGTCATAGATGACTGCTACGGCATCCAGGATCAGAACATGGAGAAGAGACTCAAGGAGCCGCCAATTCCATCCAATGAAGTACCACGGCTTTTGGTCAGGAATCCGATCCAGTCCGTAGTTATGCGTGCTGGCGAAACTGCGCGGTTCGCTGTGACGCTGCAAAATGTCGGGAAAGCCGATCTGAAGATCGAAAAGGCCCGGAGCAAGATCAGGTGGTTGAGCGTAACGAACTGTACCGCGATCATTGCACCGGGCGGCGCGGTCGACGTGACCATGAGTGTCACCGCCACCAACATAGATCGTTATTTCCGAAGTGAGTACTCAATCACGACCAGCGACAAGGAGCGTATTGTCGTGGTGGGAACCATCAATGGCCGCATCGAAGGTGACATACCAGGGATCATTGATGTCGGCAGTATGATGGATTCTATGTCCGGAGCAGTTGGTGCCACTGCGACAAACGGTGTGACTCAGCCTCTGGCTGTCCAGCCGGGGACGGTCCCTGCCTCGAACACATCCCGCATATTGGTAGAGTTCTTCTATGCGCCCGGTTGCGACGAGTGCGGCGATATGGAGAGTGAAGTGTTGCCGGAATTGACCCGCCGATTCGGGACTAAGATCCTCCTCAGGCAATACAGCATTGTCGACAAAGACAGTTACCTGCATCTCGCCGGCCTGCAGGAAGAACTAAAGATCCGGACCAATGAAAAGGTCTCAATCTACCTGAATGGTACAATCCATATTGGAGGTCTTAAGGCAATACGGCGGGAATTGTTCGCGCAGGTCGAGAACATCATCGCGGGGCAAGACCGGACGGAAGGCGCCACGAATCAGCCAGCGATTTTGGAGGACTCCCCGGGAAAGGCGCAGAGCGAGAACGTGCTCACGGTTCGCATGCGCTCATTTACGACTCTGGCGATTCTTGTTGCGGGCCTTCTGGACGGACTCAATCCCTGCGCCTTCGCGACAATGATCTTCCTCGTGACGATGCTTTCCGTCGGCAACAGAGACCGGCGCACCATGCTGGTTGCGGGGATGTGCTTTTGCGTCGTGGTCTTCTTCACTTATCTGCTGCTGGGCCTCGGAGTGTTTCAGATACTTCTCAAGCTTCGACTATACAAGGCGCTGAGTTCTGTCCTGAGTGCAGGCATGATTGCAGTGTTATTTGTTCTTGCTGTTCTTTCCTTCAGAGACGCATGGCTGTTTAGGCGCACAGGACGGGCGGATAGTGTTCTGCTCCAGTTGCCTAACGGTCTGAAGAAACTTATTCACACGACTATTCGCACCCGTGTCGGCCTGCGGAGTGTTGTCATCGGAACAGCGGCTGCCGGTTTTGTCGTGACCATCCTCGAAAGCGTGTGTACCGGGCAAGTGTACGTGCCCACATTGGTGTACCTGACGACGCATCCGGAACTCCACTGGCGCGCATGGATGCTACTCGTGCTCTACAACATGGCCTTTGTCCTTCCACTCCTGGTGATCTTCGTGGCAGCCTATCACGGGGTGCGCAGCGACCGCTTTGCGGCATGGAGTCGGCAAAACGTGGTTTGGGCCAAGATACTGATGGGATTCTTCTTTCTTGGGCTTATGATTCTCATGACGGCGGTATGAAGAGGAAATGCCGAGAGCACGGAGAGGGAAGACAAGCAATGGCGACGGCAAATAGGTCGGCAATCCTGATGGCATTCTGTGTCGTCGGAGTACTTCTACTGACGTCCCTGCGGCTGCCCGCGGAGACCACCAACAAGCCGACCTGCGCAATCCTGACATTTGACGCGCTGGAGGGCGTGACGCCTGGCGAGAGCCGGATCCTGTCAGACCGGTTCTGTGTGGAACTTGACCGGTATCGGACGTTCCGGCTCATGTCGCGATCGAAGATGGGCGAGGTGCTGAAGCTGCAGGCGTTTTCACGTTCCGAGAACTGCTCGGCTACGGAGTGCGCTGTGGAAGCGGGCAAGATGCTCAGCGTGGAGTTAATGGTGTACGGGTCGGTTGGAAAGATTGGAGCTCTGTACAGTCTGAATGCCTACGTCGTCAGTGTTGAGAGCGGTGAGACCAAGAAGAGTGTGACGGTGGATCAGCGTGGTGGAATTGAGGAAACTCTTACGGCAGGGGTCGCGGCACTGGCACGTAAATTGGTTGGAACTGTGCCAGGCGGCACAGACAAGGGGACCGGATCATCCCCGAATGGCGGCGCGGAGCTGGACGATCTGGTGGCGCAGGTCCGGGCAAAGGAAGGTGAGCAGCAGCGACTGGAAGAGGAACATCTGGAAGCGCAGAAGAGACTGGAATCGGAACGTGTTGAAGCGCAGCGAAAACTGGCGGCGGATCTTCGCAGACGCAAAGTGGAGTTCGAGAAGGATTATGCGGCATATCTGACGGTGATCGGCAGCAAAAGCGTAGATGCCGGGATAAAGCAGGAGGCGTGGAAACGGCTCACGACAGCGTGGGGCGTGACGGCATCAGGCGTGGAACCGCGCGGCCTCAAATGGGACGATGCAACAGGAATCCTGGTTCCGACTGGGTTGGATGCCTCGCAAGGAGACGCGTTGTCTATTGACCTTGGCGGTGGCATCAAGCTGGCGCTGGTGTGGATCCCGACCGGAGAGTTTGACATGGGCTCGAACG
>JBAXKQ010000089.1:0-13091 GCA_037135275.1 bacterium
GTTGTGATGGCGAAAAGGCGGGCGAGCAGGGGCACCCGCGCAAGCATGATGAAAATGCCGTAGGCCAGGGCAATCGAGGTGAGCATGTAGCAGTATTTCAGGACGGCACGGACAGCGAAGTTGTCCATTGCCGCCAGTGCGGGCCACTGTTTTGCCATCCAGTTGATCAACATTATCCAGGCCGGTACTGTGGCGATGAAATACGACACCACGGCAAACGGGTGGCTCGCCTCGACAGCGCGGACGGGGCATGCGTTCATGCAACGCATGCAGCTCTCGCATGAATAGGTCCAGTATGGCCGCCGTTTTTGCCGGCCCAGCATCCTGATCGCCCCGGCCGGACAACCTGCAGCGCAAAGGCCGCAGCCGGTGCACCGGTGGGAGGCGAAGAAGAGCTTGGCAAGCCAGAGTCGGCCTACAATGAGGTAGAGGGTGGAAACCGGCAGAAGAAGCAGGCCAAGCAGAAGTGGCACAAAGCCACCCAGCTGTCGCCTGCCGGCGAGTATTCCGGCCATGAATGCATTCAGCCTGGTTCCGGCGCGGCGGACAATCGCGCGAGCCGCGCCCTCGCTGAGACCCGGGTGCAATGCGGTCCAATTTACCGGCATGTCGAGACCCATGACACCCCGTATGGAGCAGCCCTTGAGCGCAAGTATCAGCGCGAGCAGGTAGGCGGCCGTGCCCTCCATGCCTGGCAGGAATCTCTTTCCGACGATGCTGCCGCCGCGAGTGACAACAACGATTGCGGGTGTTCCCGGCAACCGCGGCATGCGCAGGGCGAACTTGATCATCAGCCACGGAGTTGTGAATCCGTGGACGGGTGTGACCAGCGCAAGAAGCGAGTCCGCCCTGGCTTCAATCGTTCGCGGCCCGGTCCCGGCGATTGAAAGCACGGTGGCGGGAATGCCATGCAGCCGGCACTCCTCTGCCATTCCGCATGCGGCCCGGTACGAATTGCCTGTGCCGCTCAGGTAGTAGAAGACCGCCGCAGCCGGCTGTCTGGAATCCATCTTCAACCTCATGTTGTGCGGGTCCACGTTTCCGAACTCGATCGGATACTGCCACAAAATTGCGCGGAACGCAAACCGTGAAGGATGCTCCGGGTTCCCTGTTTGCGGGTGTATCGGGAATCAAGCCGGACGAGCGTTACGGCGCGTAGAAACGGCCGGCAAGAAACAGATTGTATTTGGCGGAATGAATCTTGCGTGCAACCGCCATGGAATGATACTGTCCGGAGAAATGAGACATGTGAACGCATTCAAAATTATCTTGAGTATTGGTGTTCTTGCGCTGATGTCCACCCTTGCCGGGGGGGCCGAGATTCACGAAGCAGCCAAGGCCGGGTTGGTGGATGTTGCGGAGGCGCTCATCAGTGCCGATTCGGCCCGGGTCAATGAGGCTGCGAGCGGCGGCATAACGCCGCTTCATCTTGCGGCGGTGTACGGCCAGACGGACATGGCCGCCTTCCTCATCACGCGTGGTGCCGCCATCGAGGCACAGATGGATGCCGGCTTTTCGCCGCTTCACTGTGCCGTGATGAAGGAGCATGTCGAGACCGTCAGGCTCCTCGTTGCCAAGGGTGCAAATGTGAAGGCTGCAACCCGCGGCGGCCTTACCAGTCTTCATATTGCCGTCCAGAAGGGCAATATGGCGATACTTGGAATGCTTCTTGATGCCGGGGCCGATGTTCGTGCGAAGACGAAGGATGGCGCGACCGCGCTGGAATGGGCCGCCGAAAGGAATGCCGTTGAGATGGTCGGGGTGCTGGCTGATGCCCTCAAGCGGCAATCCGGCGACGCAGCCGCTGAGAAACCGGCTGTGACTGGCCCCGCCGGTGCTGATGCGGCGGTTCCGGTGGCAGCACCGGACCCGGCGACCCAGGGTCCGGCCCAGCCTGCCATAGAGGAGAAGGTTGAGCGTCTCCCAGAGCCGGCCAGGGGCGTCATCAGGTTCGATGACGGCGCTGTATATGATGGCGACCTGCTGAAGGGCAGGATGCACGGGGTTGGTGTTCTGGTATTCCCGGATGGTGAGAAGTATGAGGGCCAGTGGATTGAGGGCGAGAAGCAGGGCGAGGGCAAGGCCACGTTCCCAAACGGCGAGGAATACGACGGGCAATGGGCCCGCAACAAGAAGCACGGCAGGGGCAAGTATTCGTTTCCAGGCGGGGACAGGTACGAGGGACAGTGGGTGGAAGACCGCATGCATGGTTCTGGCGTCTATACTTTTTCGGACGGTACAAAGCTTGAAGGGCAGTGGGAGGAGAACTGGTTTGTGACAAGGCTGGGCGAATTGCCAGCAGGGACGAAATGACGTAGCAATAACGGCCATGCCGGATGGAGGAATACATGAGCGAGCAGATCAAGGTGTTGCTGACCGAAGACGAGATGCCGAAGCAATGGTACAACATACAGGCCGATCTTCCGCATCCGCTTCCGCCGCCGGTGGACAAGGATGGCAAGCCAATCGGGCCTGATGCGCTGGCGCCGGTTTTTCCGATGAATCTGATAGAGCAGGAGATGAGCACCCAGCGCTGGATAGACATACCCCGGGAGGTCATGGAAATACTTGCGCTGTGGAGGCCAACACCCTTGTTCAGGGCGCGCGGTCTCGAGAAGGCGCTCAAGACGCCTGCGAAGATCTACTACAAGAATGAGGGGTTCTCGCCGCCGGGCAGTCACAAGCCCAACACAGCGGTTGCGCAGGCCTACTACAACAAGAAGTTCGGCATCAAGCGGCTCACCACGGAGACCGGTGCGGGCCAGTGGGGCAGTGCGCTTGCCATGGGCTGCAAGCTCATCGGGCTGGAGTGCAAGGTTTACATGGTTCGGATAAGTTTCGACCAGAAGCCTTTCAGGAAGGCCATGATGCGCGTGTGGGGGGCACAGTGCGTGCCGAGCCCGAGCAATGACACCAATGCCGGGCGGGAGGTCCTCAAGGCCATGCCGGATACGTCAGGCAGCCTTGCCATCGCCATCAGCGAGGCCATCGAGGATGCTGTATCATCCAAGGATACACGCTACGCACTCGGGAGCGTTCTGAACCACGTGCTGCTGCATCAGACGATCATAGGTCTCGAGGCGCAGAAGCAGATGGAGAAGATCGGGGCCTATCCCGATGTGGTAATCGGCTGCGTCGGCGGGGGTTCGAACTTTGCCGGGATAACTTTCCCGTTCATTCACGACAAGATCAACGGGAAGAACGTCCGCATAGTCGGCGTCGAACCGAAGGCGTGTCCCACGCTGACCAGGGGCCCGTTTGTCTATGATTCTGGCGACATAGCAATGATGACGCCGCTGCTTGCGATGCACAGCCTCGGGCATGCGTTTGTGCCGAAGCCGATCCATGCCGGCGGACTTCGTTACCACGGTGTAGCCCCCCTCGTGAGCCATGTGCTGCGCGAAGGCCTCATGGAGGCGACGGCGATCAACCAGCTCGAATGCTACAAGGCGGGAGTGCTCTTTGCCCACACGGAGGGTTTCATACCTGCGCCCGAGACTTCACACGCCATAGCCCAGACGATCAGGGAAGCGGACAAGGCCAGGGAAGAAGGCAAAGAGCGGGTGATACTCATGAACTGGTCGGGCCACGGGCTCATGGACCTGAGCGGCTACGACGCGTTTTTCGACGGCAAGCTCACGGACTACGAGTTGCCGGAGGAAGACCTCCAGAAGTCGTTGGCCTCGCTGAAAGGTCTGCCGAAGCCTCCCCAGTTGTAGTTTGGCTGTGGTGTTCCGGCGCAGCGACTGCTGCGGCGCATGCCGCTGTTGTTGAGCCGGATTCTCCGGGGGGCCATGGACGATGCGGGCGAAGGTGTTCAACAGTGGCCGTTGGCAGATGCAGCGGGAGCGCTGCCACATCGCCGATTTGGCGCCTCCGCCCGGTGGCGGTTCCGCGCCGATCGGTCGTGTGATCTCCGCAGTCATCAAGAGCTTCGACAAGCCCGGTCCTGACTGGCTCCACGACATAACCAGTGAGTGGACCAAGCTGGCAGGCGAGACGGAGGCCAGGCACGCCCGGCCCGGGCGATGCCAGGACGGCACGCTGACGGTCTTCGTTGACGGAGCCGTCTGGATGAACGAACTCAGGCGTTACTGGCAGAAGGACATGCTCAGGAAGCTGCAGGCACGCTTTGGTGAGAAGACGGTGAGGAAACTGGTTCTTCAGCCGGATCCGGACCTTCGCTGAGATCCGGGTGAGGTTCGGGCGGGGTGCCGGTCTTCGCCTTCAGGGGAATTGGCAGAACAGTGTCGCGGTTGGGGTTACAGGCCGCCCCTGTCGGAATTCCTCGAAGCCTCAATCTGGCGCCTCATGGATGTGCCTGTTTCTTCGGGCTTCTTGTCTGACTGGGGAGCCTCTTCCTCCTCGGTCGAAGCGTCCTCCACAAATTCACCGGCATCTCGCTGCAGCTTCCTGATTTCCTCTGTGAGCTGCTGCACCCTTGGCGGGAATGTTTTCAACGCATCCAGTGTCTTGGCGGCGAAAGCGACATCGCTGGACTGGCGGACGGCCGCCTGGGCCGCGGTTGCTTTTGCGACAATGGCCTCCAATTCGCCGGCCTTGGAAACGGCGCCATCGTAGAGCTTTATGGCTTCATCAACCTTTGCCGCGGCCTTCGGGCGTCCGCCGGCCTTGTATGTGGAATGTGTCTCGTTCAGGGCCGAGCTGGCACGGCGTATGGAAGCCGCGAGTTTACTGGCCTGTTCCTTGAAGCTTTCGCAGACTTCATTGACCTGGATCTCAACTTCGGCGACCTGCGCCCGCTTCTTCTGTGCATCCACCCGCCAGAAGGCGATCGTCGTCACCAGTGCCCCGAGGAGGGCGACGAAGAGGACGCCCATGACGATGAGAAGGTTCCTCTTTGAGGTCGCCTGCTGCTTCTTGCGGCGGTCAGCGATCTCTTCCTCAGTCTCGGCCGGGACCACATGACCAGGCCTTTGGCTTCTCGACTTGAGGTTTATCAGGACTTTGCCGGGCTGCCCCTGGGGCTGAGCGGCGTTCGGACTTGCGCCACCTGGTTCGGTGGCGGCCCCTGGCTGCACGCCGGAGGCCTCGGTCTTACGCCTCGAGGTGATCGAGGTCATCTGGATCCTGGACGACCTGGGCTGGGCCTGAGACGCGTTCGGTTTTGCGGGGGCGACGACGGCGGAGTTGAGCGACGAGGCCGGTGTGCCGGCTTTCGGCTGCCTGGATACCGGGTTCATCAGGACTCTGGAAGGACTGGCCTGTGCCGCCTGCGGCGCAACGGCGGCTTTCCCCTGTGTCTGCTGCGGTAGTCCAAATCTTGGTCTTCTTGTGGCAGGGCCCGGGGGGGTAGCGCTGGACGCTTGAACCGGTATGGGGCCAGATGACGATTTCAATTTCGCGTCCTTCGGCAGGCTCAGTCCTGCCGGAACTTGGTGTTTAACTGTCTTGGTGGCTGCCGAACGCTTGAGCATTGCGTTCTTTGCAGCCAGAAGCGTTGGTCCGCCAGCGCTTCGTTCCGCAGCCTGGAGCGCTTCTTCGAGATCGCCTAGCAGTGACATGTAGTTCGGGTAGCGCTTGGCTGGCTTCTCTTCAAGCATCCTCATGATGATGTCGTTGGTCTTTGGAAGCACGTCCCTGCGGACATATGACAGCGGCCTCGGCGGGCCTTTCAGCCTTGCCTTGACGACGTCTATCGGGGTTTTGCCGTGGAACGGTGGAGTGCCGGCTATTGCGTGGTAGAGTGTTGCGCCCAGGCTGTACATATCGGATCTTGCGTCAACGGGCTGCTTGAGTACTTTCTCCGGCGGAATGTAGTAGGGGGTACCCCAGATTCCGCCCTGGTCGGATGCCTGTTTGTCCACAAATGTCGCAAGGCCGAAATCCACGACCTTGGCCGTCCCCTTCATGTCGATAAGGATGTTTTTTGGCTTGATGTCGCCGTGCACCAGGCCGACGTCGCACCCGGCGCTCAGTCCCTTGGCCACATCAAGGCCGACTTCGATGGCCAGGGCGTCAAGCATGGGGCCGGTATGGCTCATTATGTCCTCAAGGGTCTTGCCGGACACGAGCTCCATGACAATGTAGGGCTGGCCCTTTTCCTGCCCGCAGGAGTAGATTTGGACGACGTTCGGGTGGTTCAGGGCCGCCGCCATCCGTGCCTCACGCCTGAACGTCTCGACAAGCGCCTCGTCGTTGCCGAGGGACTTGAGCATGACCTTGATTGCCACTTCGCGCCCAAGGCCGTCGTCCATCCCCTGGTAGATTGCGCCCATTCCGCCCTGGCCGAGGAGGCGGACAAGCTGGAAGGCGCCGAGGCGTGCAGGGACGGTCAGCTTGTTCGAGCAGGCTGGGCAGTCAATCTCCATGAACGGCTCGAATTCCGAGACGTCCAGCAGGCTCTGGCATCTTGAGCAGGAGAGCTCAGAAACCCGTTCCGTCTCCACTGCGGTGATATTGTCTAATTCGTTCATGAGACCAAGGGGATTAGTAGTATCACGGGATTTTATCTGGTTGAAGACCTTTGTCCATGCTATTGTGACGAAATGCACCCGATAGCCATAAAGACAAGCCTGCTGGATATTCACTGGTATGGAATAATGATGGCCCTGGCTTTCCTTGTCAGTCTTGTCATCTGCATCTACCTTGGAAGAAGGATTGGCCGGGATGCTGGTTTCATATCGGATCTCATCACCTGGATCATGATATCGGGCATAATTGGCGCCCGTTTGGCGTATGTCCTCGCGAACTTCAAGCAGTACAGCGCGGATCCGATCACGATTCTCTACATACACAAAGGCGGGTTGGTCTACTACGGTGGTTTCGTCGGGGCGGCCATTGGAGTCATCCTGTTTGCGAGGTCTCGCGGTGAGAGCCTGCTGAAGCTCTGTGACGTCGTTTGTGTCGGCCTGCCGCTTTCCCATGCGCTGGGCAGGGTGGGCTGTTATCTCAATGGATGCTGCGTGGGAAAACCCACCGGATGGGTTGGTCTGCCAGTTCATCCGGTCCAGTTGTACGAAGCGGGGTTGAATGCGGCGCTTTTCCTCGGTCTGCTCTGGTACTACCACAGGAAGAAGCGCGACGGGAGCGTTGCGGCCACCTACCTGTTGTCCTACGCTACGATTCGTTTCTCCATTGAGTTCCTGCGCGGTGACGAGAGGCTTATGTTGGGAGCGCTCACGCTGGCACAGGTGTCGAGCCTGGTGATGTTTGCCGGAGGGGTGGCCGGCTGGATATGGTTACTGAATCGTGAAAGAACAAATCCTTGTTGTGCCGCAGGATGCGGCGAGAGAACGCATTGATAGGTGGCTGGCGGAGCGGCTTGCCGGAGTGTCGCGGTCAAGGATCCAGCAACTGCTCAGGTCCGGCGACATCACGGTGGACGGCCGGGTTGTCGAGCCCGACTTGAAGATGGCGCCTGGCATGAGTGTCAGTGTCCGTGTGACGGAACGCAAGGCGCCAGAGGCGGTGTCTGAGGAGATACCACTTGATATCGTGTATGAAGACAGCGACTTGCTCGTGATCAACAAGAAACCCGGCATGGTGGTTCATCCCGCGTGCGGCCATTATTCCGGGACGCTGGTGAATGCGCTTTTGTACCACTGCGGGCAACTCCCGGGGGCCGGCGGGGCGCTGAGGCCCGGGATAGTCCACCGTCTTGACAAGAATACAAGCGGCCTGATGGTTGTGGCAAAGAACGATGCTGCGATGGCCGGGCTTTCGAAACAGTTCAAGGATCGTAAGGTCGGCAAGGAATACCTGACGGTTGTGTGGGGAAGGCCGGCCAGGAGCGGCGGTCGAATAGAGACAAGAATCGGCCGAAGTACGCATGACCGCAAAAAGATGGCAGTGCACCGCGTTACCGGGCGGTTGGCTGTAAGCGCCTATGAGACCGAGGCGATCCTTGGAGGGGGCATGAGCCTGTTGCGCGTGCGGCTGGAGACGGGGCGCACCCATCAGATCAGAGTGCACATGGCGCATATCGGACACCCGGTGGTTGGCGATGCCGACTATGGTGGCAGGAGGAAGGTCAGCCTGGCGGTTCAGGCCGATCGCCAGATGCTGCATGCGGCGAAGTTGACCTTCAATCATCCGGGCACCGGCAAGAGGATGGAATTCCTTTCGCCGCTGCCGGAAGACATGCGCAGGCTGGTGGAAGCGGCAGGGGTGGGGTGAGGCTGGAATTCCGGGGGCAGATGGCAGGGAGGAGGGGCGCGAGCATGGCTGACATATCTTACCCGCACCGCGAGCTCATGGCAGTGGCGGACAATCTGAAGCGTTATCTTGAGCAGGAGCGGGAGGACGGCGTCACTGAGGTTGAGGCTGATCGTGCAGAGATGAAGAAGCTGTCTGACGTGCCCGTCAGGCCTGCCGTCGCGGCCACGCGACCCGCCGGTGTCGAGCCGGAGAAGCCGGCGAAAAGCCGGCCAACCGAAGCGGATGGACGTGTCGCGCTCGGCAGGCTTGCGGAAGAAGCGGCCGCGTGCAAGAAGTGTGTTTTGCACAAGACGAGGACCAATGTCGTTCCCGGGCAGGGGGCGTGCCGACCGGAAATTATGTTTGTCGGAGAGGCGCCTGGCGCCGATGAGGACGAACAGGGACTTGCGTTCGTGGGGCGTGCCGGCCAGCTTCTGACCAAAATGATTGAGGCGATGGGACTCACCCGTGAGGAGGTTTTCATAGCCAATATCCTCAAGTGCAGGCCGCCTGAGAACCGGCAGCCAATGCCTGACGAGATGGCTGCATGCCTGCCGTACCTGCGCGCCCAGATCGGCATTTTGAAGCCGGACGTGATAGTCACCCTTGGTGCCACGGCGGCCAGGGGGTTGCTCGGTGTTGAAACCGGTATTACGAAACTGCGCGGAACATGGATGGAGTTTGCGGGTATTCCAACGATGCCAACCCTTCATCCGGCCTACCTTTTGCGGAATCCGCCCGCAAAGAAGGATGCGTGGGCCGACCTGAAGGAGGTGCTGCGGCGCATAGGCCGGCAAGCGCCGCCCCAGGCGGCGTCGAAATAACAGGCGCGTTTTTGATGTTGCGCCCGGCCTGTTATTTGATACGTTTGCGTGCCCGTGAGCCATTCGGTGGCATTGTCGCGGTTCATGGTTGGAATGTTGTTTGAGCGCCCATCGTCTATCGGTCAGGACATCAGGTTTTCATCCTGGTAAGCGGAGTTCGACTCTCCGTGGGCGCGCCACTCCGGCAGAGCCCGTGCAACGAAACACAGTGTGTGGCCTGCACGAGGCGTGCTGCGAGCTGGCATCTTCTTTTTGTCGTCTATTCATCAAGCAGGGGGAACAGAATGAGCAAGAGCTACAAGATCGCAGTGTTGCCGGGGGATGGAACAGGCCCGGAGGTTGTCGCCGAGGGCGTAAAGGTTCTCAAGGCAGCCAGCCGCAAGTTCGGGTTCAAACTCAGCCTGACGAACTATGATTTCGGCGGGAAGCGCTACCTGGCTACCGGCGAGACGGTTCCGGACTCGGCCATCAAGGAACTCAGGAAGTTCGACTCCATATTCCTTGGTGCCATAGGACATCCGGACGTGAAGCCCGGGATCCTCGAGAAGGGGATTCTTCTCAAGCTGCGGTTTGATCTCGACCAGTACATCAATCTGAGGCCGGTGAAGTTGTTTCCCGGCGTTGAGACGCCTATCAAGGGCAAGGGTCCGGCCGATATCGACTATATCGTGGTTCGCGAGAATACCGGCGATCTCTATACGGGAGTCGGCGGATTCTCGATGAAGGGTACACCGGATGAGGTGGCGATACAGACGAGCGTCTACAGCCGGTTCCAGGTGGACCGGTGCCTGCGGTACTCTTTCAAGCTGGCCAGCAGGCGCAAGCGGAAGACCCTGGCGCTTTGCGGCAAGACGAATGTCCTTACGTACGTGTACGACCTCTGGGAGAGGGCGTTTCATGAGATGGGCGAGCGCGAGTTCCCTGAGGTGAAGAGGGAGTACTATCACGTTGACGCGACCTGCATGTGGATGGTGAAGAATCCGGAATGGTTCGACGTGATAGTCACCGGCAACATGTTCGGCGACATCATCACTGACCTTGGCGCCATGACGCAGGGCGGAATGGGCATTGCAGCCGGCGGCAACATCAATCCCGAGGGCGTGAGCATGTTTGAGCCGATCGGCGGATCGGCGCCCAAGTACACCGGAATGAACATCATCAATCCTCTGGCCTGCATATGCGCGGGGGGGATGATGCTGGAAACCCTTGGCGAGCGGCGTGCGGCAAAGGCGATCGAGGCCGCTGTCATGGATGTCACCGGCACGAAGATGAAGAGCATGAGCGCCGGCAAGATGGGCTATTCGACGACGCAAGTGGGCGACATGGTTGCAGAACGGGTGGGCTGACATGAAAAAACAGAGGATTGGAATCGTCGGGATCGGAACGGTGGGCACGGAGCTGGTTAAAGTCCTTCGCGAGCGGGACTACCCCGTGGAGGAGCTTCGCATCCTGGCCACGCGCGAACGTGACGAGGAGATAGCCGGCGAGACATTCCGCGTGAAGAATGCGGCTGAAACCAATGCCTTTGATGGCTTGGATCTTGTGCTGTTTGCCGGGACCGAGGGTGCGAAGGGTGCATCCCAGCTCTACGGTTGGGCGGCGGCGGCAAAAGGCGCGGTTGTTGTGGATAATGGTGACGATTTCAGGATGGACCCCCGGGTCCCTCTGGTCATTCCCGAGATCAATGCCCATGCGATGAAGAAGCACCAGGGATTCATAGCGAACCCCAATTGCAGCACCATTGTGGCGCTCATGGCGCTGGCGCCGTTGCACAAGGCTGTGAAGATACGGCGCTTTATTGCGTCCACCTACCAGTCAGTGTCCGGCACCGGACGCGATGCGATTCTGGAGCTCGAACGGCAGTCGAAGGAGCATGTTGAGGGCCGGCCGTACACAGTCAAGGCGTACGCACACCGGATCGCTTTCAACGTGCTGCCGCAGGTTGGCAGCTTCAAGAAGGACGGCCACGGGAACACCACCGAGGAAGTGAAGATGTTGAACGAAACCAGGAAGATCCTGGAAGAGCCGGGGATACGCGTTGCCTCCACCTGTGTTCGTGTGCCTGTTTTCTACGGACACTCCGAGGTCTTGAACATCGAGTTTGAGAAGCCCATGTCGCCGGATAGGGCGAGGGAGATCCTGTCCAAGGCGGAGGGGGTTCGCGTTGTTGACGAACCAGCGGCCGGCCAGTACCCGTTGCCGATTGATGCCGCCGGCAAGGACGATATTCTTGTTGGCCGGATACGTGAGGACGACAGCGTGGAGAACGGGTTGTCCATCTTTGTTGCCGGCGACAACATCCGGAAGGGTGCCGCGCTGAATGCCGTGCAGATAGCAGAACGGCTGTTCTTCGGGAAATAGGCCCCTCCAATAGCCCGTGTGCCGGCGCGTTCCCTCACGGGCTTGGTCCGTGAGGGGAGTGGTCACCAGGCCAAGACCAGCCGGCGCTCGGCGCCACAAGCCTGATCATGCCCGCTCCGGCGATTAATGATCCGGGCTCTCCCTCCCCGTGTGGAAGCGGAACTATCCCGTCCTGTGATGGCGTGGACAGTGTATGCCCGGGAACGATGCCAGGCGTGAAGCGAGCAGAGAGAAGGCGTTCGCCTCCGAGACGACGTAGCTGGGGAAGACTACTTGCCCGGGGCCTGCAAGGTGACCTGAGGCCAGATATTTCCACCCGGAGAGAGCGGATCCTTGTAGTACGTGTCCTCAGCGATCTGCAGATGGAGCAAGACTCCGAAGCACACCACCGCGGCGAACGCCACCAGCGCGAAGAAGATATCACTCACTGATATAGTCAACGATATCTCCCTTCTGCAGCGGCAGTCTCAGCCATGGCCAGAGAATCTCGGCGATGGCCAGGTTCTGTTCGGGCTTGATGCGGAGAATCCTGATTTTGCCGACGAGGTTGCCGTCGCGACGCACGACGAGTGTTATGTCGTTTGCAAGTTTTGTGTCGGGAGTGACGGCCACTACTACGAAACTCCACTCAGGATTGACCTTCGAGATCGTCCCCTTGGGGCCGTGCGAAATATCGTGAACAGTGCTGCCGGTGAGGCCGCGTTCCGCCTCGAGCCTGCGCAGTTTGTCCTGCAGATCGGCGTTGCGCTTCTCCAGAGCTATCAGGGTGTTCTTCTGCAGGAAGATCTGCTCGTCTCTCTTCTGTACCTGGATCTTGTACTCCTCAACCTGCGCATTGAGGGTGAGAATCTGCTCCTCTTTCGTCTTTATGGTGTTCTCGCGGTCGATAGCTTCTTCCTTGAGTCTGGCGATATCCTCGCGGAGGGAGTCGATCGTGCCTTCCAGTTCGGTGATCTTCGACTTCAGTGTGGCCACCTTCTCCTGGCTTCTCTTCAGGGCCTCGCGCAGTTCGGTAACAGTCACCCGGGTGCGGTCGAGAGTGTCGGTTTGCTGCCTGGCTTTCGCGATCAGGTTCTGGAGGACGGGCTTCATTGTGCCCGGGCCGTCGGAGATAAACTTCTTCTCGCCTGTCTTGGAGTCTATTACCTCAACCGGCTCGCCGGTTGTCTTGTCGATGAGGTAGTACTGCTTGATATCGCGGATGTCGACGTTGACCGCCGGCAGGCGGCGCATGGCCACGTCGGGAGCGACTTCGGTCTCAATCTGCGTCGAGAGGTCTGCGGTGGACTGCTCGAGCAGGTTTATGCGGGCCTTGATCTGTTCGCGCTGCAGGTAGAGTTTGTGCCCGAGATAGAGAGCAACACCGCTCAGGATCAGGAGAAATACGACAAGTACTCGCAGAAGAATTCTCATGGTGACGAAGTACCGTTCACGTTAACGTTGACGCAGTATCACCCATCGGTCGTTCACTGTCAAACTTGTAACCAGCGGCAACACTACCAGAGCGTGCATAGGGTAAACAATCCAATTTTATGAGGAATGTTTTGGCGACGGAAGTTGGCGTGGCGCAATGGACGATACAGCAGACCAAGAATGGCTGTTGGCTGGTCAAGTGAATCTGAGGCGGAGTTGGCCGTTCGACATTCACAACAGACAATTGGCGGAGAGGGTGGGATTCGAACCCACGGGACCTTGCGGCCCTCCGGTTTTCAAGACCGGCGCGATAGTCCACTCTGCCACCTCTCC
>JBAXKQ010000090.1:0-12778 GCA_037135275.1 bacterium
GATCCGGTAATCTCTATGCGGTCCGCCGCCGTTGCGACAGCCGCGCTCAAACACACGCCTAGAATCAACGCCGGGAGCAACCTTCGAAATGAGGTCATTACAGTTCCGTTCTTTTGTTTATCGCTCAACTCTGAACACGATTTCTATCTCGCGGTGCTTCCTGACGAAGTCGGCCGGGAGCCCTGCAACCCTGCTTACCGAGTTCACCGCCTGCATGACAGAAGCATCCATCACCGGATTACCCGAGCTTTTTGCAAGGGTCTTCCGCGTGACCAATCCATCACCGATAAGCTCAAAGGCCACGGTCGCTGCCGCCCCTCCTGCATCCGCGTAACTGGGTTGGATCCACGCATCGTAGAAGGCGTCCTTCAGAACTCCGAAGTACGGGGCGTCTGCGTCGGCAGACAGGGCTCCGGCGATATTCACACCGGTTTGGGAGTGCCCCACCCTGGAGCCCACCGCTGGCCTGAGCGCATCGGCGATGTCTTTTGCCGAGACCGCCTGGCGGCGCTTCACATTGGTGCGGGCGTTCCTCTTGGTTTGGCTGGTCGACTTGGATTTGGTGTCATTTTTCTTCTTAACTGTCGGCTTCGTCGTCGGCTTCGTCGTCGGCTTCGAGATGCCGGTTTCCTGTCTCGGCGCCGGTTTTGGCGGATCCGGCAGCTTCTCCACAACAGGCTCAGCCTGGGGTTCGGGATCAGGGAGGACCGCCACCTCGCGAACTACCTCACGCGCCTGCGCGCCTTCCGATTGCGCCGCCGGGTCAAAGACCTGTAATTGGACAGGAATGACAACCCTGGATGGCTGCCTGATCCGCGGCATGGCGGCGATCAGCACGATGCAGACAATGACCGCAAAGTGGGCGACCGTCACAATAGTCAGATTCTGTGCAAAACCGTATTTCATATTTGCAGCGCTTATCCCACGTCATAACAGCCCCGCCCTGCCCGCCCGCGCTTGATATGGGCACAGGATCACCGCACGATTGGCCAGCTTATAGCACGCCAGCCGCGACAATCAATCTAATTGGCTGAATGCGCAACCCGAATCCTCGCTTGCGCCCTCGTAGCCGGGCGTCTGACGCATTTCACCGTGCACTGACGCGGCGCCACCAGTGCCGGGAGGGCGTTTCACAAAAGCAGCAGGCGAAGACACTGCGTCGTTCCAAGCAAGGATTCACCTCGCACCAACGATCATCCGCAATGATCGCCCTTGCACAGGGGATTCACATACCCTACACTGACGACGTTTGTGCGATTTTCTTAACACGTCGAGGTGATTGATGAAACTCAGAACAGCCCTGCAGGGGGGAGCGATATTTCCCATAGCGCTCGCCATCGTCATATGCGTAGCGCTTGTCCTGCGGTGGCGCAGCATGGATAACCTCACCCGCATCTCAGGACAGACCGACGACATGGCCGTTGCCATCTCTGATCTCGACCATTCGCTTCAGCAATGGACCCGGACGGGCAAGCCGGAGGCGGCTGAGGCGTGGCAGCGGAATCATGCAGAGATCGAGGGAATCCTCCGGACAATTCAGTCAGCCGAACCCGTCATTCAGGTGAAGATCAAGTCGATGCTCGACACCATCCGACAGGCCGGAGAGACGTTCGCCGCGCTTGCACCGGGCAACGGCACTGTGCTTTCCGATCCCGGCGCCTCACCACAACACAGGCAGCGGTTGCTCGATGACCTGTCCTGCCAGAACCGGGCACTGACTGCCGACTGCGTCCAGATCGGCCGCGCCAGTCAAACGGCAGCCATGGCGGAGCAACAGGATGTGGACCTGCTGATAGCTATTTGCCTTGCCGTCCTCGCCCTGGCCATGGCTTTCGGAATGCTGGTCGCCGGCAGGCGTATCATGCAGCGCTTCGACATCGTCAGCAACGGCATAGGCGCGATAGCGGATGGAAAGACTGATCACAAGCTGGAAATTGATGGCGAGGACGAGCTGGATGAGCTCCTGCATTCATTCAACAAGATGAGCACGCAGCTCGGCAAATCCCAGGAAGTGCTGCGAAAGGAGGCATCCGAGCACCAGACGGCAGCTGAGGCGCTTCGCAAGGCGAACATGATTCTATCCGATGCCCTGGTTAAGCTGAAGCGCGCGCAGACACAGGCCGTCGAAAGCGCCAGACTCGGCGCCCTGAGTCAGGTCGCGCATGGAATGGAACACAGTTTCAACAACACCTTGACCCCAATCCTGGGTCTCAGCGACTTTCTTGTGGCCTATCCGGAGCAGCTGAAGGACCACAAGGCCTTGACGGATCACCTGAAGGTTATCAGCGCCGCGGTCCGGAAAGCCAGGGACCAGGTCGACCGTATGGTCGAGTTCTTCAGACCAGCCAGAGACCTGAAGTCCATCCCCGGCGACATCAATGACCTGATTCGGCAGACGGTGAAGGTAAGCCGGCGCATCTGGCTCGAGGGACCGAAAGACAGGGGGCTGGCCGTAAAGATCGTCACTGAAGCGGGTGATTTGCCAATCATGGAGCTGGATCATGCCGCGCTCTGCGAAGCGGTCACCGACCTCATCATCAATGCCGTCGAGGCAATGCCAAGGGGTGGGACCATAAACATCACCACGGCTCGTGAACATGATCTCATGGTGCTGCAGGTCAGGGATACCGGCGAGGGAATGACCACGGAGGTCCTGTCCAGATGCCTGGAGCCGTTCTTTTCCACCAAGGGCAGCGGTTCGGCCGGCATGGGCCTGACCGTGGTGGCGGGAACCGTGAAACGGCATGGCGGCACGCTTGCAATAGAGAGCACGCCTGACATCGGAACTACGGTGACTATCAAGCTGCCGATTCGAACCAGCAGAATGCCGGCCGCCGCCCAAGCCACCGGCACACAGCGACTCAAGGGGCTCCGCGTGCTGCTTGCGAACGACGAGCCAGCGGTTCTCCACCTCTGCACCACTTACCTCAAGTCAGGGGGGCACGCGGTGGAAACTGCCGCTGACGGCACAGAAGCGCTCTCCAAGTTCCGATCCGGTCACCACGATGTGGTCATCCTCGACCAGTCAATGCCCCCAATTACCGGGGCCGACCTGGCGGGGTTGATCAGGCAGGAGACACCGTCCGCAAGGATCATACTTCTCACCGGCTCTGCCGACGTATTGCTCAAGGATGGCGCAAGGTCGGACTCGGTCGACGCCGTCATCAGCAAGCCGGTGTCGGTCGACGCATTGAACAATGCGATTGCAGGAGTGGCTGCCGGCGAAAAGCCAGGGGAGGCTTAGAGTGAGGACAACGACGGTCGCGGGAGTGCTGTTGATGGTTGCTGCAGTAATGCCATTAGTCTCGAAAGGAGAAGAAGCTGTGGAAAAGATGCCGGATGGGTTGTACGCAATGATAAAGACAAGCAAGGGAGATATCGTCTGTGAGCTTGAGTTCGAGAAGACACCCCTCACAGTGGCCAACTTCGTGGGGCTTGCGGAAGGCACAAAGACAAACAGCAAGGCTGCCGGCGTACCATTCTACGACGGCCTGAAGTTCCACAGGGTCATACCAAATTTCATGGTCCAGACAGGCTGTCCCCGCGGCAACGGCACCGGTGGACCAGGCTACTCATTCCCGGATGAAATCGACCCCTCGTTGAAGCACACGACTCCCGGCATTCTGTCCATGGCAAACGCCGGGCCCGATACCAACGGCAGCCAGTTCTTCATAACGCACGTCCCCACGCCGTGGCTTGACGGAAAGCACGCTGTTTTCGGGCGTGTTGTCAAAGGCCAGGACGTGGTCAACAAGATAGCCGGCGGCGACACTCTTGTCAGCGTCACAATCACCCGCGTCGGCGAAAAAGCGAAGGCATTCGCCGCGGATGAGGCCGCATTCCAGAAGCGTCTGGCGGAATTGACCAACAAGCGCGGTTCAGGCCGCATGAAGCCGTAGCCCTGCGAAAGGCAGGCAGCGGCAGTTCAGGCCAGCGCCGCCCGGAGTTTCAGGGCTATCGCATCCTTGACTTCGGGCAGCCCCTGGCCGGTCAGCGCCGATACCGGCAGCCCATCCGGGAACTTCTGCCGGAGCGACGCCGACTGCCCTGCATCACAGCGGTCATACTTGTTGAGAAGGAGTATGGCAGGCACCTTTTCCGCACCGATCTCGCCAAGAGTCTGCGTGACAATCTTCACCTGATCCTCAACTGCGGGGTGCGAGGCCTCTGCGACCACAAGCAGCAGGTCGGACTCCGCGATCTCCTCAAGCGTCGAGCGAAACGATGCCACCAGGCCGTGCGGAAGATTGCGGATGAATCCCACTGTGTCGGTCATGAGCACGTCCGACCCTCCGCCAAGGCGCACCAGCCTGGTCTTGGTGTCCAGGGTCGCAAACAGCCTGTCGTCAACATACGCGCCGGCGGGGGTGAACGCATTGAGCAGGGTGGACTTGCCGGCGTTGGTATAGCCAGCGAGCGACACCAGGGGCCACTGCCGCCGGCTGCGCGTCCTCTTCCTGCGCTGGCTGATGGTCTCCAGCTTGTCTTTCAAGTCCCTGATGCGCCTTCGCATGGGTTCACTGCGGAGCTGAAACGGACTTTCACCAGGTCCTTTCATGCCTATCCCACCCTTGAACCTCTGTTGGCGCTCCGAGACCGGTATTCGGGAGACAAGGTACTGAAGCTGCGCCAGCTCCACCTGGATCTGCGCCTCCGCAGACCTGGCCCTTCGCGCAAAGATCTGGAGAATCAGCTCCGTCCGGTCGATCACCTTCACGCCTATTGCGATATCAAGGTTGTTCACCTGCACCGGAGACAACTCGTTGTCAACAATGACCAGGTTGGCGCCGGTTCGACGGCAGGCCATCTTGATATCGGTCAGCTTCCCCTCCCCGACAAAGAAACTCGGAGTCGGCCTGCTGCGCCTCTGGACTATGCTCCCCACCACCTTCACCCCTGCCGTGTCCGAAAGCCGCTCAAGCTCCAGAAGCGATTCATCAGCAAACCTGTATTCGCCTGACCTGGTGACCACCTGGACGAGTATTGCCCGTTCGTCGGAGATCTTCTTGAGATCGTATTGCATTTGAACCCTCCAGACCGCTGCAGACCAGACAAGCCGAAACATTATTTCACAGCCGCGCACGCACCATGCGTCGCCATTCGGAACCTTTCCTGCCCTCAAGGTTGCCGCTGCATGGGATGCGGCACCTGCTGGGAAAAGCCTCTCTCCGGATCTGCTTGCGCGTCTTGACCGGCGGATCCTGCTCCCATTCCGCAAAGAGACGGTACGCCTCCTCATTACCAAAAGCCGGACATGCCCCCCGACGCCACTTATCCCTGGGGAACATGAAACCCCAGCAGTAGCCGCCCTGGTTCAAGGGACACCTGGCGCACTTCCTGACTGGCTTACGGCTCTTCAGCAAAACACGGCTCCACGGTTGCACTCAATCCACGTCACTGCCGCGAGAATACCAGAATGCGCTGCACTCCAAAACCTAAATCGCCGCAGTGGCAATGCCCCGGCCGTTGACCTGCACACGCGGCTTCTGCTAGTCTGCAGGCATGTGCGGCCGGTACACAATAGCCAAGCCCAAGCGAGTCCTGGCCGTGTTTGCCCCGCGCACGGTCACTGCCGACCTCGGCCACCCACGCTACAACATAGCTCCAATGCAGAAAGTGCCTGTTGTCACCGGCCCGCGCAATGAGCGTACAATCAGCGACTGTCAATGGGGGTTGGTGCCTGGCTGGGCCGACAATCCTTCGATCGGCAGCCGCATGATCAACGCAAGGGGTGAGACTGTTGAGGTAAAGCCCGCGTTCAAGCAGGCCTTCCGGACCGGTCGATGCCTTCTTCCTGCCGACGGATTCTACGAATGGCGCTCAACAGGCCGCGACAAACAGCCATTTTGGATACACGCGCCCGAAGACGAACCTTTCGCGTTCGCCGGTCTCTGTGCGGAATGGAGGAATCGCGATACCGGCAGCATCTTGAAGTCGTGCACAATCCTGACGAGGGAGGCCGATGGTTCCATGGCGGGGATACATGACAGGATGCCTGTCATCGTGCCTGATTCCATGTGGGACGCCTGGTTGGACACGTCGCGCCCGGCGGGGACGCTTCTCGCGGAGGTTCTCGCCGCATCCCGCGGCAGGCCGCTGGTGACCACCATGGTTTCGAAACTGGTGAACTCGCCGGCCAACGACAGCGAGAAATGCATCTCACCGGTCGCGGACGACGGTTCCGCATGAGAGCACTTCCGCGACCTGCTACTTCAACTTCCTGGCAACCCGCTCAACACTCTTCAGATTGCTTGCGCTGACCACGATGCAGCATTGGCTGTCTGCGTCAGCGGCCGTGGCGTAAACATAGTTGATATGCGCCTTGGCATTCTTCAGTCCGGCGGCAAGGGCCAAAAGTATACCAGGACGATGCGGCAGGACAATCACTGACACATCCTGGGTCGTGTGCTGAATCTTCGCCTTGACCAGGGCCTTCCTGGCCGCCGGCTCCTTGTCGACGATGAGCTGTATGAGCGCGGCATCGGCACTCTCGGCAATTGATATGCCCTCGATGTTGACGTCTGCTTTCGCAAGGATTCCGGAAATCCTGGTGAGAGCGTCAGGTCGGTTTTCCATGTACAGGGTGTATTGCCGTTTGATCATTTCTTTCTCCACTTCAATGCCGGCCGTAAGGTTTTCCGGTGCCTCAGTCCACCAGCCTGAACCTGACCGTCAGACGCGTCTCACCGTCGGTGGAAACACCACCGCTCAAGGCGGCACTGAACTTAGCCATTCTTACAGCCTTCATGGCGGCATTGTCCAGTCCTGAATAGCCACTCGATTCCAGCACGTCAACGCGTGCCACCTCGCCACTGGCGCTTACCCTCACATTCAACACAACCAGGCCTTCCTCCCCCCTCAGCCTCGACCCGAGCGGATAGACCGGCCGGATGGGTGCTGCCGGACTCGCACCGCTCTCAACTCCCTTCCTGAGCATATCGGCATTGGCGTTCTGCCCTGGCCCGACAGGCCTTTCTGCAACCGTTGCCGACAACATCGGCTCCATCGCCGGCACGGCGTCAGCATCAGTCCTCGACGGCTCTGCCACGCTTACCGGAACAGTCTCGGTCTCGACCACGGGAGGTGGAACTTCCTCCATCTTCACTTCCGGCTGGGAAACAGGAACGGCCGGCTCACGCTGTTCGGGCTGCGGTGCAGGACTGAGCAGGGTCAGTTCGAGGCTGGATTTTCCACGCTGGAACTGAGGCGCCATCGCGCTTGAAAGGATACGGTCCACCAGGAGCCGGCCCGCAAACACCACTCCCATGGCGTGGAGACATAGCGCCATGATGAACGAGATTGCCAGATTGCTCCTGCGTTGCATTATCATATCCCTTGCCACACTCCTGCAACCGGCAGTCCACCGGCGTTCGCAATAACCGCGCCCGCCGCGAGTATACCTGTTTCCGCCATCTCCGTGCACGCACCAAGAAGGTCCCCCGTGATTCCGCCAACCCGTCCACGGCACCATCTGCCGAACAGCCTGGTAAAGCCCCAGCAGGCCAGGATCACACCCGGCCACACCCAGTGCAGGCCGCAAAACAGGAGGGTCAGGATTACCGCCAGAAGCATGGCGAGGACGAGATGCTTCCGGCTTGCGCCGCGGGCGAAGGGAGCGGCTGTCCCGCCGTTGCCCCTGGCGTACGGTTCGGTGGCGAGGAGCACCACCGGCATCGTCCGCGAAACCACATATGCCGCGATGATCCATATGCCGGCTCCGGCTGCGATCAGCCGGACGAGGAACACCCATTTCGCCAGCAACAGGCTCACCACCGCAACAGTACCAAACGAGCCAACTTGGGGATCCTTCATTATGGCCAGAACGCGTTCCCTATCCCTGGAGCCCCAGAATCCGTCCGCCCAGTCCGCAAGCCCGTCCAGGTGAATGGCCCGCGTCAGGATCACTCCGGCAACCAGCGCCAGGATCGCCGGCGCCTCCGGCCAGGCCGGCCCTGTAGCCAGCGTGGCCAGATCGATGGTTCCCCATATCACCAGCCCCAGGACAAGACCTACCACCGGAAACCAGGGCAGGGCCGATGGCATCCTCTCTGCATCCCTGCCGGGAACCGGAATTGCCGTCAGTGTCCTGAACGCAGTTATCAAACCATTCATCATGGAGGCAGCCTGCTACTCCCGGTCATGCACGCCGGCCGAACTGAATGTGGCCATTTCATTGTAGATCCTGACCGATGCCTCGATCAGGGACATTGCCAGGGCCGCTCCCGTGCCTTCGCCCAGCCTCAGCCTGAGATCAAGCATGGGCCTGACGTTGAAATTCTCCATCAGGCACTTGTGGCCCCGCTCTTCCGAGAGATGGCTGAAGAACATGTAGTCAAGGACCGCCCTGTTCATCATCAGCGCAGCCAAGGCACCGGCGCTGGAAATGAAGCCGTCAACAACCACAGGAATGCGGTTTGCCGCGGCGCCAAGGACAAGCCCGCAGATACCGGCGATTTCAAATCCGCCCAGCGCTGCCAGGACATTGAGGGGGCCGCCGGCCAGGAGCTTCCGATTCGTGGCCAGCGACATCTTGATCACTTCAACCTTGTGTGCGAGTGTGCGGTCGTCTATGCCAGTGCCACGCCCCGTAACCTCTTCGACCTCGCAACCCAGGTAGGCCGCGAACAGTGCCGACGACGGCGTTGTGTTTGCTATTCCCATGTCGCCGGTACCTATCAGGGTAACACCCTTGTCCCTGGCCTCGTTCGCCAGCTCAACTCCGATCATGATGGCCTTTGCCGCCTCTTCCGGCGTCATGGCAGGCCCCCTGGCTATGTTCCCGGTGCCACGCCTTATCTTTCGCCGCCGCAGCCCCTGCGCTCCCTCCAGTGGATCGTCAACACCGGCATCAACGACGATCAACTCGGCCCCGACGTGTCGCGAGAGCACACTCACGGCCGCCCCGCCAGCCAGCATGTTCATCACCATCTGCGGTGTGACTTCCCTCGGGTAGGCGGAAACCCCCTCGGCCGCGACTCCGTGGTCCCCGGCAAAACACACGATCCACTTCCCACCCATCCTGGGCCTGGCTGTTCCCGTTGCGAGGCAATACTTGAGCGCAAAGTCCTCGATTCTGCCGAGGCTGCCGCGCGGCTTGGTGAGGTCATTGAGGTGAGCCACTATCTCCGGCTCCAGCCCCCTGTCCACAGGCCGCACCGCGTCGATAATCCCCTGCATCCCGCTCATAATCCACCCCCCTTGATGTGTATCGGAATTCCGCTGACGAGCAGGACAACGTTGGCGGCGATCCCGGCAACCCGTGCGTTCAGGATTCCTGCCAGATCACGGAACTTCCGCCCAAGCTCGTTGTCTGGCACGATTCCCATGCCCACCTCGTTGGTGACTATGACAAGGTCGCACGGCGGATTGCGAAGCGTCTCCAGGAAGGCGTCAACCTCCGGAGGCTGCCCCGCGATTCCACCGGAGTGATGCATGAGGTTGCCCAGCCAGACCGTCAGGCAGTCTACGATCGCCACGTCCGTTCCGGCAGGCAATGAGCGCACTGCCCCGGCAAGATCCATCGGTTCCTCGATCGTTACAAAATCCCCGGACCGTTCCTCACGGTGTCTCGCTATGCGCTCGGCCATCTCGCCGTCACAGGCAGTGGCTGTGGCGATAAACGCCTTGCGCCCGCGCGACCGCACAAGCTCGAGCGCGTAGCGGCTCTTGCCGCTCCGCGCACCGCCCGTCAACATGATTACTTTGCCCACTGTTCCCTCCGGCAAAGGCTAGAACCTGTATGCCACGCCGGCCTTGAATGTCCTGCCCGGTGATGGATAGTAGACCATCGCCCTGGCATAATCCGGAGGCGGGTAGCCGATGTATCCGAGACTCGAGTATTCCGCGTCGAAGATATTGTCCACCGACACGAACACATCCAGGCCATCAACCTTCGCGGGCGTACACCGCAGTGAGAGGCCGGCCACGGTGTAGCCGTCGAGCTTCTCCATCTCATTGGCGTAATCCCCGGCAAGGTACATCTCGCCGTTATGCCTGACCGAAACACGTAGTGATAAGTCCATGGGCAGCAGGACCGTGGCGCCAACGGTCCCTGCATGCCGGGGCACGAGAGGGATATCCTTGCCGTCATTCGCCCCGTCGGTGAAGAGCGCCCGGGTGAATGTGTAGTTGGCATCCATCTCAAGCCAGCTCACCACAACCCATGACGCGCTAGCCTCAGCGCCGCTGTGGCGGGTACTGTCCATGTTCTCGTTCTCGGACGTATCCGGATCGTATGCGATCTCGTCCCGCATGTTCATGAGGAACAGTGTCAGCCCGGCCCGCAGGATCCTGTTCAACCCCACTTCCGCGCCAGCCTGGAAGTCCGTGCCTGCTTCCGCCTTCAATTCGCCGTTGAAGTGGTCACTCGCGTATCCCCAGTAGGACACCTGCTCATCGACGAATGGATACCGGTAGATTGTTCCGGCCCTGACAAACACCTTGGAGTCCTCAAGGAACCGGTAGTTGGCCGACATATTCACGGAGCTGGCATCATGCCTCTTCGTATCGTCGTAGCAGGCTGCACCGTTTGTGGACATCTTCCCCGACACGTCCGCCTTCTCCATCCGGCCGCCAACACCCAGCATCAGGGCCTCTGTGACCTGCAGTTCGTTCCTGAGGAAGACGCCGATGGTCTGCTTTTCAACGTCGGCGGATGATATCACTTCCCCGCGCTCGATCCCGGCGAAACGATCCAAGCCCAGGCTGTCGACGTAGTAGTCCACACCGAGCAGGAGCTTGTTGTCATGCCCGGCAATGCTGGAGTTGAGTACGCAGCCTGGCATGATACCGAGCGTATCGATGACGTTGTCCGCGTAGCTGCCCCAGCTGGTCATGTCGCTCTCGATGTCGGTTCTGCCAAACACCACCCCCAGCGAGGCGCTGCCGCTGTCCCCGAACTGGCGGGTCGTCTTGAAATTCGCGCTGTAGTACTTGTTCTCCGCGCTGTCGTCCGGGTTCCCGTACTGCCTCGGGTCACTCTCCACCTGCTCACGGGTCAGCCACCCGGGAATCTCGTAGTCGGCCTGGCTGATGGACAGGTCAATCCCGGCATTCCACGCGTCGCTGATGTCGTAGCTGAGACTCCCGCCTCCACCCAGGGCGGAGAAGGCCGAACGCTCCCGGTAGCCGTCGACCTGCTGGCGTTCCACGTTGAGCGCATATGACAGCTTGCCGCCAGAACCCGAGTATCCGGCGCGCTGGGTATTCTCGCCGTAGCTGCCTCCCGCGGCGTGCACATACCCCTGAGGCTCAGGCGTACCCTTCTTCGTCACGATGTTGATTACTCCGCCAACAGCATGATCACCGTATGTCGCGCTGTCTGAACCGCGGAGGATCTCCACCCTGTCAACGTTTCCAACGGGAACCTGCAACCAGTTCAACCCCGCCATGTCGGGCCGGTTGAGCTTGCGGCCGTCAACCAGGACAAGGAGCCTGCCCTGCGAATTCTCGCCGAACCCGCGCATCTGGAGTTCCGACTGCGACTCGTTGCCGGATGAGGACCGGAACGATATTCCACCCGCATCGCGAAGGGCTTCAACTATGTTGCCGTAGCCGCCTTTCTCGATATCCGCAGCCGTCATCACCGTGACGTTGGCCGGGATCTGGCAGGCCTGCCGGTTATTCCTGCTGGCCGTGACCACTATCTCCGTGTTCGTATCCGCCGCACCGGCAACCGCCGCAACCGCCGCCAATGCCACAACAGCCAATACCTTGCCTGTCATCCGCCGCCTCCTGTCTTGTTGTTGGAGGGTGTCCCGCACGCAGTAACAAAAAAGCCTTCATCTTTGCTAAGCAGAGATGAAGGCTATGGTCGTCTAAAGGTGCAGCCCCCTGTCCTCTTTTCCCGCGAAAGAGCTGGAACGGCAACCGTGCCGCTCCTCTGATGGGTGTGAATGGGGACCGTCTTCTGGCTCTTCCACCCGCCCGGCGGTCTTCCCGCATGCCCCGGCGCCGATTCATGGAGAATCAGCCCCGGTTCACATCAGTGACCTTTACTCTGCCGGACGGGTTTCCTCCCACTTTCAGAAGGGAGAGGAGGGAATTACAGCGGCGCGACCGCGTCCGATTCTCACGGACTTCCGTTAACCCCGTTCACTCGCATAATCGCTCGTTCAAAGAACTGGTGGGACGGTACGTCAGACCCGGAAATGCGTCAAGGTGTAAAAGGTGGACATTTCGCAGACCAACACCCACGATCACCCTGTGGTCGGGGTCACATGTTCACGGGGCCGCTGGACTACGGTTCCAGCCGCGCCCGCACACGGTAGAGTTTCGCCGGCCCGGACTGGCTGTTCGTGTAGATAACCGGTCGATCCTCCGCCGGCATGTCAACAAGCCCGTCTACATCAATCCAGCCACCAAACTGCTGCAGCAGGTTTGTGCTGTACAGCAGGTCATAGCGGCGCCAGCGGCCGTAGTACCCCTCGCCTTCCGCCGGAATCATGTCAAACCGCAGGACTGATGACAGCGCGTTAGTCACCGCAATACTCATCCTCAGCACGCTGGCGGCGTTCGTCGGGTCAGTGCCGGCAGCCCATTCATCGCTGTCCGGGAAATTGTCGTCGTCATAGTCCCCGTCGGAGACATTGGTGCCGCCAAACCGCATATACTCCCACCAGTCCGGCACCCCGTCACCATCACCGTCTCCCGTCGACATCGCCTCCGAGTACGACACAAACACACTGTTCGACGCCTCGTTCATCCACCGCGCCCTGATCCAGTCGGCGCTCCGCGCCTTCGTCTCTATCCGGAATTCATCAAGGTCCTCAGCGAACTT
>JBAXKQ010000091.1:0-12699 GCA_037135275.1 bacterium
AAGACCGGAATGGGCCATGAGCGCAGAGCAGCTCAATTCGCTATTCGCCACCATGGATCGGATTTTCATGCCCAAACCGGTGGCCAGATACATAGCTCGCCTGGTTGCCGCAACTCATGCGGATTACCGCGGCACACCGACCGATATCCGGGACTATATCGCATACGGTTGCTCGCCAAGGGCCGCGATCGCCATAGCCGAGGCCGCACGTGCCGTCGCTCTCATCGAGGGCAGACCCACCGCAGGATTCGAGGACGTGCGCGTGGTCACACCGGCTGTGATCAACCACAGATTGATCCTCAACTACAAGGCAAAGTTCGACCGCGTAGACACAATGACAGTCATCCGCCGGATTCTTGAGGTGACCAAGGAAACCGAGGCCGACCTGCCGGATGACATACTTGTGAAGAAAGGGGATGCGTGACAGCCAGGGCCATTTCAGGAGCAATAGTACTGGCAACCGCGATAGTCTTGTCCGGTGTTCTCGTCGCGCGGGCCGAAAGGATCGGCCCCATAAATGTGACCGTTGAACCCGTGCCAGTAGGCAGCGGCAACCACGGCTACGTCGAGCATCGGGTCATCATAGATAACCCGACCGCCACCCAGAGGGATTTCACACTGCAGTTTCCACCCAACGGTGCATCCGGCAGGGGAGCATACTACCTCAACGCCGTGGTGATCAACCGGACCTATACCGTCGGCTCGCACTCCAGGGTAGTCGTATCCCTGCCCCAGCCATTTCTCCCCACGTACTACTCAGCCGGTCTCTTCGTCAACATCAGGGGCGTCGACTCCGCCACCATACCCACACCGTACTACAATGGAACATGGGCGCAGCCGCATTTCGGCTCTTCGACTGATTACTCACTCCTCATCAGCCGCACACTAAACCTCAGCTCGCTTGAACATGCCATGACCAACAAATTGGCCAGATTCTCGGCTGGACCGGTCACATCTGGCTCCGCCACCCCGCGCCCCAGGGACTTTTCACGCATCCTCGCAAGGTCCGAAACTGATATCGCAGGCTGGAGCGGCAACTGGCTTGCATATTCACAATTCGACGGCATTGTTCTTTGCGCCCCCGATGTGGCTTCCATGCCTGACAACGTAAAGTCTGCCATCAGCGCATATGTCTGGGCTGGCGGAACTCTCCTGGTCTTGGGCGATTGCCGCCTGGCAGAACTTGAAATCGGCAAGCCTGATGCTGCCGTGGAATCGCTCACAGTGTACCACCCGGGGATGGGGACATACATGGTGTCTTCTGTCGATGGGCCGGACAGTGTGCCTCAAAGCGCTTTTGCCGCCATCGACACACACTGGTGGGCTGCCCGCCTGCCATGGAACTCCCTGAACGATGAGGCTGCTGCCAACGGAAAATTCCCTGTCATAGAGACTCTTCGCCTTCCCGTGCGCGGCATGGTTATCCTGCTGCTGACGTTTTCCCTGCTGATAGGGCCCGTCAATATCTTCGTCCTGCACCGGCTGAAACGTAAGATATGGATGCTCTGGACGGTGCCAGCCATATCAATCCTGACGTGCCTTATTGTTATCATCTACTCCTTCACGGCAGAGGGCATTACCCCGCGGGAGACATCAAATATCGTGACGATTCTCGACGAAACCCGACACACAGCCGTGTCCTTCGGCATGCAGGCGTTCTATTGCCCGCTTACCAGGGGTGACGGTCTGCATTTCGCACCCGACACCGAGGTGACTCCGATGATTACCGATCCGGGCGCCTCTGCCGGAAACGTGAAGATGATGGACTGGACCCGTGACCAGCACCTTGGCGCCGGCTGGCTGCAGGCTCGCACGCCCGTCCATCTGAAGGTCCGCAAATACGAGCGCAGACGGGAGCGGCTCGCAGTTCACGCCCTGCCCGATGGCACCCTGTCAGCGGTAAACGGGCTCGGAGCGGACATCACCCGCCTCTGGCTGGCCGATGCACAGGGACGCATATACGACTCCGGCCCGGCAATAGTGAAGGCTGGCGCGGCGATAACCCTCCAACTGATTCAGCCAGCTCAGTCGGCCGCTGGCAACACCGAAAACGTCACCCGCGCGTTCTGGGCCGGGTGGAATGTCAACCAGACGGCAGCCGACCTGTCGGGCAGATTGCCCGAACTCATGATGGCCTCGACCTATCTGGCGGTAATGAATGATTCACCTTTCGTTGAGAAGCCGCTCACAGGCCGCACAAAAAGGGTTTCATCTGCCACTGTCTATGGCTTTTTTTCAAGTGAGGCTTTATGATCGTCAAGGTAGGTGGTCTCAAGAAGTCGTTCGGCAAGACCAAAGCCGTCGATGATGTGTCATTCATCTTCGGCAGCGGAGACATCTTCGGGTTTGTCGGCCCGAACGGCGCCGGTAAGACGACAACAATGCGGATCATGTCCACCCTGGATCACCCGGACTGCGGCGACGTGTGCTTTGACGGTGTTTCTGCAGTGGAATACCCTGAGCGGATCCGGTTGAAGATGGGCTTTGTGCCGGACACCCTCCCCATCGTCGCCGACACGACCGTGCATGAATACCTCGACTTCTTCGCCAGGGCATACGGCATCAACGGCCGCGACCGGATCCGGACCGTCGGAGAAGTGGAGGATTTCACAAAACTCACCGATCTCCGGGACAAGCTGCTCAAGTCCCTCTCCAAGGGCATGAAGCAACGCGTATGCCTCGGCCGTGCGTTGATACACAATCCGGATGTACTCATACTGGACGAGCCGGCCGCCGGCCTGGATCCCCGCGCCAGGGTCGAACTGCGCGAGTTGCTCCAGGTTCTCGCCGAGCAGGACAAGGCAATATTGATCAGCTCACACATCCTCACGGAGCTGACCGAGATCTGCAATGGCGCCATCATCATGGAACAGGGCAAAGTTCTGGAAAAGGGCTCCATCTCCGACATCATTGCCCGCGGCACACCGAGGTGTGCCATCACTGTGCGTGTGCTCGACAGGAAGGCCGAACTGCAAAACCTGCTGATGACGACCCCCGGCGTAGACAACGTCGCGGTGGTTGACGACGACATCGCGATAAGCCTGGAGGGTGGTGAGCCCGAATGCGCTGAGCTGCTCACCCTGATAGTCGGTTCCGGCTTCAAGGTCTCCGAGTTCCAGCGCAAGCGGACCGATCTGGAGGACATCTTCATGAAAATAACGAAAGGCGCAGTCCAGTGAACCTGTCGCCCCTATTTCCGCGTTTCAGTCTCGCCGCAAAGCCTTCCCGCCCGGTCCGAGTTGTCAAATGGGCATTTTCACTGCCGGGGAGGATGACAACGCTCAATCCGGTGCTGGTGAAAGAACTCCGGCAGGCTGTCCGCAGCAACTTTGTAGTCGCCGCAATGTGCCTGCTCGTTCTCATTCAAATGATAACAACCGGTGTCGCACTGGCCAACGCCGACATGGCAATCGCCAGTTATGGGCTTTCCAGTCAGGGTCAGCAGATATTCATGGCAATGCTGTCAATCCTCTCCGGCGGCTGTCTCTTCTTCATCCCGGCATATTGCGGCTTCAGGCTTGCCGTCGAACGCGCCCCTGGCAACGTCGACCTCCTCTTCATCACGTCAATAACACCATGGACCGCAATCCGCGGCAAGGTGCTCTCTGGCGTTGTTCTTACCGTCCTCTTCTTCAGCACCAGCGCACCGTTCATGGTGCTCACGTATCTCATGCGCGGAATTGACATCCCGACAATGCTGGTCGCCCTGTGCGTTGCCTTCCTGTATGTCATTGCGGCAATCCAGGCCGCCATTGTTGTTGCCTGCGTGCCTGCCAGCCGCCTGTTCAAGGTGCTGCTGGCTCTCGCCACAGCGGGCGTCTTTGTCATCGGAATTAGTCCCATGGTCGCGGTCACATTTGAACTTCTCCGCTCCGGGTATGCCGGACTGGGGCTCGGTGTCTCCAGTGCAATTGTCGTTGCAGCTATGCTCCTCCTCTATGCGGGCATCATGGCCGTTATGCACGTATTCTCAACCGCCATGATAATGCCTGAGTCAGCCAACCGGGCACTGCCGGTACGCCTCACCGTCACTGCCGCGTGGGCAGCTTCATTGATTACATTCCTCATCCTCGCCGCATACGCCGGCATGGGCCCTTTGTATTTCTGGTGCGGCCTGGCTACTGGCTGCATCTGCATTGCCATGCTCATTGCGCTCAGTGAGTCTGAGCGCCTGAGCGTCCGGGTACGCATGACAATTCCGCGAGGGCTGCTGCGAATTCCCGCGTTTCTATTCTACAACGGGCCGGTCGCCGGCGTGATATGGTCGCTCGTACTGTTCGGCATGACTGTCGGGATCACGCTTATTGCCTGCGACGTACTCGGTTTCTTCCACGCCTTTCCGAAATGGTCGCACTCCAGGCCGGGCGAAGCCAACCTGTTCATTGCAACCTGCGGGGGTGTCATGGCATACGTATATGCTTATGCGATGACCGCTGTGCTGCTGTACAGGTTGCTGCTCCACCGGTGGCTTGCGGAGAAGGTCATCGGCCTCGCAGCCCTGTTGTTGATGGCAATCGGCGCATTCATGCCGTGGATGTGGGTGCTGATGACAGGCTCTCTGGACCACCCGAACTTTCCGGACGAGGTCATGCTCGGAAACATTACGGCGCTTCTCACCACCAAGGCGCCGCATCTGCACATCTTCTTCGCCTTCATCTGGGCCGCCATCATGACATGCGTCAATATCCACTGGTACGGTCGCCAGATTCTCGCTTTCAAGAGACACATTCCGGCAACGCCACCCGAACCGACGACGGAAACAACAGCGAATGAAAAGCCAGTACCGCCAGTATCTCCGGCAGGGTGAAGCCGCTGGAATGCGCTATGCATTCATGATCCCGCGCAACGCCATGACCGGCATGACGGGTGAACGCCTGGGGCACATGAGCGGCTCATCCCTGGATTTCAATGATTACCGCGAGTACCAGCCCGGCGACGACCTTCGCAGCATCGACTGGGGCATCTACGCAAGAACCGACAAGCTCACCGTGAAACTCTATCGCGAAGAAGTAACGCCCCACGTAGACATAATGCTCGACTGCTCTCCATCGATGGCTCTCAAGGATACCGGCAAGGAAGGCTCAGCAATCATGATAGCAGCTGCGCTTGCCACCGCGGCCGCAAACGCAAAGAGCACCTTTACCCTCTGGCTGACCTCCCGCGGATGCACAAAAGCGGCCAATGCGTCACTTCTCCCGTCAGCCTGGGACGGAATAGAGTTCGATTCACCCATGAATCCACCAGAGTGTTTCGCCGCGTTACCGCCCACCTGGCGTCAGCGTGGAGTGCGCGTCCTGATCAGCGACCTCCTGTGGCTTGGTGAACCGCTTCAGTTTCTGAAACGCATGGCCGATGGCGCAGCAGCGGTGGTGGTCATACAAGTCCTCGCATCCGTCGATGCTGAGCCTGATACACAGGGAAATGTACGGCTTGTTGACTGCGAGACCGGTCTGCCACTTGAGATCTTCGCGGACGCCGTAGTGCTGCAGCAATACCGGGAAGCACTGGCCAGGCACCAGCAGAACTGGCAGAGGGGTTGCCGGCAGATTGGCGCAACAATCACGACAATCATCGGTAACGCCGCTGACGATGCGCCGGATCTCAGGCCGTTGGAAGAACTACAGGTGTTGCAGGCTCTATGACAGTACTATTCCTTACGCAGTCTATCTCCGCAGGGTCAATTGGACGGACCCTATGATTCCTCTCCTGGCATACCCGCTCGCGCTCATTGCACTGGCTGCCCTTCCGGCCCTGGCTGCGATCTACCTGCTGCGGAACAGGTTTCGCGCGCACCCGGTGTCGTCACTCATCCTCTGGCGAACCGAAGCAAGGCTAAGGCAGGGCGGCAGCAGGATCAGGCAGTTCCAGATGCCGCTTCTCTTCTTCATCGAGCTGGCCGTTCTGGCCCTGCTTGTTGCTGCTGCGGTCAATCCGCTCTGGGTTCCGGCCAAAAACAAATTCCCGCTTGTTGTGGTGCTGGATGACTCCGCATCAATGCGCGCCGGCGATACCAGGGCCACCGCCCGGCGAGCGGCAATCGCAGAACTGCAGCGCGGCATCTTCTCGTCTGTCCGGTTCATGATAGCCGGAGACCGGCCGCGGACATTGAGCCCGGACACCGACAAGCCCGGCAGCTGGTCGTTCCCGGACAGCAAGTGGAACTGCATGGCGGCCAGATCCGTTCTGGATCAGACTGTTTCCTTGGCCGCCGACCTCGGGGGGCCCAATTCACTCATCCTGGTCGTGAGTGACAGCCTGCCAGACACCTCGCCAGCGGGTGGTCGCATCAAGTGGCTGGCGTGCGGTTCAAAGCAGGGCAATGTCGCGTTCGTCAATGCCACAAGGACTCCCGGTCCGGACGGCGACCGCTGCATGCTGGAAGTCTGTAATCTATCCGACCAGCCGGTCGTCACAACACTCACCATCGACAATGGCCGCGAGAAAGAGCAAACCAGAACAGCTCTCAGTCTGGCTGCGCGCGAAAGAAGGCGACACATCGTAACAATACCTGCCGGTTCTCCTGCGATCAGGGCCACACTAACCTCTGACGCGCTCGCAACCGACAACATGGTGTGGCTCTGTCCCGCCACCCCGAAAGCCGTCAGGGCCGCAATCAACGTTACGGACCCTGTCCTGAAGAAGCACATTTCACGCGCAGTCGAGTCGTCCGGTATGATCTCAGCCATGCCTGGCGAGCCGCAGATTGTGTTTACTGACCGCGACTATCCAAGAACCGGCTCCGCAGACACATGGGTCGTTCGCTTTCATACCGGTGCCAATCCTAAAGCCTATGTCGGCCCGTTCCTGGCTGATGCCGCTCATCCTGTGGCCGATGGGCTGCACTTGGATTCACTGGCATGGGGCGCGGACGCCACAGGCGAACTGGCCGGAACACCCGTTATCATGGTCGGCAATATTCCACTTATTACCGACGAAGAAGATCTGTTCGGCAGCCACATCATCAGGTTCCGGTTCAATCCCGAGGCTTCAACGCTTCACGAACAGCCGGCCTGGCCGTCAATCCTGTGGAACATCATCAACTGGCGGGCGCTGAAGGCCGCCGGCCTGGAGACAACAAACTGGCGTATTGATTCCGAGCCATTGCTCACGGTCGCTCGCGCGACCAGGACGGTCACGGTCTGCCCACCCCGCGGCCGGCCGGTCGAAATCCCGGCCAGCCGCGGAAACGTCAGGCTGCCGACCGACATAACCGGGCTTTACTCTATTGTCAAAGGCGACAACTCGCTGGCATACGCGGTCAATTTGTTGAACGAGGAAGAGTCTGACCTGACAAAATGCACAAGCGGCTCAAAGGGGGACTGGCGTGTCGTCGAGACCGTAAAGGCCGGGACTGCAGGATGCTCGTGGATCTTCATCCTTGCCGCAATTGCCATGCTTGGAATCCATCTGCTCCTCATCTCACAAAAAGGAGCAGCAAGCCAGGTATGACCCTCCTCTATCCAGTATGGCTGATAATGCTTTTGCCACTGGCGGCCATGCTCATACTGCGAAGGCCACCGACACGCATGCTCACTGTTATCAGGTCGATACTCCTGGTGCTCCTGGTGATCTCGCTTGCAAGGCCGGCTATAAGGATTCCTGAACGTGGTGGCGTGATCACAGTGGTGTGCGACCGCAGCGAATCAATGCCGGCTGGAACTGAAGCGAGTGAGAAGGAAGTGATCAACCTGCTATCGGCCGGAATGAGCCCGCGTGACCGGCTCGCGGTGGTGTCGTTCGGTCGCAGGTCAGTAGTCGAGCGGCCGCCGGCGACAGGCGAGTTCGCTGGATTTGGTGGCGATGTCAGCTCCGACGCCTCGGATCTCGCCGAGGGAATCGAGAGCGCATTGACATCTATTCCAGAGGAGGCCGCAGGCAGGATTCTGGTGGTATCTGACGGGCGCTGGACAGGCAGGGACCCGATGAATCCGACTGCACGGGCGGCGGCACGCAAGATTGCCTGCGACTACCGCCTGCTTCAGCGATCGACCGTGGGCGACACATCCATCAGCCGTATAGAGGCGCCGGAACTGGTCAGCCCCGGCGAGTCATACCTGGTAACCGCATGGCTCCGTTCACCGGCCGATCAGACAATCCGGTACGAATTCAAACGGGGAGCCCTCGCAATAGCCGCCGGAAAGCGCTTGGTGAAAGCAGGCCTGAACAGCCTTATGTTCCGCGATGCCGCCGGATCGCCGGGAACCGTCATCCACACTGTCTCAATAGAGACCGAAGGAACTGACCCGGTGCCCGAAAACAATTCAGCCAGGACCCTTGTCGGTGTTCGCGGGCAGAAGCCGATTCTCCACATTGCGCCGGCGCAGACATCGGGCCTGGGCGACTTGCTTCGCGCCGACCGGGTCGATGTGGAGACAGTCGGGCCAGCCGCCGCCAACCTGACAGTTGAGGAACTCTCCGGCCACTCGGCAGTGCTGCTGGAGAATGTTCAGGCCAACACCATCGGCCCGCGCGGCATGGAAATACTGGCAGCGTGGGTTGAAACTCTCGGTACCGGGCTCATGATCACCGGTGGCAGGCACTCCTACGGCCCTGGCGGCTACTACAAGTCACCGCTGGAACATATCATGCCGGTATCCATGGAGCTGCGCAAAGAGCACCGCAAACTTCAACTGGCAATCGTGGTAACGCTCGACAGGTCTGGAAGCATGGCCTGTCCGGCTGGCGGCGGCAAACGCAAGATCGACCTTGCCAACATTGGTACAGCACAGGTGATGGACCTGCTTTCTGATATGGACGATTTCGGCGTTATTGCGGTGGACAGCTCACCGCACACCATTGTTGAGGTGGGTAAAGTATCGGACAACCGCGGGCTCCGCGGCAGGATCCTGAGCATTGACTCCATGGGTGGTGGCATCTTCATTTACGAGGCACTCAAGTCCGCCGCAGCGATGATCGTGAAGAGCGCTTGCTCCACCAAGCACATCATCCTCTTCGCCGATGCCGCCGATTCCGAGGAGCCTGGCTCATACATCGATCTGATCGATAAGTGCAGACAAGCCGGCATCACAATAAGCGTCATAGGTCTCGGCACTCCTGCCGATTGTGATGCGCATCTGCTTGTGGATATCGCCAGGCGTGGCGGCGGCGAGTGTTTCTTTACCGCCGATGCCGCTGAGATTCCCCGCCTCTTTGCACAGGACACGTTCACCGTCGCGAGGAGCACTTTTGTAGAAGAGCCCACGCCACTGAAGTGCACCGGAACAATGCCGACACTCGTAGCTCGCACATTCGGCCCCCCGCCAGCCCTCGGCGGCTACAATCTCTGCTACATCCGGCCCGAGGCCATGCAGGCTGCCATGACGATGGATGAAAACGCCGCACCGGTTGTCGCCGCCTGGCACGCTGGAAGCGGACGCGTTCTCTGCTTCACGGGCGAGGCCGACGGAAAGTACGCGGGCTCGTTCGCGAAGTGGAATGAGGCTGGCGCGTTTTACAGCAGCCTCGCACGCTGGACCGCCGGCAACCTCAGAGGCCTGCCTGACGGAATTCTTCCAAGGCAGCGGATCCAGCGCGGCAGTTGCATCGTGGAGCTGCATCTCGATCCTGAACGAAAGAAGGACATTCCCGGCGGCAGACCCGTGGTCAAGGTTCTGCGTGGAATCCCAGGGAAAGCACCCGAGTCAAGCAGGCACCCGATGGAATGGGGCTCGGCCGATCTCCTTGTCGCGCCAATCCCGTTGCGCGGCAACGAGACAATACTGGCGACCATAGAAATGGCAGGAGTGGATCCGGTGCCGCTGCCGCCGGTCTGCCTCCCCTATTCTCCTGAATTCGAACCGGTTGAAGGCGCTACAGGCGCGCAGACGCTCAAGGCCATAGCTGACGCCACCGGCGGCAAGGAACGTCTCGACCTGTCAACGATGTGGAAGGACCTGCCGCGTCACCGGCGCCCGGTCGAAATCGGAGTGTGGCTTATCGTATTTTCCATACTCCTCGTGCTTCTCGAGGTGCTGGCACGACGCACGGGGTTGCTGAGCCGTGCCAGAGCGGCAAGGGTCACACCAACACCTGAAGACCCCGACTCAGAGAACAGTCCTGAACCACAACGCCCGGCTGAAGCTGCAAAGAAGAAGGCAACCACTCAACCGCACACTGAACACACCCCCCTGGCGGCACCATCCCCAGCCCCGGCCGCAACTCCGAAGGCTCCTCCAGTCGAAAGCTCTTTCCGTCAGGCACAGAACCGCGCAAGGAAAAGGATGAAGTCCTGACTAGGACAAACCGGATGGTGCTCGTCTCCTGCAGGGTTGACTCTCCCAACCACGCACCACATACGCTTCTGACGGCACACAGTCCATTGCGCGACCCACTTCCTACCTGCCACCATCTGCAGTACTCAGCCCAGCAACTCAACAACCTGGCAACCACCGCGCCGCAGCATGCCCGGTCGCATGATCACACATGCCCTGGATCACGAGACCACCACAGCGATAGCCCCCCCGTCCACGGATCATTGCGGCAGGGCTTTCAGGATCTCTGCAATGTCGGAGGGAGCACTGGTGTCAAATGTACCGGCGGCAAATGTCACATTGGTCCGCATGCCCGAGAACCGGATGACTGTCTTGTCGCCGTCCGGCTCGACAAGCGTTACGCTGCGCAGCTCGGTGAGGTCCGGGGAGAACTGCACGGACATCGACGCTATGAACTCGGCCTTCCCCGCCCCCCTGGGCACAAGGTTCACAGTAACTCCATTCGTCACCGCCACCGACGCCTGGTACGAGTCCTTCCGGTCACCCTTGAACTGCCCCCTCAGTATCATGGCCATCTGGCCGGTCACCTGCCTGACAACCCCTTCAAGCCCTGTATTGAGCTTCTCACGCTTTCCGTTCATCCACTCAAACTGCCCCACATTCCTCCCGTTCGATATCAGGATCGAGCGATACGGCCCGCTCATCTCCCATCGGATCAAATTCGGCGCAACAAAGCAGAGATACCCGTCCGATTTCAACGGTTCATCAAACAGGGATACATACCGCTCCTCCTCGAATCGGGCAAAAACGGTGCTGGCAGACGACATCACCCGCGCAATGTCTGCGAGCTGCACATCGTTGGTCGGCGCCGCCGCCAGCTTCGCAGCCGGAACGGCCAGAAAGAGCGGCACCTGGAGGACCAACGCACAGAACAATAAACCAGGCCGGCGTATCATCTTACCCCCTGCGCGCCGGAAAGCAGCTCGTCGAGGCGCACAAATTGATACCCGTCCGCCTTCACCGAGTCAACCAGCTTAGCCACAAGCCCCAGCACCCGATCCGGATCCTGATGGCCATCATGCAGGAGGATGATCGCCCCCGGCCTGAGCCCGCCCCTGACGCGCCCTATCACTGCATCGACCGGCGCCCCCTTCGTATCCAGGCTGCGAATGCTCCACCCCACAACCTTCAGCCCAAGTTCACCGGCTACCCGGAATACACGCGGATTGCTCAAACCGATCGGAGGCCGGAAGAATTCCGGCGGCCGCCCGGTCACTTCGGTGATCGCCGCCTGCGCCCTGCCAATGTCGCCACGGAGACGGCCAACTCCGTAGAAGTTGGTGAGATTGCTGTGACCAAAACCGTGGTTCCCGACCAGGTGACCTTCCCTGCTCGCACGGGCAACGATTTCGGGAGCCTTCAAGACCTCGGCGCCGACACAGAAGAACGTCGCCTTGACTCCCCTCGCAGCGAGAAGATCCAGCAGTCCGGGAGTACGGACCGGATCCGGCCCGTCATCGAAAGTAAGAGCAACCGCCTTCTCCAATGTGGGTACGCGGCAAATACTCCGGCCAAACAACTGAAGCGAAAGGAAGGCAACCCCAAGGCCGGTAACCACAAGGTAGACGACCGCCGTGCCGCAGAGCAGCGCGATCCGGACCATGCCGCCGCTGAGGAGGACGGCAGCCGTCGCCAGCATTACGGCCGCTGCTGTCAGCGCCTGGAATCTGGTTGCCCTGATATGCAACTTATTCCCCTCTCGCCGCCGACTGAGAGCGTGTAAAGCACGACCGTGCGCCCGGCCGCTCCGACCGGCACACTCCCCGCATTGGCCGGCCCGGCAAAATGACCGGCTTCAAGGTCGCCGCGCACCACACCAATTGCCGCCAGCAAGCCAAGGGCTGATGCGGCATGGAATTCCCCGCACCACTGCTTGTAGGCGCCGCATGCAACCGGCCGGCCGGCCTCCTTCGAGAGTGCCTCAGCAACGGCCAGGTACCTGGCATCCATCACATGCCACCCGTTCGCGCCCGTGAGGAGCAGTCCGACATCACCAAGCGTCGCGCCACCCTGTTCGACAGTCTGCCTGATCAAAGCGGCCTCGGCCCTGGCATCGAAGCCACTGCCGTCCGGCGCCATGGCTATTCCGAGCTGCACTCCCCAGACGTACGCAAGCGCCGGCCGCGCCGCATCCGGCCTGGCAAGCGCAAACATCGCTGCGCCCTCGCCCTGCAATGCACGCCGTCGTCCCGCGTCGCCCGCGGCGAACGGAGCACAAGCCGTGCTGCCGGCGTCCCACCAGCCCCACCTCAAGCCGGCAGCCAGATGGAAATGGTTCAGCTCATCAGCCGCACCGACAACTGCAACATCGGCCCGCCCGCCGGCAAGCTCGCCCACACCCTGCAGCAGCGCGATTTCGAAAGATACCTCGCCGTGTGTCGGCGTGGTGTTCATGCCCTTGAGCCCCAGCTCCATGGCAACCTGCGAT
>JBAXKQ010000092.1:0-12670 GCA_037135275.1 bacterium
CGCGCTTTCCGCTTTTGCTCGCTCCCACCTTCCGCTTTTGCTTTTCCCCCGGCAGCGGAAGAACCGGTTCCCTTCAGGGAGTGGGCGTATCCTGCCGCAGGATGCACCGGAATCAAGCTTCGGCGGGTCATTCGTTGCCCTGCTTGCTTCATCCCGCCAGAACAGCGTAGCAACCTCGCCGGTATGGCGTTCCTTGTGGCATACGTTCATCGGCGACTCGACAGGGAATGCGTACGGAGGTAGATTGTTCCGGTTCATTCCAGGCTGAGTCAATGTGGCGTGCCGTACTTCGAAACGGAGATGTGTATGATCAGAAAACAAGCTGAGATGCGGGTTGAGAAGAGGGAGAAGATGCGCGGCGGTGAAGGAGTTGTGACCATCACCCACTACTTCGAGAAGGATGAATTCGGCTCGAAGACGCGACTGTGCGCCAGGCTTGTCCTGCCGCCGGGCACAAGCATCGGCGAGCACCAGCACGAAGGCGAGGATGAAGTCTACCTCGTTACCCGCGGGTCGGCTGTTCTGTGCGACGGATCCATGGAGTCCCGTGTGTCGGCTGGCGATGCGATCCTGACCGGAAAGGGCCAGTCGCATTCGGTGTGCAACGACGGTTCTGAGCCGCTGGAGCTTGTCGCACTCATAACATGCTACTGACAAACAATGGCCGGCGGGCGTGACAGGATGATTACGCCGTGTTCGCCGGTTGCGACACAGAGGGAATATGAACTCAGCTTCTGACCGCGACGGGCAGTTCGCTTTCGGAACGCCCGTGCGCCTGCACTACGGCAGGGGGCTGGTGGACGGGTTGGCCGCCTTCTGCCCCGGGGCGGGGCGGGTGCTCGTGGTGACAGGACGTGGCTCCGCCGCGCGGAGCGGGTTGCTGGAACGCGTGTGTGTCGCGCTCAAGGGCAGGGAAGTGGAGGTGTTCGGCGGGGTGGAGCCGAACCCGTCAATTGAGACTGTGGAGCACGGAGCGGCCGCTGCCATCAGGATCAACGCTGACCTGGTTATTGGCCTGGGCGGCGGAAGCGCCCTTGACGCGGCCAAATGCATTGCTGCACTCGCCACAAACGGCGGGAGATTTGCCCCGCTTCTCGGCAGAAGCGACTATGACCACGGCCCGCTGCGGATGATAGCGATCCCGACCACCTGCGGGACGGGCAGCGAGGCCAACAGATATGCAATTATTTCCGACCTGCGGTGCAATGACAAGGTCACATTTGAAAGCCGGCACACGTATCCGGCTGCCGGCATTCTGGATCCTTCCGTCCTGGACAGCATACCGGTTGCCCTCCTGGCTGAGACCGGTTGCGACGCATTTACGCACGCGTTGGAGGGCTACACATCCCGGCGATGCCAGCCTTTCTCCGACGCGGTCGCCCTGGAGGCAATGAACCTCATCATCAGCAGTCTGCCGGGGGCTGTGGACGGCGTCGGCGAAGCAAAGGCTGCACTCCTGTATGCGGCAGCCCTTGCGGGGATTGTCATAGATCACACCGGCACCACAATGCTCCATGCCATGGGCTACTTCCTCACAATGCGGCACGGCATAGCGCACGGAAAGGCCAACGCCGTGTTTCTGCCGGTCCTGTTCACGCACCTTGAGCGCGAGATTCCGGACAGGCTCGACAAGGTATACTCGATGTTTCCGCCGGACATGCGGGGGGCCGATGGCATTGTCCGGTATCTCGACGCACTCGGTATCGAAGCCTCGCCCGCCGCGTGCGGTATGGGCCGGGCGGAGGCGGCCGGTTTTGTGGATTATGTGCTCGCGAGGAAGAACACAGCAAACACTGCCGGCACCGTGACAAAAGACCGGCTGCTGGGGTTGATCGATCCTTTGTGGTAGAGACGGGTGCAACTCCGGATCCGCCGCCGCAGCCACGGGCCTGGCGGTGGCCGCATCATTCACCACGTCCTGAACACGGTGGTGCCAGGCGCTTGTGTGGGGATCCGGGCAAGAGGGTTTACCTTGACTGTTTCAGGTTCAAAGATGTAGGTTGCGGACCACTGACCCATTGATATTGCGTTGAACGGGTTCGAGTTAGCACGGCGGGATCACGCTCATGTCTGTAACGCTTAGCAGGCTGAAAAGACCGGGCCCGTTTGACAAGCTGTATCTCAAGACGCCTGACGGAACAGTGCGCGGCCCGCTTGGCGTCACTGATATCTGCAAACTGGCAATCCAGAACCGTATACCCCCCGGTAGCAAAGTCTCCGACGACCGGGCCATATGGTCCCCCGCCGAAATGGTTGAGGAGCTGAAGCTCGAGTGGGACGCGAAATGCACCGACGGTCGCACCATCGGTCCATACAATCTCCTGGCAATACCTCTCCTCGTGCATGACGGCACCCTCGTGGGCGGCGATGTGCTTGTCAACCGGGTCAGCAACCGCAGTGTGCAGGTCCGTGACCTCATAAAGCCCGACACGCCCATTGTCCGCAGGAAAGGCGCCGCGGCGGCTTCAAGGGGACCGGACTTGGCTTCTGGACAGCAGGAGCTCTTTGCGCAGGCGGAGTCGTCAGACAAGGAGCATGATCCGGTCGACGGATCGCCATTGATGAACGGGAAAGCGCGTGAAGCCGGGCAGCCGGTCGACCATGTGGCCTCCGAAACCAGGCGGGTGGGCGGGCCCGATGAAAAGCGCATGAAGGAGCACCGCGGGCTCTCTGATCAACTCGCGGACGTGCCGCGGGATGGTGACGTCCTGCGCGAGGGTGACGAGATTCTCCTCGGCGCGATGCGGACAACGGAGGCCGCGCAGGCCGGGCGTGCGGCGGAATTGGAAAGGGCGCTGAGCAACAGCGCGGCTGAAAGCGTCAGGTCAAAATCCTCGCTTGACCAGGAGAAGGCACAGAATGGCGAGTGGCGGCGCGTGGCCGCGGACAAGGAACAGCAGGCTGCAGGCCGTATCAAGGAACTTGAAGCGGAGGCAAGAACGCTCGGCTCACGGCTGGCCCAGTCGGTCCGTGCCATGGAGGAATTGACCAGGAAGGACGAGAACCTGCACATCGATAGCAGGCGGCGGGAAGAGGAGTGCGGCCTGCGGATCTCGCAGCTCGAAAGACAACTTGGAACTGCTTCCGGCGACATCGCCAAACTCAAGGCGGACCAGGAATACGAAAGGGCAACGCACGCCGAGACGCGGCGGCTTTCGCTTGAAAAAGAAAAGCAGGCGGCCGGCCGGATAAAGGAGCTGGATGCCCAGGCCAAGGAGTTTGCCGTCCAACTTGCGGCGGCGCAGCAGGTAGCCATTGAGATCAGGCAGAAGGATGAAGCACTGCAGCTTGAGATCAGGAAGAAGGACGCCGATGTCTCCCAGAAAGCCGAGCAGCTGCGTCGCTCACTCGAGGCCCGTGTTTCGGATGGTTCACGACTCAAGGCGGAGCTGGATCGGGAGAAAGCCCTTCATGCTGAAACCCGGCGCATGGACGGTGAAAGGGAACAGCAGATCGTCGGCCGGATGAAAGAACTTGAAATCAAGCTGAGGGAAGCAGCTGCGCGCATGGCGGAGAGCACTCAGCTTGCCGAGGAACGGCGACGCAAGTACGAGGCGATCCAGCAGGAGATCAGGCAGAAGGAGGGGGATGCCATTCTCCGGGCCGAGCAACTCGGGAAGAGCGCCGATGCGGCGTCCAAGGCGGTCCGCGAAATCCAGCAGAGACTCGAAGATGATCAGGCTGCCCACGCGCAGGCGCAGAAGAACTGGCGGAAGAGGGAGCAGGAGCTCATGGAGCGCATTGCGCGCACGGAGGCGGACGCCGCTGCTTTGTCCGGGGTTGTTGAGCAGGTTCGTATTGACGCCGAGAAACAGAAGATTCAGGACCAGAACACGATTGACCAGGGCAAGGCGCGGGAGACGCAGCTTGTCCAGCGCCTGTCGCAACTCAAGGTCGAACACGAGCAGAGCATGATCGCGTTCGAGCAGGCCAGGAAGAAGCTGGCGGAGAAGAGGATGACCCCGGTGCCGGCAGTCGACCCGGCAGTGAGCGAGAAGGAAAAACGGCTCGCCATCTCGCTGACCCAGATGGAAAAGCAGGTCGAGAACTCTACTCTTGCGCTTGATCAGGCCAGGGCCGAGACAGAGCGGGTGAGGCGGGAACTTGTCCGGACGGGCGAGCGGCTGTCGGCCTCGGAGAAGGAGTCGCGTGAACGCATTGGCGAGCTTGAGCGGACGGCCCAGGTTGCGATGCAGGCCGCTGAAGTGGCGAAGAAGGCCGGTGATGAGCAGGCGCGGCAGTGCAGGCGACTGACAGAGGAGAACGCTTCCCTGGGCAGCAGAATGCCGGCGCTACAGGCGGAAATTGCGAACGTTGCAGGGGCTGCGCGGGCGGCCAAGGAGGAATTGGCCGCTGCGCAGCGTATTGCCGACGAGGCCGGCAAGGCTCTTCGAGAGGAGCGCAGGCGCCACGAGATGGCAATGGAGGCAGCCGCGGCGGAGCGGGGCAAGTTGCAGTCAAAGCTTGCCCGGACGCTGCAGGAGCCGGCCAGGGTTGCGGAGCGGGCCGGCAAGCGACGGGCGATCCTGCAAACTCTGTCGATCGCGGCGGTCGCGAGTGTTATCGCCTTCCTTGGCGGGATTGGAATCAGGGGCACAATGGTGGCTTCGGTCGTTCGGGAGCCGGCGTCGCATGAAAACGCGACCGGGTCAATTGACAGGACGGTCGCCGCGCCAGCGATGGTCGTACAGAGCTTGCCGGCCATTCCTGCCACCAACCGGACAAGTGAGCGCCTCACGGCGGCGGTGCCCACAGGTGTGGTGAAGGCCGCGGTTCAGCCGCCGGTGGCTGCCGTCCTGAAGTGGCCCGATGTCTCTGTTGACGGCCTGCAAGTTACCAGGACCAACAGGACTGTCGTAATGATCTTCAGCTATGGCGTCTTCTCGTCCATGGCGAACCTGAGGGAGCAGGCAAAGACGGACCTTGAGCTCATTGCCGGACAGCTTAAGAACAAGATGGATGGCTTGGCCATGGTTGTTGTCGGCCACACGGATACCGTCCCGCTGAGCACCAACACGGCCTATTCTGGCAACTATGAACTTGGGCTTGCCAGGGCAAAGGCGGCAGCGGACTACCTGATCCAGGAGTGTGGTATGCCGACAGGTTCGGTTGTCGCGACATCCGCGGGCGGGTCGCCGATCACGCCGTACCCGAACATGGACGCGGAATCGCGGAAGAAGAACCGGACCGTTGTGCTCAGGCTCGTTCCGCTGCAGGACGCCCCGAAACCGCCGGCCGCCAAGGCCCGGTGATCAGACCGACGCGGAACTCCGCCATGACTTCCCCGTCCATGGGATGAGTATCGACGTCCGGCCATTCCGGAGACATGGGTTAGCCACCGCAGGCTGGTGAGCGGGCTTCAGGTCAGAAGCCGCGCTTCTTCAGCTGCCTGCCGAGTTCCTGCTGGAACGCCTGGATGTCGGCCTGGCTGGGTTTGTAGCCCTCTTTGCTGGCGCCGAGGGCAAGGCGGCCATAGGTGTCGAGAGCCCAGGATGCCTTGACGCCGTCGCTGAAGACCACATTACCGCTAACGACGGTGCCGGGCTTCATGACAACGTCTATGTCAATGCTCACATTCGACAGAACCCCGTCGGCTGGCACTGGTGCCGGCTCATCGATGACTCCATCTTCATACCCGGGGTCAGCATCGGGGGCGGCAGTCTGGTCGCTTGCGGGCTGGAGGGACTGGTTCTTGGAGATGGAAACCGGCTTGTTCTTGAGCGTTACGCCAAGATCGTCGACAAGAAAGCGCACATCCATGAATGTCATGGTCATGCCGAATTCGCTGGAAAGCTTCCGTTGAACTTCGGATAGTCCGTCGCCGTCCGTGATCCACTTCGCCACTGTCTTTTTCTGGTCGCTGGTAAGTTCCATGCGGCGGATACTAGCCGAGGCGGGATGGTGGTGTAAAGAGCTATGTCCGGCAGGTTTGTTGTTGGAAACAATCCCGCCGCCGCCGCGGCGCCGTGTCCAGAGTGAGAGAATGACATGGCCTCCGTCAGGCTGGTTGCTCACGGTACTTGCTCTCGGGCGCGGTCATGTCTACATTCCGGGGGATGGGGTGTTACCATATGAAGGCGCTGGCGATATTCCTTGATGGACCGGTAGCGTACGATGTGATGTCGGAATTGCAGGAGCGCCTGCTTGCCGCCAGAATTGCCGGCGAGATCGGTGACATCGTGCTGTTTCTTGAGCACCTGCCGGTTGTCACGATCGGCAGGCGCGGTGACACGGCCGGGCTGCTGAAGTCGCCGCGCGCGCTTGCCCGCGGCGGCGTCGCCCTTGTTCATTCAACGCGGGGCGGTAACATCACGTACCACGCCCCCGGCCAGTTGATCCTGTACCCTATCCTGGCGCTATCCGGAGCGGAGGCTGATATTCGTGGTTATACCTCAGCCATGGAAGAAGTGGCCATCAGGACGGCCGCCGGCTTCGGGGTGACGGCGTTCCGGCGGGGCGGCATGACGGGCGCGTGGACGGACCACGGGAAGCTGGCCGCAATAGGGGTGAGGTTGAAGCGCTGGACCACTTCGCACGGAATGAGCTTCAATGTCGACGTGGACCTGACGGGGTTTGAGGTCATAGTGCCATGCGGGCTCAAGAACGAGCGGGTGACTTCGTTGAAGTCGCTGCTTGGGAAGAACTGCCCTGGAATCGGGGATGTGCGTGACCGGATTGCCAGGGAGTTTTCCGATGTGTTCGGCCGCAGGCTTGAGATTCGACGGGTACCGGGCGCAGACTTCCTGCGTGACCCCGTTGCTTGTTGGCAAGTTCCTGGTTGAAACGCATGGCAGTAGGGCCTACATTCAGTTCCATGAAGCACGTGAAACTCAAACGGCCGGACTGGCATACCTACTTCATGAATATCGCCAGGGTTGTGGCGACGCGAAGCAACTGCCTGCGCCGGCAGGTTGCCGCGGTGATTGTCAAAGACACCCGCATCATCTCCACGGGCTACAACGGCACGCCTCGCGGCGTCAGGAACTGCTGCGACGGTGGCTGTCCGCGCTGTGCCGGCGACTCGCCATCCGGAGCCGATCTCGGCGAGTGCATCTGCTCACACGCTGAGGAGAACGCCATAGTGCAGGCCGCATGTCACGGGATATCAGTGGAGGGCGCTGCGCTCTACTGCATGGCGAGCCCGTGCCTTATATGCGCCAAGATGATAATCAACGCCGGAATTTCTGAGGTCGTCTATGAGGATGACTACCAGTTCAGCCGGCAGACGCGCGCCCTCTTTGCGCAGGCCGGTGTGAAATGCAGGAAGTACATCCGGAAGTAGTCCGCCTTTGGAGCCCCCGCACGTGACCATTCCCGCCATTGTCCTGATTCTTGCAGTCTTTGCCTGCATGCTGTCGCTTTCGCGCGGGGGCGTCCCGCTCGGCGTGGCATTGGTGACCGGCGCCATTGCGCTCGATTTTTGTGGTGGTAACGGGGCGCCGGAGGTTGCCGGCCATCTTTGCGCAGCGCTTGCGTCGGGACAGATGTGGCTCCTGCTGGCGGTAGTGGCGATGATCATCGAATTCGGCGCATTCATGACCAGGCCGGAAAACACTAACGGGTTGCTCTCGCTGGTGAACCGATGGGCCGGTCGGCGCGGCAGGGCCTGGGCGATGATGGCGATTCCAGCGGTACTCGGCACAATACCGATGCCTGGCGGCGCCCTTTTCTCGGCGCCTTTCATCCAGCAGGTGGCCGGCGACTCGATGTCGGGGCGTGATGCCGGCATTCCTGCGTGGAAAATGGCGGTTAACTACTGGTTCAGGCACGTCATTGAATATTGGTGGCCACTGTATCCAGGGGTCATTGTTGCCACCAGGATCTTTGGGCTGGACAGCTGGCAGTTCGCTGCCGGCCAGTTTATCTTCACCCCTGCGGCGATCTTGGTAGGGTATTTCTTCCTGATCCGGCCGCACATGAAGAAGCTGGCCATCGAGCCGGTCAAGGTCGCAGAAGTCGCCACCAGGACCGCGTTCTTCGCCGCCATGCTGACAGTGGTCCTCGCAAGCGCCGTGGTTCTTCCGCCTGTCCTGAATAGAATCGTGCCGGCAATCGGGGATGAAAAGGGCAAGCTGGCAGCAGTACTGGCTGGCTTGCTGGCCGTGGCGGCGCTGATTGTGCATGATGACGCGCGTCGCGGGCAGCGTCTCTTCTTCAGGACTCTGGCAAGGAAGGAGTCCCTGAATATTCTCCTTACCGTTGGGGGAGTGCTTGTGTTCCAGGCGCTTCTGAAGAACTCGGGGTTGATAGCCGTTGCATGCGGCGAGATGCGCGGGTGGGGCATACCGGCTGTTTGCGCGGTGGCGGCGTTGCCGTTCCTGGCCGGCTTTGTGACCGGGATAGCGGTTGGCTTTGTGGGTGTTTCATTTCCGCTGGTCGTGGAGTTGATGCGGGGGTCCGGCGGGGAGTTATCGACGCTGGCCACGCTGGCGCTTGCTTTTGGCTTCGGGCACGCCGGCATGATGTTGTCGCCGGTGCACACGTGCATTCTTGTCACGCGCGACTATTTCGGGGCGCCTGTGCTTTCTGCAATGCGGCGCATCCTGCCGCTCGTGCTCGTCATGCTTGTCTTCAGCGTGGTGGTCCACGCGGTTCTGAGTTGGCTCGGGCTGTAGTCGAGGAAAGAAGACCGCACCCGTTGCCGCCCCAACGTCGTGTTTGACTCGGGGCCCGCTTTCGGCTAATGATAATTGATTCCACACAATATGCGGAGCGAAGCAAATGAGGGAAATTGGTGTAGGTCTGCTGGGATTCGGTACGGTCGGGGCTGGCGTTGTTGAGTGCCTTCAGAGGAACGGCGCGTTGATTGCCGAGCGCGCCGGCGTGAGGATCGCGCTGAAGAGAATCGCCGACCTTGACCTCAAGAGCGATCGCGGCGTCAAGGTCGACCGTGGCATCCTCACAAAAGATGCGGGGTGTGCGATAGCCGACCCGTCGGTCGATATTGTGGTTGAACTTATCGGTGGCACCAACATTGCCCGCAAGTTCATTCTTCAGGCCCTGAGTTTCGGCAAGCCCGTGGTCACGGCCAACAAGGCCCTCCTGGCCGGGCACGGCGGGGAGATTTTCGGAGCCGCCGACAAAGCCGGCGTGGATGTGTGTTTTGAGGCCTCCGTGGCCGGCGGCATCCCGGTGATCCGCGCACTGAGCCGTGGCCTTGTGGCCGACAATATCGAGAGCATCCACGGAATCCTCAACGGGACCTGCAACTACATCCTGACCAGGATGTCACAGGAAGGGATGTCGTTCGACGTGGCGCTGAAAGAGGCGCAGGCCGCCGGCTATGCCGAGGCTGACCCTGGACTGGACATCGACGGGCACGACACCGCGCACAAGGCTGCCATCCTGGCCCTGCTGGCGTACGGTTCCAGGATTTCGCTCAAGTCCATGCCGGTCGAGGGTATCCGCGGCATTGCCCACGAGGACATTGCCTGGGCGCGAGATCTCGGGTACCGGGTGAAGCTCCTGGCGGCGATACGGCGGGTAGATGGCGCTGTCGAGGCGCGCGTTGGGCCGGCGCTGGTCCCGGCCGATCACATGATTGCTTCCGTGGGCGGTGTCTTCAATGCGGTGCTGGTCAAGAGCGACGTCGCAGGCGTGACGCTCTACTATGGCCGGGGCGCGGGCCGTATGCCGACCGCCAGCGCGGTGGTCAGCGATATCGTGGACCTTGCACGGAAACTTGCTACCGGATCGAACGACCGTGTCTCGCCGTTCCCGCGTGGAATTAGCGAGGCCAGGCTCCTCGACAGCGGTGAGACCGGATCCCGCTACTACCTTCGGATGCTTCTCCCCGACAAGCCCGGCATACTCGGGAGGATTTCAGTCACGCTCGGCAGGAACGGCATAAGTATAGCGTCGGTCCGCCAGACCGAAATGAAGAGAACCGCCGGCAGGGTGCCGGTGGTCTTCGTAACCCACAAGGCGAGGGAAGGCCAGGTCGTTGCGGCGCTTCGCGAGATTGACTCGATGAAGATGGTCGGCGGCAGGACCATACGCCTTAGAATCGAGGATTTCGAATGACGCTCAAGGTTGCAAAATTCGGCGGCACATCGTTGGCTAACGCAGTCCAGATGCGGAAAGTGGCGGACATTGTCCTCGCCGATTCAGACAGGCGGATCATTGTCGTGTCGGCCCCGGGCAAGGCGCACGCAAAGGATACCAAGGTTACCGACCTGCTGATTGCCTGTGCGGACAAGATACTGGCGGCGGGTTCGGCCGAGGCGGAGTTCAAGGTTCTCAAGGACAGGTTTGAGCACATCCAGAGGGATCTCAAGCTTGCGCCCGATGTAATGGACCGCATCGCCAGGGACCTGCAGGCCCGCATGCATGGCGATACCGCGCACAGGAAGCGGTACATAGACACCATGAAGGCGGGTGGCGAGGACAACAGTGCGTGGATGTTTGCCGCGCTCCTGCGCAGCATGGGGGCTGATGCCCACTATGTGAACCCCGGCGAGGCTGGAATGCTGCTGAGCGACGATTACGGCGCGGCCATGGTTCTTGACGAAACCTACAGGAAGCTCCACGCGTTGCGGCAGCGGAAGGGTATCATTGTCTTCCCGGGCTTTTTTGGAGCGACACCCGACGGGCATACCGTCACTTTCCCCAGGGGCGGGTCCGACATCACCGGTTCTGTGCTGGCTGCGGCAGTCAGGGCGGACCTGTACGAGAACTTCACGGACGTGGACTCGGTCTTCGCGGCCGACCCGAGGATCGTGCCGCAGGCCAGGCCGATCACGGAGCTCACATACAGGGAAATGCGCGAGCTTTCGTACGCCGGCTTCAGCGTTTTTCATGATGAGGCCATAGTCCCGGCAGTGAGGGCAGGGATCCCGATCTGCATCAAGAACACCAACAGGCCGTCGGCGCCGGGCACACTTGTCATGCCTGAGCGCAAGCATGTTTCCGGCGAGGTTGTCGGCATAGCCGGGAGCAAGGGGTTCTGTACCATCTTCGTGAGCAAGTACATGATGAACCGTGAGGTGGGTTTTGGCCGGCGTCTCCTCCAGATTCTCGAGGAGGAGGGGATGTCCTACGAGCACACTCCTTCAGGCATTGATGATATGTCTGTGATTGTGTCGGAGGAAAAGATCGATGCCGGGACCGAGGATCGCGTGATGGGCCGGATCAGGAATGAGCTCGGCGCCGATGTGTCAGTAGAGCGCGGTCTGGCGCTCATCATGATTGTCGGCGAAGGTATGCACTTTGCCGTTGGAATGGCCGCCAAGGCCACGGCGGCCCTGGCCAAAGCATCTGTGAATATCGAGATGATGAATCAGGGATCCTCCGAGATCAGCATGATGTTCGGCGTCAAGGCCGAGGACCGCGAACGCGCCGTCCACAGCCTCTACGAGGCCTTCTTCACAGCCTGAGGGTGGCATCCCTTCCTCCGTCTGTGGTCCGATCGGGTCGGTATCGGGTGGGGGCAAGATCCGATCCGTCGATCTCCTGGTAAATCCTCATTGATGGAGTAGCAGCGCTGGTTGAGATGCCCCTTGTGGCGGACGGATTGCTGGTAACCTGCGCCATTACGCAGCTTCGTGGCCTCTGGTGACCTTTGGGGCAGATGGAGTGACGGCGACTATGTGTGTGTCAATGACAACGGCCTGGAAAACCGCTGACAAACCGCAGCTTGCAGGCTCACCCTTTCTATGGCAACTTCCATGGCTCCGGCTTCGGAACCATGGAAACCGGATGTCGGCGGAATAACGGGGGGGGGATTGGCTGGTGTCTCAAACATGGTCCATTATCGAGAACGGGTTCAAAGTTTCAACCAACCGGGCGTATGAGGGCCTCTTTACGCTCGGCAGCGGCTACCTGCACTTGCGCGGCTCTTTGGAGGAGCATCTTCGCGACGCACCGCAAAATGCAGACTACATGCGCCGCCCGGCCAACGTGACGTCCGAGAAGTTCGTGGAGACGAAGGCAAAATGGGGGGCCTATGTCCCGGGCATCTACGGCCCTCACCCTCTATGCAACTCCGAACTGGTCAATCTGCCTTTCTTCCTTGATCTCTGTCCGGTTGTCGCCGGGGAACCGCTTGACTTGGAACGCAGCCGCATCGACGCCTGCACTCGTACGCTGGACATGCGCACCGCCACGCTGAGGCGCGAGCTCGACTGGGATTCGCCGTCCGGCCGCATTCGCGTCAGTTTTGAGCGTTTTGTCAGCGCTGTGCGTCCGGCCGTATGTGTGCAGCGAATGACGCTGAGAGCCGACCGCGCCATTGAGGTCACGGTGTTTGCCGGGATCGATGCAGACGTGCGGACCAACGGCTATGATCATTTCAAGGAGGCACAGGTGACGCGGGCCGGGGTGTCAGCCATTTGCTGTCATCTTGAGATCGACAGCGGCGACTGCGTGGATATTGAAAGCCGGCTGATTGCCGCCGGGGCGGCTTGGGAGCAGCACGAGGAGAGAAGACGTGTGAGGTTGTCGGCGGTGCTGAAGATACCGGCCGGCGGCAGCGTCACAGTCGAGAAGCGCACAGCAGTTGCCACGAGTCGTGATGCCGGGGTGAAATCGCCGGCCGGGATCCTGGATGCGGCCGGTGCAGCCGGCTGGGACACGCTCCATGCCGAACACACGGCGGCCTGGGAGGCCAGATGGGCGGGCGCGGACGTTCTCATCGAGGGCGACGACGAGGCACAGCTTGCAATGAGAGCAT